>CADCTL010000072.1 GCA_902805625.1 uncultured Acetobacteraceae bacterium
CATCGCGCTCTGCGGCATCGCGTGAAAGGGGGCGGGAGTTTTCACGGCGGACGAGCCTACACCGGAAGCGACAAACGCTTCACCGGAAACCTTGACAGTGACCGGGATGTACTCCCGCTACTGCCTCGCGCTCGGGCGGTTCGTCCACCTGTTCAGTGTGGCCGAGACACTGATGACCAACTTGCTGTGGTTCCTGTCCGGCGTGAAAATCGAGGTCGCGCCGGCGGTGTTCAACAGCGTCCGCATGGCGAATGCCAGGGATTCGATCCGCCGCATCTTGGACATGGAGCCGCGCGGCGGCGCGGTTCGTCAAAGGGGTAGCAGGGAATAAAATCTTCTCGTGACCGTCCGCGCCACAACCTCACCCGCCGGCCGGCGCCGGCGCCCCACGGCCCAGACCAATCGCGGCCCGCACGCCAACGACGGCCCGCTCCCGCCCGTCCCCGGCCGCCCGCACGCAGGCGAACACGACGCCCACGCCCAGCACCGCGGGCAGCACCGCCAAAGAGGCGACGCCCGTGGCCCAAGCCGTCCCCGCCGCCGCCACGCACCCCAGGGCGGCCCCCGCGTCCCAGCCCGTCTCGGCCGCCAACTGGTAGCGGTAGGCCGAGCCCGAGCGCCGCGCCCGGTCGTACAGCACGCTCATCAGCACCGGGCCGTACAGCGCCCCGATCGCCGCGCCGGTGGCGTGGATCGCCCCCGCCCCGAACGGCGCCAAGCCCTCCATCGCCCGCAGCGTGATACCCACGGCCAGCGCCCCGGCCACCCAGGGCAGCATCCGCTCGCGCCCGCCGCGGTCGATGTAGCGCCCGCACAGCAGGCCGCTCGCCGCGCCCACCACGGCGCCGAGCGCGGCGGTCGCGCCCAGCGCCTCGTACCGCTCGCCCAAGGCGGAGAACATCACCATCGGCCAAGCGATGCCGAGGCCGGCGCAGATCCAGCCGTCGGCGGCGAAGGCCAGGGTGCCGACGAGGTCCGCGCTCCGCACCGACTCCCGCGCCGTCGGCACCGGCCCGGCCGGAACCGCGCCGAGCAGCGCGAGCGGCAGGGTGGACAGCGCCGCGAAGCAGGCCGCCACGCCGAAGTCGAAGGCCGGCCCGTAGGTGCCCAGCAACCACCCGCCGAGCAGGGGGCACACCACGGAAACGCCCAAGCCCACCACCTGCCGCTCCGCGATCTCGCGCCCGCGCTGCCCTTCCTGGCCCAGCACCGCCGCGGTGGCGTGGAACACCGGCCAGTAGGTCGCCTCCGCGAAGGACACCGTGGCCACCCAGACAACCAGCCAAACGGGGTCCTCGGCCAGCAGCAACGGCGGGAATTGCAGCACGCCGAGGCCGGCGCCCAGCGCCAAGGCGCCCCGGTAGCCCACCCGCCGCACCAGCGGCAGCACCGCGGCCCGCACCCCGATCCGCGCGGCGTACAGCCCGGCGTAGACCAGCAGCGCCACGGGCAGCGGCAACCCGCTCCGCAGCAGGTACGCGCCGATGAACGCCCCGGCGAGGGCCGATGCCGCTTGGTGCAGGGCGAAATGCGCCGTGAAGCGCCGCAGGCCGTTGTCGCGCACGAGTCCGTACCCCGGCCGCCGCGGCGACAGCGCCAGGCGGCTCAAAAACGTTGCGAGAGAATGTTATTGCTTTTTCTCGCAATGATTGCTCGCGATCAAGTGAAAGCTTATACAATCTTGGCAGACAGACCGGCTGAACCTCTCGCAAGGGCTTGCGGAGGCGTCCCCGGACCCGGAAGCAACCTCATGGAATGGCTGAACGAACCGCCGGCTTGGCGCGACGACGGGACGCGGCTCGCCGTCACCACGGCCGCGAACACGGACTTCTGGCGCGTGACCCACTACGGCTTCGTGCGCGACAGCGGGCACCTGCGCCACGCGGACGCGCCGGGCGACTTCACGGCCGAGGCGACCTTCGGCGGCGCCTACCGAACGCTCTACGACCAGGCCGGCCTGATGGCCCGCCTCGACGAGCGGCACTGGGTGAAGGCCGGCGTCGAGTTCGTGGACGGCCGCAGGTTGCTGAGCTGCGTCGTCACGCGCGAATTCTCCGACTGGTCGCTCATCCCCGGGCACGAAGCCCCGGAGGTCGTAGGGCTCCGCCTGCGCCGCGAAGGCACCGCCCTCCACGTCGAATGGCGGCCGGGCGGGTCGCCCGGAGCCGACTACGAGCCGCTCCGCCTCGCCCACTTCCCCGAAGGCCGCGCGTCCGTCGGCCCGATGTGCTGCTCCCCCGAACGGGGAGGCTTCGAAGCGTGGTTCGAGTGTATCGCACCCGGCTCTCTGGACAATGGGTTGCGCTACGCGGCGCGCCTGAAGGTCTGTCCGAGCCATGCGGCGCGGGCGTCGAGCGGGCTGCGATGGCCGTTCTTCTCGATCAGCCATTCGGCGTTGTGGCGAACGACGAAGGCACGGACGGCGTCGCGCACCTCGTCGATGGTCTGGAAGATGCGTCCATGCACCACTTGCTCTTTCAGGGTGCGGAACAGGCGCTCGATCACTCCATTCGTCTCGGGCTCTCCGACGGAGGCGTGGCTCGGCGCCATGCCCCAGAACCTGACCCGCTTCTGGAAGTCGTCGGACATGAAGTCGCTGCCGTGGTCGTGGCGGAGCGCGAGGCCGCGGGCGGCGCCGGCGGAGAGGTGACCGAACCGCTGGCGCACCGCCATGCCGGCGGCCTGGATCGCCTCGAAGCGGGTGCCAGACTTCGCAACGTGCCAGCCCAGGAGTTCGGCGTCCCAATGCTCAGCGACGCCGAACAGCCACACCTTGCCGTCCTGGACGGTGGTGATCCGGGTGGCGTCGGTCGCCCACATGGTGTTCGGCGCCACGGTGACGATGTGGCGGCCATGCGCCGTTTCGCGGCGCTGGCGGGCCCGGTGCGGCGACAACAGGGCGTGCTCGCGCATCAGGCGCGGGACGCGCTCGCGGGAGACACGGATGCCGTCGCGCGCGCGCAGGCGGGCCCACACCTTACGGTGTCCCTCGCCGGTCCAGGGCGAGCGCGCGAGGTCGGCCCGGATGGCGGCGAGCAGCGCCTGGTCTGACACCGCCGGCTTCGGTCCGCGGCGTCCCGGCCTCGCCGCGACCGCGGTACCGCCCGTCCCTGCCCTGCGCGCGGCGTGGAACGAGGACCCCGGGACCTCCCAGGCCCAGCAAACGCGTGCGGCACCGTAGCGCCGGCCGGTGGCAGGGGAAGTCGCCTCGGCCATCACCGCGACCTCCCGCGGGCCAAAGGGCCGGGACGCCTTGGGGCAGTGCCCCAAGCCTGGTGCGCAGCGGTTCGTTCTCCATGCCCGGTTCACCGATCCGCTGCATGGCGGCGGCGAGTTCGCCGGTGGTGGGATCGGCTTCGCGCTCCTCCAGCGCGCCCTCCAGCGCGGCTTCGGCCTTCCGGCGCCACTGCTCCGACTTGAAGATCGGCGGAACGAGCTCGCGGGAGAGGAGCTCGGCGGACTCGCCCCGCATCAGGCGCAGCACCACCTCGCGCTTGCGTCCGACGCTCCAGCGCTGGCCGGGCGCCAGCGGGCTGGGCTTCGGCGCAGCTGGTGCCATTGGGGCGGCGCGGCCCGTGGACAGCGGGGACGGGCCGCGCCCGCCCGCGCTGACCACCGGCACATCAACCGCATCAAGACGATCGTTCTCGTTCATGCTCGGCTTCATCGTTCCGGTCTCCCCTCGACAAATGGGTGTCCAGGGAAACCGGGTGCAGCTCACATCGAGCGAGTCGTTGCCGAAGCTGGCGAGGATGGTCTCGACGTTGCGGAGGGTGTCCGTCCCGCCGCTGCCGTCGCTGGCGGTGAAGGCGCCAGACGCGGAGTCGTAGGTGAACGTCAGGCCGCCGGCGGCGCTCTGGTAGTTGGCGGTGTCGGAACCCGCGCCGCCGTCCAGGGTGTCGTTCCCGGCGCCCCCGACCAAGGTGTCGTTGCCGGCGCCGCCGATGAGCAGGTCGTTGCCCGCGCCGGCGTTGATGCTGTCGGCGCCGTCGCCCGCCGCGACCCCGGCCGCGTCGTCGCCCCAGAGCGTGTCGTCGCCGCCCAGGCCGGTGATCGTGTCCGAGCCGTCGTCGCCGGCGATCGAGTCGGCGCCGGCGGTCGCCAGGAAGCCCAGGTTGTCGTTGCCGGAGCGGTCCAGGTTGACCGCGAGCGTCGCGCTCGCGGGGCCGAGGTTGCCGGCGGCGTCCGCTACCTGCGCGGTGTAGCTGTGGCTGCCCGCGGCCGCCGCGGTGTTGGCGAAGGTCCAGGCGCCCGTGCCGTCGGCCACCAGGGTGGCGACAATCGTGGAGCCGTCCTTGACGACGACCGTGGCGCCGGCGGGGCCGGTGCCGTTCAGCGCCGCGTTGGCCGTGGCGCCGTCGCCCGCCGCGCCGGTGTCGGACACCAGCGCGATCGTGGTGGCCTCGGTGGGGGCCGCCTTGTCCACGGTGACGCTGGCCGGGCTGGTGGCGGCGGTCGGGCCGAGGTTGCCGGCGGCGTCGCTCACCCGCGCGGTGTAGGCATGGCTGCCGTTGGCGGCCCCGGCATTGGCGAAGGTCCAGTCGCCGTTCTCGCCGGTGGTCGCCCTGCCGATCTCCGCGCCGTTGTCGAAGACGGCCACCGTGACGCCGGCCTGCCCGTTCGACACGCGGCCGGACAGCGCGGCGTTCGACGTGACGCCGTCGGTGGGCGACGCGCCGGTGTCGGAGGAGAGGCCGACCGTCGTGGCGACGTCGGGCGCGACGGTGTCCACCGAGAGCGTTCCGGCGGGGTTGACGGCCGTCACGCCGCCGGCGGCCACCGCGTTGCCGGCGGCGTCGGTGATGGAAGCGCCGTTCGGCAGGTTCAGCGTCGCGACCGAGAGGTCGTCCGCGTTCTCGCCTGCGCCCACGGTGTAGGTGAAGGCGAGCGCCGCGGTGCCCGAACCGCCGACGTAGGTCGCGGTGCCGCCGCTGCTGAGGGACAGGGTCGGCGTTCCCGTCACCGTCATCGCCTCGCTGGCGGTGACGGTGAGCGTCACGACCTTGCCGGCGTTGAGCGCGCCGTTGCCGTCCACGATGCCGGCGCCGGACGCGGCGACGGACACGGCCGCGGGCGCGGCGTTGTCGAGGGTGAAGGACAGGCTGGTCGCCGTGCCCGTGTTGCCGGCCGCGTCGGTTGCGGAAACGGTGACGGTGTTGGCGCCCTGCGCCAAGCCGGTCGGGGCGATCGAGAAGTTGCCCTGGGCGTCCGCGGTGCCGGTGCCGACCGTGGCGGCGCCGACCTTCAGCGTGACGGTCGAGCCCGCCTCGGCCGTGCCCTTGATCGTCGGGTTGGAGGTGATGCCGTCGCCTACCTGCCCGGTGTCGCTGGCCAGCGCGACGGAGGCCGGGGCGCTCGGGGCCGCGGTGTCGATCCGCAGCGTGCCGGTGGGATTCCCGGCGGTCGCGCTGTTGAAGGTGACGGCGTTGCCGGCGGCATCGCGGACGGTGGCGCCGTTCGAAGTGTTCAGGGCCGAAACCGCCAGGTCGCCGACGTTCCCGTCGGCGGCGGCCACGGTGTAGCTGAAGGTGAGAGCGTTGTTGCCCGTGCCGCCCGTGTAGGTCGCGGTGGCCCCGTTGCTCAGGGTGAGCGTCGGGGTGCCGGTCACGGTCAACGCCTCCGAGGCATTGAGCGTGAAGACCACGGTGTCGCCGGCGTTCAGCGCGCCGCTGCCGCCGGTGATGCCCGCGCCGGTGGCGGTGAAGGAGGCGGCCGCGGGCGCGGCGCTGTCGAGGGTGAATGTGAGATTGGTCGCGGCACCGGTGTTGCCGGCCCGGTCGGTCGATGTCACCGCGACGGTGTTCGAGCCCTGCACCAAGCCGGAGGTCGGGGCGATCGAGAAGTTGCCCGAGGCGTCCGCCGTGCCGGTGCCGACGACCGTGGTGCCGATTTTCAGTGTGACGGTCGAGTTCGCTTCGGCCACGCCCTTGATGGTGCCGTCGGAGGTGATTTTGTCCGTCGCGGAGGAGCCGGTGTCGGAAGCGAGGGTGACCGAGGTGGGGGCGGCCGGCGCGGTGGTGTCGATCGTCGTGGTGAAGGCGGTCGATGCCGCGCCCTGGTTGCCGGCCGCGTCGGTGGCGCGGGCGGTGAGCGAGGCCGACCCGCCGGGCAGCGCCGAGGTGGTGAAAGTCCAGCCGGCGCTGGTGGCCGTCGTGGTGCCGAGGACCGTGGTGCCGTTATAGACGGTCACGGTGGCGCCGGCTTCCGCCGTGCCTGTGAGCGTCAACGTGGTGTCGTCGGTCGTGCCGCCACCGCTCAGCGGGCCCTGGACGGACCCCACGTTGTCGGAGACGCCGGTGACCGCCGCCGCTGCGGGCGCGGCGGTGTCGTAGTTGAAGGTGACGGTGGACGCGGTGCTGGTGCCGCCGCCGGACGTCGATGTCACCGAGATGGTGTTCGAGCCCTGCACCAAGCCGGAGGTCGGGGCGACGGAGAAGTTGCCCGAGGCGTCCGCCGTGCCGGTGCCGACGACCGCGGTGCCGATCGTCAGCGTGACCGTCGAGCCGGGCACGGCTGTGCCTTTGATGGTGGCGACTGCGGTGGTGCCGTCCGTCGCGGAGGCGCCGGTGTCGCTGGCCAGCGCCAAGCTCGCGGGCGGCGGCGGCAGGCGCCGTTCTGGACGGCGGTGCCGCCGGTGTCGGCGGTGAACTGCCTGTTGGTGAGGAACACCCACTTGCCGTTCTGGTCCGAAAGGATAAAGCCGGGGGTGCCGCCCACCGTGGCGGAGCCGTAATAGGTGCTGGTCTTGTTGTTGAGCCCAGTGACGCTGACGATGTCGTTGCCAACGTCGCCCAGCCGCGAGGTATTGTCGGCTGTGGCATCGGCGGTGTCGGAAACCGTGACGGGCCCCCTCGGGTTCGAGGCGGTGAGGGTGATCGCGCCGTTGGTCCCGAGGGTGACCGAGTACGCGTAGGTAAATGTTTGCAAAAACGCCATGACGTAAACCTTTCCGCAACACTCGCGATCTCGTGTACGATGTGTATGCGGAACGGCCCGCTTGATCCTATTAGTAGATTTACCGTGATAGGTTGATACGGACGCATGTTATTCGTGATGGCTGCGCACGACCCGGAACGTGCGTGCTGGAGCTGTCATGGACACAATCGCCGCGGCGGCCCGCCATCCGGACAAGGATCGTCTGAACGTCTATGGGCGGATGATCCCGGCCGAAAACGGCCCAGGCGCCTCGGACGGTGAGGTTTGGACGTCGGGCGGGCGGGTGCCCGGACCACAGCGGCCTACGCCAAGGCCCACCCAAGAGCGGGCGGCGGCTGCTCCGGGCGGCCGGCGGTTGCGGTGGCACCTGCTCGGGTTTGCCGCGGCGCTGATCCTGCCGGTGCTCGCCTTCGCGGTCGGCGTGGCCATCGAGTACGGCGGGGCGCAGCGAGCCCGGCTCGAAGGGGAAGCGCGCGCCGTGGCCCGCGAGCTGGACGCCGCGGTGGACCGGGAGCTGTCGGCCCTGCTCGCGGCGGCACAAACGCTCGCCGCGTCGCCGGCGCTCCGGGCGCGCGATTTCCCGGCGTTCGGGCGCCAAGCGTCCGAGGTCGCCGCCGCGCGCGGCGTCATCGTGGTCCTGCGCGCGCCGTCCGGCCGCCAGCTCGTCAACACGGCCACCCCCCACGGCGCCCCGCTTCCCGAACGGACGGAGGCCGGGGGGGACCCGGACGCGGAGCGGGCCACGGCGGCGGGCGCGTTCTTCGTTTCGGACTTGTTCGAAGGAGCGGTGACGCGCCGGAGCCTCCTGCGGGTGGTGGTGCCGGCGATCGTCCGCGAGGAGGACCCCGGCGCCACGACGGACGTCGAGGACGACCGCTTCGGGCAGATTGACCTGGCCTTCGCGCCTGACCGGCTGCGGCGGTTGCTCGCCGACGGCGAGCTGCCGATCGGCTGGACGGCGAGCGTCGTGGACCGCGCCGGCACCATCGTGGCCCGCAGCCACCGGCACGCGGAGTTCGTCGGCAGGCCGGCAACGCGCGACTTTCAAGAGAACACCAGCGGGCACGGCGGCATTTGGCGCGGCACCACGGTGGAGGGCGTTTCCGTGCTCGGCGCCTACGCGCGGACGAGCTTCGGGGACTGGCGCGTTTCGGTCGGGGTGCCGTTGCCCGTGCTGGAAGCGCCGCTCTGGCGCTCGTTCTGGTGGCTGGCCGGGGTGGGCGCCGTCCTCACCGGCTTCGCGGTTTCTCTCGCCCTCGCCCTGGCCCACCGCGTCGAGGCGTCGGTGGGCGCCCTGGCGGCCGCGGCGGCCGGGCTCGCCGCGGGCCGGGGCGTGCCCCTGCCGGCGACTCCGGTGCGCGAGGTGAACGCGGTGGGCGAGGCGCTGGCCGCCGCCGACGCGGAGCTGCGCGCGCGCCTCGCGGCCAAGCGCGCCGCGCGGGAGGAAGCGCGGCGGGGGCGCGAACTCTTGGAAGCCGTGATCGACGGCACCTCGGACCCGATCCTGGCGCGCGACCTGGAAGGCCGCTTCGTCCTGGTGAACCGCGCCGGGGCCGCCCTGCTCTCCGTTTCGGCGCCCGCCGAGGTGCTGGGCCGGCACGTTTCCGAGTTCCTGCCGGCCGACCGGGCCGAGGCCGTCCTGGCGTGGGACCGGGCGGTGGTGGCCGACGGCGAAGCGCGCGTGGTGGAGGACTGCTTCGGGGGCGGCGACGCGGAAAAGGGCGCGCCGCGGCCGGTCCTCGTCACCACCAAGTCGCCGTGGCGGGACGCGGGCGGACGCATCGCCGGCGTGGTCTGTGTTTCGCGCGACGAAACCGCGCGCCGCGCCGCGGAGGAGCGCTTGAACGGCGTGCGGGCCGAACTGCTGCGCGCGTCGCGCCTGGGCGCGGTCGGCGCCATGGCGGCGGGTTTGGCGCACGAACTCAACCAGCCGCTGGGCGCCGCCGCCAACTTCCTCGCCGCCGCGGAAGCCCTGCTCGGTTCCGGCGGCGCGGCGGACGGCGCGGGCGGCGACCTCCAAACGCCGCCGCCGGACCTCGAAGGGGCGCGCGACGCGGTGGCGGAGGCCGCGCGGCAAGCGTTGCGGGCCGGCGAGATCGTGCGCCGGCTGCGGAATTTCGTGTCCAACGGCGACGCCGACATGCGCGCGGAGGAGGTCGGCCCCCTGGTCGCGGAGGCCTGCGCGGCGGCGTTGCCGCCTCCCGTGCCGGGCGAGGCGGCCGTGGCCTTGCGCGTCCACCGGGACGCGGACGCCGGCGCGGCGCTCGTGGACGGCGTCCAGATCCAGCAGGTGGTCATCAACTTGGTCCGCAACGCCGCCGAGGCGCTGCGCGGCGCGGATACGGCGACGGCCGGTGCGGCGGGCCGGGCGGCCGGGGGCGGCCGCGGCGCCATCGAGGTCCGCGTGCGGCGCTCGGCGGCGGGCGGCTGCGAGGTTTTGGTGGCCGACACCGGCCCCGGCATCGCGCCGGAGGTGCGGAATCGCCTGTTCGAACCCTTCGCCAGCACCAAGCCGCGCGGCATGGGCATAGGCCTCGCGATTTGCCGCGCGATCGTCGAGGCGCACGGCGGCCGCCTGTGGGCGGAGCCTAACCCGGGCGGCGGCGCCGTGTTCCGCTTCACGCTGCCGCCGCCCCTCACCCCGACTGGAGGGCACGAAGACGATGGACATGCCTGAAGCGCCGGCGCGGCTGCGCCACCACGGCGGCCCCGGCGGGGCGCCGGGCGAAGCTCTCCGACCGCCCCTCGTCCACGTGGTGGACGACGACGACGCCATGCGCCGTTCGCTCGCGCTGCTGCTGCGCGCGGCCGGCTACGCCGCCGAAGCGCATCCCTCGGCCGAGGCGCTGCTCGCCGCGCTCAACGAAGCGGGGTCCCGGCCCGGAACGCCCGAGCCGCCGCGGCGGGCCTGCGCGGTGGTGGACGTGCTGATGCCGGGGGGCATGGACGGGATCGCGCTGCAAACCGAACTCGCGCGGCGCGGCGCGGCGCTGCCGGTGGTGGTGGTGACGGGGCACGCCGACGTGCCGCTCGCCGTGCGGGCGATGCGCGCCGGGGCGGTGGATTTCGTGGAGAAGCCCTATCCCAAGGAGCGCATCCTGGCCGCGGTGGGCCGGGCGCTCGACGCGGCCGCCGCGGCGGCGGCGGCGGCAGAAGCGCGCTTGTCGGCCCTGACGCCGCGCGAGCGGATGGTGCTGCGCGGCCTCGTTTGCGGGTGGCCGAACAAGGTCATCGCCCACGAGCTCGGCATCAGCCCGCGCACGGTGGAGGCGCACCGCGCCGCGATGATGGACAAGCTCGGCGCCCGGAGCCTGGCCGAGGCGGTGCGCTTGGCCCTCGCGGCCGGCCTCGACGGCGAACCGGAGAGGTGACGGCGGCCGGGGTCGGGACCCGGGCCCGCGGACCGCTGCACGGGCCCGCGCCGGCCGGCAGCCGCCTCGACGAGTCTTGCGCCGCAGCACCCCGGCCGGTATAGCCGCCGCCTTCCGCGCGCCGGTGCTTGATTACGGGCATGCCCGGCCGCGGCTTCGCGCCTGCCCCTTTCCGGTGGCGGGCGCTCCATCCGGTCAGGAGGACCTGAAATGCCCAAGTTGAAGACCAAGTCTTCGGTCAAGAAGCGGTTCAAGCAGACCGCCACCGGCAAGGTGCTGGCCGGTCCGGGCTTCAAGCGCCACCAGCTCCGCAACCGCTCGCCCAAGGCGAAGCGCCAAAACCGTGGCAGCCAAGTGCTGCGGCACCAGGACGGGCTGACCGTCCTGCAATGGGCGCCCTACGGGCTTTCGCGGTAAAGGAGAGGCGCCAAGATGGCTCGCGTCAAACGGGGCGTCACCGCCCACGCCCGACACAAGAAGGTCCTCAAGCTCGCCAAGGGCTATGTCGGCCGGTCTTCCACCTCCTTCCGCCCGGCGTTGGAGCGGGTCGAGAAGGCGCTGCAATACGCCTACCGCGACCGGCGCAACCGGAAGCGCGACTTCCGCGGCCTTTGGATTCAGCGGATCAACGCCGCGGTGCGGGAGCACGGGTTGACCTACTCCCGCTTCATGGCCGGCATCAAGGCGGCGGGGATCGAGATGGACCGCAAGGTGATGGCCACCATCGCCTTCGACGATCCCACGTCCTTCGCGGCGCTGGTGGAGAAGGCCAAGGCCGCCCAGCCGGCCGGGGCCGCCGACCAGCCGGCTTAACCCTGGGCGGGTTTTTGCCGGCCTGATCCACTAGGGGCCGCGTTCCGCCGCCGGGCACGCCCCCGGCGACGGAACGCGGCCCCTTCCCGTTCCGCGGAACAGGTGGTGCCATGACCGATCTCGCGACCCGTGCCGCCGCTGTCGGCGAAGAGTTGGACGCGCTCCGCCGCGACGCGACAAGCGAACTCGCCGCGGCCTCCGACCTGCGCGCCTGGGACGCGGTGCGGGTGGGCCTGCTCGGCAAGAGCGGCCGGTTGACCGCGTTGCTGAAGGGCCTCGGCGCGGCGCAGTCGGAGGAGCGCAAGGCACGCGGCGCGGCGCTCAATCGGCTGAAGGTTGAGTTGGAGGCCGCGGTCGAGGCGAGGCGCGGCGAGTTGGAGGCCGCGGCGCTGGACGCGCGCCTCCTCGCCGAGCGCCTGGACGTGACGCTGCCGCCCCGGCCGCACCCGCCCGCGGGCGCTGAGGCGGGCGGCGTCCACCCGATCAGCCGCACCGTGGAGGAGCTGACGGCCATCTTCGGCGCGATGGGCTTCGCGGTCGCCGAAGGGCCGGACGTGGACAGCGACTGGCACAACTTCGGCGCGCTCAACATCCCGGAGCACCACCCGGCGCGGCAGGACCATGACACCTTCTACCTGCCGGCGGGCGCGGACGGGCGGCGGCCGGTGCTGCGGACGCACACCTCGCCGGTGCAAATCCGGACCATGCTGACGCAGGAGCCGCCGATCCGGGTGATCGTGCCCGGCCGCACCTTCCGCGCCGACCACGACGCGACGCACTCGCCCATGTTCCACCAGGTGGAGGGATTGGTGATCGACCGCGCCATCACGCTGGGGCACCTCAAGGGCTGCTTAATTGATTTCCTGCGCGCCTTCTTCGGCATCGCTGATCTGCCGGTGCGGTTCCGGTCCTCCTACTTCCCGTTCACCGAGCCTTCCATGGAGGTGGACATCGGCTGGAGCCGGAAGACGGGCGAGCTGGGCAAGGGCGAAGACTGGCTGGAGATCCTGGGCAGCGGGATGGTCCACCCGCGCGTGCTGGCCAATTGCGGGATCGACCCGCGCGAGTGGCAGGGCTTCGCCTTCGGCATGGGGATCGAGCGCATCACCATGCTGAAGCACGGCATGAACGACCTGCGGCCCTTCTACGAGAGCGACCTCCGCTGGCTGCGGCACAACGCGGCGAGCCCGCTGGCGCCGTTCTCGCTGGCCGAGGGGGCGTGAGGCCGTGAAGTTCACCTTGTCCTGGCTGCGCGAGCACCTGGAAGGCTGCGACGCGCCGCTCGACCGGATCGCCGAGACCTTGTCGGCCATCGGGCTGGAGGTGGAGGGCGTGCAGGACCGCGGCGCGGCGCTGGCGCTCTTCCGCGTCGCGCACGTGCTGGAAGCGGTGCAGCACCCCAACGCCGACCGGCTGCGGGCGCTCAAGGTGGACGCGGGCGATGGGCGCGTGCTGTCCGTGGTGTGCGGCGCCCCCAACGCGCGGACGGGCATGAAGGCGGTGTTGGCCTTGCCGGGGGCGTTCATCCCGGGGACGGGTATCACGCTCAAGATTGGCGAAATCCGCGGCGTCCCGAGCGAGGGGATGCTGCTGTCGGCGCGCGAGATGGGCTTGGGCGACGACCACGCCGGCATCGTGGACCTGCCGGATGACGCGCCGCTCGGGGCGCCCTACGCCGCTTGGGCGGGGCTGGACGACCCGGTCATCGAGATCGGCGTCACGCCCAATCGGGGCGACGCGCTGGCCGTGCGCGGCGTGGCGCGCGACTTGGCAGCGGCGGGGCTCGGGACGCTGAAGCCTTTCGCGCCGGCGCCCGTGCCGGCCGCCTTCGCCTCGCCGGTGCGGTGGGAGATCGCCGACCGGCGCGCCTGCGTGTTCGTGCTCGGCCGGGCGCTGCGGGGATTGCGGAACGACCCTTCGCCGCGGTGGCTGCAAGACCGGCTGGTGGCGATCGGCTTGCGGCCGATCAACGCGCTGGTGGACGTGACCAACCTGTTCACCTTCGACCTCGGCCGGCCGTTGCACGTGTTCGACCTCAAGAAGGTGCACGGCGGCACCTTGACCATGCGGATGGCGCGGGACGGTGAGAGCTTGGCCGCGCTGAACGGCAAGGAATACGCGCTGACCGCGGAGGACGGCGTCATCGCCGACGCGGCGGGGGTGGAGTCGCTCGGCGGGATCATCGGCGGCGCGCATTCCGGCTGCGACGAGGGCACGACGGAGGCCTTCATCGAATGCGCGCTGTTCGACCCGGTGCGGGTGGCGCTGTCCGGCCGGCGGCACGACGTGCGGACGGACGCGCGCGCCCGGTTCGAGCGGGGCCTGGATCCGGCGCTGATGCGGCCGGCGTTGGAAGCGGCGACGCGCTTGATGCTCGACCTCTGCGGTGGCGGTGGGGAAGCGAGCGAGGTGGTGAGCGCGGGGGCGGAACCCGAGTGGCGGCGCGTCGCGTCCTTGCGCTTCGAGCGCTTGGCCGGGCTCTGCGGCGCCGATGTGCCGCCGGACGAGGCAGTGGCGATCTTGGAGCGCCTCGGCTTCGCGGTGGAAGCGAGGGACGCGGACCGGGTTACGGTGTCCGTGCCGTCCTGGCGCAACGACGTGGCGGCCCCCATCCACCTCGCGCAAGCGCCGGAGTTGCCGCCTGATCGCGCGCGCGCCGCGGCCGAGGGATGCGCCGCTGTCGAGCCGGAATGCGACCTGGTGGAGGAGGTGCTGCGCATCCGCGGCCTGCACCGGGTGCCGCCCGTGTCCTTGCCCGTGGCGACCCCGGTGCCGCGCCCGTCGCTCACGCCCAAGCAGGCGCGGACCGCGTTGGCGCGGCGGGCGCTAGGCGCGCGCGGGATGCAGGAGTGCGTGTCCTTCGCCTTCATGGCGGCCGGCACGGCGGCGCTGTTCGGCGACACGCCGGAAGCGCTGCGGCTCGCCAACCCGATCGCGTCCGACCTGGACCAGATGCGGCCGACCCCCCTCCCCTCGCTCCTGCTGGCGGCGGCGCGCAACGCGGCGCGCGGCTACCCGGACGCGGCGTTGAGCGAGATCGGCGGCGGCTACGCCGCTCCTTCGCCCGAGGGCCAGACGGCCGTGGCGGCGGGGTTGCGGACCGGGCACACGCCGCGGCACTGGGCGGAACAGTCCCGCGCCGTGGACGCGATGGACGCCAAAGGCGACGCGCTGGCGGTGCTGGGGGCGCTCGGCGTGCCCATGGCCGCGTTGTCCGTGACGGCCGATGCGCCGGGCCACTACCACCCCGGCCGCAGCGGCGTGGTGCGGCAGGGACCGAAGGCGGTGTTGGCGCGGTTCGGCGAAATCCATCCGCGCGTGCTGGCCGCGGTCGGGCTGACCGGCCCCGCGGCGGGCTTCGAGGTGTTCCTGGACGCTGTGCCGGAGCCGAAGCGCCGCAAGCGGGGCGCCGCCGACCTGCCCGCCTTCCAGCCGGTGCGGCGCGACTTCGCCTTCCTCGTGGACGGAGGCGTGCCGGCCGAGGCGGTGCTGCGCGCGGCGCGGGGGGCCGAGCGGACGTTGATCGCCGACGTGGCGCTGTTCGACCGCTTCGCCGGCGACAAACTGCCGGCGGGCAAGGTGAGCCTGGCGGTGCAGGTCACCCTCCAACCGCGGGACGCGACCTTGACCGACGCGCAGATCGAGGCGGTGTCGGAGCGCGTGGTGGCGGCCGTGGTCAAGGCGACCGGGGCGACGCTCCGGGCCTGAGCGCCGCCGTCGCGGCGTGCCCGACTCGCCGCGCCGAGCGGGCGCTGGCATGGTGCGGGCGGCCGGCAGACACGGGGATGAGCCATGGAGCCCTTGGCGCTGGGCGCGAAAACAGGCCGCCGCGCGTTGCTGGCGGCGACACTCGCCGCGACGCCCGCTCACGCCCAAACGCAGGGACAGGCCACGCCGGGCGAGCGCCGCTTCGAGACGCTGATGCGCTTCACCACCCCCGCGGCGCGCCAGGGCGTTTGCGCCGACGCCGACCACGTCTTCGTCGTGGACGACCGGCTGATCGTGAAGTTCGACCGGCGCACCCAGGCCGAGGTGGCGCGCTTCGAGAGCCCGAGGGACGGCCCGATCATCCACATGAACAGCCTCAGCCTGCACGAGGGGCAGGTGTTGGCGGCGCATTCCAACTATCCCGAGGAGCCGATGCTCTCCAGCGTCGAGCGCTTCGACGCCGGGACGCTGCGCCACGCGGGCAGCCACTCCTTCGGGATCATGCCCGGCAGCCTCACGGCCTTCGAGTGGCACGAGGGCGCGTGGTGGGCGGTGTGGGCCAACTACTCGCGCGTGTTTGGCCGCAACCAGCGCCCCTACGGCAACACCTGGTGGACGCACATCACCCGCCACGCGCCCGACGACCTGCGGCAGACCGGCGGCTGGACCTTCCCGCCGGACATCCTGCGCCGGGCCGAGCCCATGTCCGTGTCCGGCGCGTCCTGGGGGCCGGGCGGGCTGCTCTGGTGCACGGGACACGACCACAAGGAGGTCTACGCGCTCCGCCTCCCGCGCATGGGCTCGGTGCTGGAGCGCGTGCTCACCTTGCCGATCGAGGCGGAAGGCCAGGCGATCGCGTGGGACCGCTCGGCGCCGGATGTGCTGTGGCAGATCGTCCGCAGCCGCCGCGAGGTGGTGGCGCAGCGCCTGCTCGGGGGTTGACGGGGCTTGACCAAAGCCCCGCCGCCTTCAAGCGGTCGCGGCGGCGCCGATCAGGACCGGAGCCCGGGGCAGCGCCGCGCCATCGCACCGTCGACGGCCTCCAGTTCGCCCTTGCTGAGGGCGATCAGCGACCTGATGTCCCGCGTCCTCGCGGAATGGGCGGGGTGCAGGAGGCGGACCCAGCCGACGGCGTCGTTCACCCGCTTCGTGCTCTGCTCCGTGGACAGCGACGCGAGGTCCCGGTTGAGGCGCCGCATCTCGTGGCCCATCTCCGCGCAGGTGAGATAGCCGTAGCGGGCCTCCTCGACGGGGGTCGGCGCGATCGCATCCGGGCTTTGCGCACACGCCCCGAGGGCGATGGCCGCGAAAAGGGCTTGGGCCAGCCATGCCCTCGGCACGGTCGTTCTAGAAACGGGCCGCATGGCACCTCCGGGCCGCCGCGTGCCGCGCGGCCTCGTGCTCGCCTTTCCGCAGCGCGATCTGGTGCCGGAGATCGCCGCGCGACATGGTGGCGAGGGGCGCCAGCGCGAAGACGTATCCTATGGCGTCGTCGTTGCGGCTTTGCCGCTGCTCGGCGTAGAGGTCGGCGAGGGTCCGGTCGAGCCGGCCCAGTTCTCCACGCAGTTCGGGGCAGTTCCAGCCGTGGTACTGGGCCTCGTTGACGGGCGCCGGGGCCACGGTTTCCGGTGCTTGCGCGCAGGCCGCCAGGAGCAGCGCCGTCGCTCCGAAGCCGCCTAGGAGGTGAGCTCGTCCGTTCATCTCGATCCGGTCCAGTTGCGATTCCCGACCAGGATCGTGGTGAAGCACGGCCCCGTTGTATCCGCAACTGTAACTGCGGGCCGGGCCTGCCTTGACGGGAGAGGCGGTGAGGAACCCGGATTTCCTGACCACCTGGGAGCTACGGCGGGACGAGACCCGGGGTCACTGACCTGCTCGGGAGCGGGAGCGGCCGGCCCGCGCGGTTCGGGCTCCCGGCGACGAACCCTCGCTATCGGCGTTTGGTTGTCTTATCTGACGCCTGACTGGCGCATGGGACACCCCGCTCCTCGCGCCGCCGGAACCGCATGACCGACACACCCCTTTCCCGCATCCGCAACTTTTCGATCATCGCCCACATCGACCACGGGAAATCCACCCTGGCCGATCGGCTGATCCAGCAAACCGGCGCCCTCACCGCTCGCGAGATGAAGGAACAGGTGCTGGACAACATGGAGTTGGAGCGGGAGCGGGGCATCACCATCAAGGCCCAGACCGTGCGCCTCACCTACCCGGCCAAGGACGGGCAGACCTACGTGCTCAACCTCATGGACACGCCGGGGCACGTGGATTTCGCCTACGAGGTTTCGCGGTCGCTGGCCGCGTGCGAGGGTTCCTTGCTGGTGGTGGACGCCTCCCAGGGCGTCGAGGCGCAGACGCTGGCCAACGTGTACCAGGCGCTGGACGCCGGGCACGAGATCGTCCCCGTGCTCAACAAAATCGACCTGCCGGCGGCCGAGCCGGAGCGGGTGCGGCAGCAGATCGAGGATGTGATCGGCCTGGACGCCTCCGAGGCGGTGGAGATCAGCGCCAAGACCGGGCTGAACATCGGGGGCGTGCTGGAGGCGCTGGTTCAGCGCCTGCCTCCGCCGAAGGGCGATGCGGAAGCGCCGCTCAAGGCGCTCCTGGTCGATAGCTGGTACGACCCTTACCTCGGCGTGGTGATCCTGGTGCGGGTCAAGGACGGGCGGCTCCGCAAGGGCCAGCGCATCCGCATGATGGCCAACGGCCAGACGCACCTCGTCGAGCAGGTGGGCGTGTTCTCGCCCAAGATGGTGCCGGTGGAGAGCCTAGGGCCGGGCGAGATGGGCTACCTGAACGCGGCCATCAAGACGGTGGCCGACACCAACGTGGGCGACACCATCACCGACGACCGCCGCCCCGCAGAGGCGGCGCTTCCGGGCTTCAAGCCTTCGGTTCCCGTGGTGTGGTGCGGCCTCTACCCCATCGACGCGGACGACTTCGACAAGCTGCGCGATTCCATGGGCAAGCTGCGGCTTAACGACGCTTCTTTCCACTTCGAGGCGGAGACCTCGGCCGCGCTGGGCTTGGGCTACCGGTGCGGCTTCCTCGGCTTGCTCCACTTGGAGATCGTGCAGGAGCGGCTGACGCGCGAGTTCGACCTCGACCTGATCGCGACGGCGCCGAGCGTGGTGTACCACCTCCGCAAGACCAGCGGCGAGGTGGTGGAGTTGCACAACCCGGCGGACATGCCGGACCCCACCCTCATCGAGAGCATCGAGGAGCCCTGGATCAAGGCCACCATCATGGTGCCGGACGAGTACCTCGGCGCCGTGCTGACGCTGGTCAACGAGCGGCGGGGGCAGCAGGTGGAGCTGACCTATGTCGGCAACCGCGCGATGGCGGTGTACCGGCTGCCGCTGAACGAGGTGGTGTTCGACTTCTACGACCGGCTCAAGTCGGTTTCGCGCGGCTACGCCTCCTTCGACTACGCGATGGACGGCTACGCCGAGGGCGACCTGGTCAAAATTTCCATCCTGGTCAACAACGAGCCGGTGGACGCGCTGAGCTTCATGGCGCACCGGAGCGCGGCCGAGCGCCGCGGGCGGGCCATCTGCGAGCGGCTGAAAGAGCTGATCCCGCGGCAGCTCTTCAAAATACCGATCCAGGCGGCGATCGGCGGGCGGGTGATCGCGCGCGAAACCATCTCGGCGCTGTCCAAGGACGTGACCGCCAAGTGCTACGGCGGCGACATCTCGCGCAAGCGGAAGCTTCTGGACAAGCAGAAGGAGGGCAAGAAGCGGATGCGGCAGTTCGGCAAGGTCGAGATCCCGCAGAGCGCCTTCATCGCCGCGTTGAAGATGGACGCCTGACCCGAGCCGCCGCTCCGCTTTTCGTGAAAAGAGCGCCGGCGATCCTCCGCGCCGCCGTTGCGCTCCCGATGCAGGACACCGGCGACGGGCCAGCACCCGCGCCCGAGCCGTCCACCAGCCCCGAGGAGGAATCATGCCCCAAATCACCCGTCGCGCCCTGATGGCCGCCGGCGCCGCCGGTCTCGCCGCGCCCGCCCTGGGCCAGGGCGCCTTCCCCACCCGCACCATCAACGTCATCGTCCCCTTCGCCGCGGGCGGGCCGACCGACACCGTGACGCGCCTCACCGCCGAGGCGATGGGCCGCGACCTCGGGCAGACCGTGGTGGTGGAGAACGTGGGCGGCGCCGGCGGCACGCTCGGGGCGGCACGCGTCGCGCAGGCGCGGCCGGACGGCTACACGCTGCTGCTGCACCACATCGGCATGGCGACGGCGCCCACGCTGTACCGCCGCCTGCCCTACGACGCTGTGAACGGATTCGAGACCATCGGCCTCGTCACCGAGGTGCCGATGACGCTGGTGGCCAAGAAGGACTTCCCGGCCACCTCGCTGGCCGAAGCCGTGGCCGTCATCAAGCGCGAAGGCGACAAGCTCAACTACGCCAACGCCGGCATCGGCGCGGCGAGCCACCTCTGCGGCCTGCTGCTGATGAAGGCGGTGGGCACCGCCATGACCACCGTGCCCTTCCGCGGCACCGGCCCGGCGATACAGGAGCTGCTCTCCGGCCGCGTGGACCTGATGTGCGACCAGACCACCAACACCACCGAGCAGATCAGGTCCGGCGACATCAAGGCGTTCAACGTCACCACCGCGGAGCGCGTGCAGTCCCTGCCCAACCTGCCGACCTCCAAGGAAGGCGGGCTGCCGGAGTTCGAAGTCTCGGTGTGGCACGGCCTCTACGCCCCGAAGGGCACGCCCGCCGAGATCCAGCAACGCCTGTCGCGCGCCCTGCAGACGGCGCTGCGCGACGAGAAGCTGGTCGCCCGCTTCGCCGACCTCGGCACCGCGCCGGTGGCGCAGGACCGCGCGACGCCGGAGGCGCATCGCCGCTTCTGGCAAGCCGACATCGCCAAGTGGAAGCCGATCATCCAGGCGGCGGGGCAGTTCGCGGACTGACCCCGGGATGTCCTGATGGGGGTGTTCTGGCGGTGGCCGGTCGCCCCCGTCCCGCCGGACCGATCGCTCCCGACGCAGCGGCGCACAACCAAGCGCGCCCTGCAACGAGGCACTTACCAGGCACGAGTTCCAAAACTCACGCCGGTTAAACGTCGCGAGGTCTCGGTAGGTGCGTCAACAATCCTGCTTATAGGCATTCTGGTTTAGCTCAGCCGAACGTGGGGAGATGCCGCCTTGGTTTCTTTCCCTGGCATTCCCGAAATGTCGGCATGCGGAGCGGCGCTCGCGGACCGGGAACGAGCCGAAGAGGTCAGCGGCTACGAGCACGCCAGCGACGCTTCGCTCGTGGCGGGTGTATTGGAAGATTGCAGAGCGGGCGCCGAGGCCGACTTCGGGGCGTTCGTCTCTTGGTTGGCCGGCGGCCCCGCGGGCGAGAGTGACCATCCTGAGCACGTTCCCCTCGGCTTGGACGCTTACCCGATGGCCGCGCAGCAAGGCGTTTGGTCGGCGGCCCCCCTTGGTCAACCGTTGTGCTGCTGACGACGACGTTCCCGAACGGGATGTTCTCCATCGGCAGCGGCGTGATGGTGGGCCGCAACGACGTGCTCACGGCCGCGCACGTGATCTACGAACCGGCCTGGGGCGGCTTCGCATCCCAGGTGGTGGCGACGCTCGGGGCCGTCATCGGTCCGCCTTTCCAAGCCCCTTACAGCGCGTCCTTTGCGCGGATCACCGCCGCCGACACCCAGTTCGATCCCAACGGCGATCGTCTCATCCAGGCCGGCAACCGCGGCCCCGGCTACGTCGGGAGCGAGCGCGACATCGCCTTTCTCACCCTCGACATCCCGCTCGGAGATCGGACGGGCTGGATGGCGTTGGACCCCGGGTTCAAGCAAGGCTACGCGAACTTGTCGGGCTACCCCGCCGTCCACCGCCATGCGCTGACCAACGACACCGCTTGGGCGTACGACGACGCGGTGGACGCTTTCACCAACCTTTTCTACTTCGAGGCCCACCCCGGCAACTCCGGCGGACCGGTGTGGCACTACGGCGGCGACGGCCGGACGTGGTCGGGATAGTGTCGTCCGCCAACAACGGCCGGGGCTTGGCTGCCTTGGACACCGCCCCTTACCATCCCAGCATCCTCAGCTGGAGCGCTTCGAACGACCACCTGATCGCCTGACCCGGTCCGGGGGGCCGTCCCGGCGAGCCGGGGCCTTGAGGCATGCCGGCTTCCACGCCGCGCCGGCGTCGGCCATGCTGGATCGGACGGGAGGACGGCCGCATGGATGGATCCGCCAACGCCTATGACCGCGCCGCCGAGTCCCTCGGCAACGTCGTCGAATTGCAGCACGTCAACTTGCGCATCCCAGATCAGCAGGCGGCCACGGCCTTCTACATCAGCGGACTCGGGCTGACGCGCGACCCGTTCCTGATGACCGGCACGGACAACATGTGGGCGAACTGCGGCGCCAGCCAGTTCCACCTTCCGACCGGCGCACCCCAGGTGCTGCGCGGGACGACCGGGCTCGTGTTGCCGGACCGCGCGCAGTTGCTGGACCGCTTGGGGAAGGCGCGCGGCCAGCTCGAAGGCACGCGCTTCGACTTCTCGGAAACCGAGGACGGGGTGGAGACAACCTGCCCCTGGGGGAACCGCATCCGCTGCCACGCGCCGGACGCGGCGCGGTTCGGCCCGATCACGTTGGGCATCCCGTATGTCGAGTTCGACGTGCCGCCCGGCACCGTGGAGGGCATCGCGCGCTTCTACCGCGAGATCCTCGGCGCGCCTGCCTGGACGGAGGGGAAAGCGGCGCGCGCGCTGGTGGCAAAGGGCCAGCACCTCGTGTTCCGGGAGACGGACCGCCCCGCGCCGCCCTTCGACGGCCACCACGTCCAGGTCGCGCTGGCCGATTTCGGCGGCCCTTACAGCAAGCTGCGGGAACGCGGGTTGGTGTCGCGGGAGGACAACGCCTGGCAGTACCGGTTCCGCGACATCGTGGACCTGGACACGGGCGCAGTGCTGTTCACCGTGGAGCACGAGGTGCGGAGCATGACGCACCCGATGTACGGCCGCCCCCTTGTCAACCGCAACGCCGCGATCAACAACCGTA
>CADCTL010000073.1 GCA_902805625.1 uncultured Acetobacteraceae bacterium
TTCAGCCGCGCCCAGCGGTTCACCACCGCCGCCCACTCGTCCGGGATCTCGGACAGAACGGCGATGCGCGCGCGCGTGTCCTCGCCGCGCTTGTGGTCGTGCGTGGCGGTGGCGAGCAGCGCCCGCGGGAAGTTCTTCGCCCGCGCCCGCGCCGTGGCGTGGAAGCCGGCGGGCGTCACCGCGAACCGGCCCGGATCGGCGCCCACTTCGTTGCGGGAGATGAGGCGGCCGTAGCGGTAGAAGGCGGTGTCTTCCACGCTCTTGGCCGCGGTCGGCGCCGAGAGCTGCTGGAAGCGGATCGCGGCGGACAGGCGCTCGCGCCGGGTGGCGGGCGGCAGGGAGCGCGGCGCCTCCCCGCCGAGCCAGGCGTCGAGCAAGTCTATCAACGGCCGTTCGGTGGCGCGGACGGTGCGGCGGGCGCCGGCCAGCGCCCAATCGAGGATGCGCTTGTCCTCCGCGTTCCGGCCGCCCGGCGTGATGTAGAGGCGGTACACCGGGAAGTGGACCAGCACCTCCGTCAACGCCCGGCGCAGCGCGGTCAGGGTGAAGTCGCGGGTGACGAGGTCGCGGTCGGCCACGCGCTTGAGCGCCGCCGCCGTGCCGTTCAGCTCGCTGGTCAGGTTCTCCCGCAGGATTTGCCGCCGGGCCTCGCGCGCCTCGTCCTCGAACACGGACGAGCGCCCGGTGGACTCGGTCCAGAGCGCGGACAGCGGCGCCTCGCCCGCCGGGTCGTGCAGCACGCCCGCGGCCTCGTCCATGAAGTCGTAACCGGTGGTGCCGTCCACCATCCAATCGGTCCGGAGCGCCTCGAACGGCGCCAGGATCTTCTCCACCCAGATCAGCGGCGCGCGGTCCGGGCGCACCGCCTGCATGCTGCGGTAGAGCTTGCGGCAGTAGGCGCGCGGGTCGGCCAAGCCGTCCACGTGGTCGATGCGGACGCCGTCGATCACGCCTTCCGCGTAGAGGCGCAGCACCAGCTCGTGCGTCGCGTCGAAGGCTTCCGGCACCTCTATGCGCAGCCCGGCGAGGGAGGTGATGTCGAAGAAGCGCCGCCAGTTGATCTCGTCCGCGGCGGCGCGCCACCACGCGAGGCGGTAGTGCTGGCGCTCCAGCAGCCGGTGCAGCCGGTCGCGCCCTTCCTCGCTTTGCGGGTCGAAAGCCGCTAGCGCGGCTTCGATCTTCGCGGCCCCGCCCTCCGCGGCGGCGAGCGACCGCAGCGACGCGCAGGCGCGTTCCGCCTCCGCGCGGGACGTGGTGCGGTCCCGCTGGCGCAGGCCGATGCGGCCGAACTCCTGGGCGAGCTGCGCGAAGGCGGTGTCGCCGGCGGCGACCAGGATATGGTGGTAGTGCTGCGGCGCGATCGGGAAGCGGTGCTCGTAGTACCAGGCCGCGAACTTGCCCGTCTTCGCCTCGAAGCGGAGCTTGAGGGCGCCGGACGCCAGCACCTCTCCGTAAGGCTCCCCGAGGAACGGCGCGAGCAGCCGGTTGGTGAGGCTGCGGTCCGGCGGCTCCCAATCGATGTCGAAGAACGGCGCGTAGGGGCTCTGGCGGCCCCACTCCAGCACGTCCATCCACCAAGCGTTGTCGGAACCGCCGACGCCCATGTGGTTCGGCACGATGTCGAGGATCAGGCCGACCCCGGCTTCGCGCAGCGCCGCGTGCAAGCGCCGCAGCGCCGGCTCGCCGCCCAGTTCCGGGTTGATCTGCCCGTGGTCCACGATGTCGTAGCCGTGCGTGGAACCGGGCCGCGCCTTCAGGATGGGCGAGGCGTAGAGGTGCGTGATGCCGAGCCGCTTGAGGTAGGGCACCAGCGGCACGGCGTCGTCGAGGGTGAAGTTCTCGTGAAACTGCAAACGCGCGGTGGCGAGCAGCGGCGGCGGGAGAACCGCGGGCGAGGCGTCGGGCATGCGTCAGGCCTCGTCCCGCGGGCGGGCGCGGGCGAGCGCCTCCAGCCGGCGCGAAACGCGCGGGTCGTCCAGCAGCATGCCGGCCTCGCCCGGCAGGCGGCGGCGCCAGTTGGGATGACCTTCCACCGTGCCGGGGAGGTTCGGCTGCTCCGGCAGGCCGAGCGCGTCCTCCAAAGGCAGGATCGCCAAGCGGCACGCGGCGGCGCCGGTGTGCGCCAGCGCCGCGTCGAGCACCGGGTCCGTGTCCTCCGCCTCCGGCGTGCCGCGGTCGGCGGCGCCGCTGTCGCGGAAGGCGGCCCACAGCGCCTCCCGGTCGTGGCCACGGCGCCGCCTCTCCTCCTCCGCGGTTTCGGCGGACGGGAACAGCGACAGGGACTCGCGCCACTCGATGTCGCGGCCGCGCCACCAGCCGAGCACGGTCGGGAGGTCGTGCGTGGTGGTCATCGCCGCGGCCTCGCGGGACCAGTGGGCGGGCGGGCGGAACGAGCCGTCCTTCTCCTGCTCGAACCACAGCACGCGCATGCCGAGGATGCCCGCCTTCTCCATCCGGTCGTGGAAGCCTTCCGGCAAGGTGCCGAGGTCCTCGCCGATGACCACGGCGCGGCGCCGGTGCGATTCCAAGGCCAGCAACCGCAAGAGGTCGTCCACGGGGTAGCGGAGGTACGCGCCATCGGCCGCGCCGGCGCCCTTCGGCACCACCCACAGGCGCTGCAAGCCCATGGCGTGGTCCACGCGCAGCCCGCCGGCGTGGCGCAGGTTGGCCGTCAGCAACTCGCGGAACGCGCCGAACCCGGCCGCCCGCATCGCCAAGGGCGAGAAGGCCGTCAGCCCCCAGTCCTGCCCGAGCGGCGAGAAGATGTCGGGCGGCGCGCCGACGGCCACGTCGGACAGGATCTCCGCCTGCCGCGACCAGGCGTGGCTGCCGCCGCCGTCGGTGCCGACCGCCAGGTCGGCGATCAAGCCGATCGGCATCCCCGCCTCGCGCGCGGCGCGCTGGGCGGCGCCGAGCGACGCGTCGGCGAGCCATTGGCAAAAGGCGTGGAAGGCCACCTCGCGCGCGTTCTCGCGGAAGAACCGCGCGGCACCAGGGGAGTCGGGCGCGCGGAACTCCTCCGGCCACTCGCGCCAGCTCCAGCGCGGCGGGTTCTGCGCGAACATGTGCGCGTGCAGCGCCTCGAACCGCGCGTGGTCCTCCAGCCTAGGGCCGGCGTCGTTCCGGAACGCGGCGAAATCGGGGTGGTCGGAGGCGGCGTCGAACAGCGCGCGCATCCGGGCCAGCTTGCGCGCCGCCGCCGCCGGCCAGTCGATCAGCTCGCCCCGATCCTCCTCGGCGGGCGGGGGCAGGTGCGGCAGGCCCGGCACCATCGCCGGCGCGGCGTGCAGCACGTTGAGCGCCAAGCGGCTCGACGGCGCGTAGGGGCCGTACTTGCCCGTGTCCGCGGCGAAGAGGGCGTGCGCCGGGCTGACCGCCAGCGCCGCGGCGCCGCGCCGGGCGGCGTCCCGCGCCAGGGCGGCGACGCCGCCGAAGTCGCCGATTCCGCCGTCGCCCGAGGTCCGGAGGGAGTAGATCTGCGCGGCCAGCGCCCAGGGCGCGGCGCCACGGTGGCGTCCGGCGCCCGCGTCCTCCAGGGAAAAGCAGCGCGGCGGCGCGGCGGCGATCGTGGTGTGGCCGCCGTCGAGCGTCAGGCGATGGTAGCCCGGCCTGTCGAGCGCGGGCATCCGCGCCTCGCCCGCCCATCCCATGTCCAGCTTGCCCTCGATCCGCTCGCCGTCCTCCAGGTCGAGGCGGAAGCGGTCGCCGGGCATGGAGCCGGGAACGGCGCAGCCGTCCGGGCCGCAGGTGAGGGTGAGCAGCGGCGGCAGCGCCTCCGCCAACCGCCCGAGCAGCGCCTGCGCTTCGGACCGGTCGGCGGGCAGCCCCAGCGCGTCGAGCACGGCGCGCAGGGTGTCGGGCGCGACCTGCTTGTCCTGGCCGCGGACGTCGCGCCACACCGTGGCGATGCCAGCGGCTTCCGACGTCTCCCGCAGTTCAGCGTCCGTCATCGGGCATCCTTCTCCGTCGGCGCGCCGGCTGCCGGCGGTTCGAGCACCGCGACGCAGGCATGTGCCGGGAGCGTGCCCGAGGCAAGCGACGTTGCGGCGCCGTCCGCGCTCTCGAACAGCAAGTCGCCGGCGAGGGTCGCGGACGCGGCCGAGTTGGCCAGGTTGCAGGCGATGGCGAGGCGCGACCCGTCGCCCAGCCGCCAGCGGGCCAGCACCGCGCCCCCGCCGACCGCCTCAGCGCCCAGCGATGCGGCACCTGGCAGGTGCGGCACGATGCGCTCGCGCCGCAGGGCCAGCAGGCGCCGGTGCAGGTCGAGGACGGCGGTGTGCGGCGGGCGTTCGGCTTCCGCCGGATCGGGGATCGACGCGCGGAATGTGCCCTCAGCGTTAGGGTCCGGGATGCGCTCCCGCTTCTCCGGGTCCTGGAAGGCGGCGAACTTGGCGAACTCCTTTCGCCTCCCCGCCGTCACGAGCGGCGCCAGCTCGGCGTTGTGGTCGGTGAAGAAGAGGAACGGCGCGGTGGCGCCCCACTCCTCGCCCATGAACAGCATCGGCACCTGCGGCGCCAGCAGCAGGAGCGTGGACGCCGCCCGCAGCGCGTCCGGGTCGGCGAGGCGGTTCAGGCGCTCGCCGAAAGCGCGGTTGCCGACCTGGTCGTGGTTCTGGAGGAACAGCACGAAAGCTGTGGGCGGCAAATGCCCGGAAGGCTCGCCGCGCGGGGCGCCGAGGTGCGGCGAGTGCTGCCCCTGGAAAAGGAAGCCCTGTTCCAGCACGGTAGCGAGCTTGCGCGCGCCGTCGTCGCAGAAATCCTCGTAGTAGCCCTCGCGCTCGCCGGTCAGCAGCGGGTGCAGGACGTTGTGGCCGTCGTCGTTCCACTGAGCGTCGAACTGCCCAGCCGGGCGGAGGTGCCGCGCGCCGTTCCGTTCGTTCTCCAACACCAAGTGGACGTGCCTGTCGGTGATCTCCTTCCGGACGCGGGCGGAAAGCGTGTCCAACCAATCGCGCTCGGCGATGGCGTGGACCGCGTCGAAGCGGAGGCCGTCGAAGCGGTATTCGTCGAGCCAGTAGAGCGCGTTGTCCTCGAAGTAGTCGCGCACCGCCGCTTGCCGGAAGTCGATGGCGGCGCCCCACGGGGTGTGCACGCCCTCGTCGAAGAAGCGCTTCGCGTAGGCGTGCAGGTACGCGCCGTCCGGCCCGAAGTGGTTGTACACCACGTCCAGGAACACCATCAGCCCTAGGCCGTGCGCCGCGTCCACCAGCGCCTTCAGCTCGTCCGGCGTGCCGTAAGCCGTGTCCGGCGCGTAGGGCAGCACGCCGTCGTAGCCCCAGTTGCGCCGGCCGGGGAAATCCGCGATCGGCATCAGCTCGACGGCCGTGACGCCGAGGTCGCGCAGCCGCGGCAGCGCCGCCTGCACGCCCTTGAAGCCGCCCATGGCGCCGGCGTGGACCTCGTAGAGCACCGTCTCGTGCCAGGGCCGGCCGCGCCAATCGGCGTTGCGCCACTCGAAGGCGCGCGGGTCCACCACCACCGAGGGGCCATGCACGTCCCCCGCCTGGAGGCGGGACGCGGGATCAGGCACGGCGAGGTCGGGCGAGACCCGGAAGCGGTAGCGCGCGTCGGCACCGACGGGCGCCTCGGCCTCGAACCACCCGTTCTCCAGCCGGCGCATCGCCGCGGGCTGGCGTCCCTCCACCTCCAGGCCGCATTCCGCGCTGTCGGGCGCCCAGATGCGAAAGCGCGTGCGGGGGCCGTCGGCGCCGCCGGTCAGAAGCGTCGCGCCCCAGCGGGTTTCCCGCGCGAAGCGCGTCATGGCAGCGGCAGCCGGGCCGCGAGGAGCACCACGGATCGCGCCCCGACCGGCACTGCAACGTCTCGCACGGGTCTTTCCTCACTTCCAGGGTCGGCGCTGTCGAGGACCACCGTCCAGTCGAGAGCGGGCGCCGGCAGCGCGAAGGACTGCCCTGCGCTGTCGGCATTGAGGAACAACAATGTCACGTCGAGGTTCCCGTCCTCCGAAGCCATCGCGCGCCGGAGCGCCAATGTGCGCGCTTGCGGTTCGTTCCACGCCTCGTCGGTCATGGCGTTGCCGTGCTGGTCGAACCACGCGATGTCGTTCAAGCCGGGCTGGAACTCCGCGCCGCCATGCTGGAAGACAGCCGGGCGAAGCGGCGGCAAGCGCTTGCGGAGCGCGATCGCGCGGGCGGTGAAGCCGCGGAGCGCGACCGCCTCCGGGGTCCGGGCCAGCCGCCAATCGACCCAGTTCGTGTCGTTGTCCTGGCAGTAGGCGTTGTTGTTGCCGTTCTGCGTGCGGCACATCTCGTCGCCCGCCAGGATCATCGGCGTGCCGGCCGAGGCGAACAGCGTGGCCAGCATCGCCCGCTTGAGGGAAGCGCGGGTGGCGATGACCGCGGCATCCCTCGACTCGCCCTCCTGGCCCCAGTTGCTGGAGTAGTTCTCGCCGTGGCCGTCGCGGTTGCCTTCGCCGTTCGCTTCGTTGTGCTTCTCCTCGTAGGAGACGACGTCGTGCAGGGTGAAGCCGTCGTGCGACGCGACGAAATTGACGCTGGCCCAAGGGCGCCGGCGGCGGCGGTCGAACAGCTCGGCCGAGCCGGTCAGCCGCGCCGCCAGCTCCGCGCGCGCTCCGGCGTCGCCGCGCCAGAAGCGGCGGATCGCGTCCCGGTACTTGTCGTTCCACTCGGCCCAGCCCGGCGGGTGGTTGCCCACCTGGTAGCCGCCCGGCCCGATGTCCCAAGGCTCGCTGATGAGCTTCACGCGCGAGAGCACCGGATCCTGCCGCACCGCGTCGAAGAAGCCGGAGCCGGGGTCGAAACCGGTCCCTTCGCGGCCGAGTATCGTGCCCAGGTCGAAGCGGAAGCCGTCCACGTGGTGCTCGTTCACCCAGTAGCGCAGGCTGTCCATCACCATTTGCAGCACGCGCGGGTGGGACACGTTGACCGTGTTCCCGCAGCCGGTGTCGTTGATGTGCCGGCGCTCGTCGCCCGGCAGCAGGCGGTAGTAGGACGCGTTGTCCAAGCCGCGCCAGGAAAGCGTCGGCCCCGTCTCCCCGCCCTCGCAGGT
The DNA here is from genome assembly GCA_902805625.1 of uncultured Acetobacteraceae bacterium. Taxonomy (GTDB): domain Bacteria; phylum Pseudomonadota; class Alphaproteobacteria; order Acetobacterales; family Acetobacteraceae; genus Craurococcus. The sequence goes on from CADCTL010000073.1 coordinate 7,030, forward strand.
GTGGTTGTACACCACGTCGAGCAGCACCTCGATCCCGGCCGCGTGGAGGCGGCGCACGGCCACCTTCAGCTCATTCCGCATCCACGGCTCGACGAGGTAGCGCGGCTCTGGCGCGAAGAAGGCGAGGGTGGAATAGCCCCAATAGTTCCGCAGCCCCTTTTCCACCAGGAAGCGGTCCTGGCAGAAGGCGTGGATCGGCAGCAGCTCGATCGCCGTGACGCCGAGGCGTTGCAGGTGGTCCACCAAGCGCGGATCGGCCAGCGCCGCGAAGGTCCCGCGCTCCCGCGCCGGCAGGTCGTCGCGCCGCATGGAGAGGCCGCGGACGTGCGCTTCGTAGATCACGGTGCGGTCCCAGGGTACGCCCGGCGGCCGGTCGTCGCCCCAGTTGAAGCTGTCGTCCACGACGACGGATTTCGGCATGGCCGGCGCGCTGTCGCGCCGGTCGAAGGAGAGGTCGCCGCGGCCGGCGCCCACGCGGTAGCCGAACAGCGCGTCCGACCACCGGATCTCGCCGAAGAGCTGCCGCGCGTAGGGGTCGAGCAGCAGCTTGTGCGGATTGAAGCGGTGCCCGCGCCGAGGCTCGTAGGGGCCGAAGGCGCGGAAGCCGTAGAGCTGGCCGGGCCGCGCCTCCGGCAGGTAGCCGTGCCACACTTCGTCCGTGCACTCGGGCAGCGGCAGGCGCGCTATCTCCCGCCGACCCGCCGGGTCGAACAGGCACAGGTCGATGCGCTCCGCGTTGGCGGAAAAGACGGCGAAGTTGACGCCCAACCCGTCCCAGTTCGCCCCCAGCGGGTCGGGCCGGCCGGGGAGCAAACGGTCCGGGATAGGCGGCACGTCAACCCTTAGGCGTCAGGATCAGCGTGGCGAGCGGCGGCAGGGTGAGAGGAAGCGAGTCGGCGAAGCCGTGGCTGGCGATGGGCTGCGCCGCGACCGAGCCGCCGTTACCCTTGTTGGTGCCGCCGTAGCTCTCGGCGTCCGTGTTCAGCACCTCGTGCCAGGCGCCGCCCGAAGGCACGCCGACGCGGTAGCCGTCGCGCGGCACGGGCGTGAAATTGCACACTACCAGCGCCGGGGCGTCGCCCTCCGCGCCCTGGCGCAGCCACGCGAACACGCTCTGGTCGCGGTCCCCGCCGACCACCCAGCGGAAACCTTCCGGCGAAGCGTCCAGGCGGTGCAGCGCCGGCAGGTCGCGGTAGGCCGCGTTGAGGTCGCGCACCAAGCGCTGCACGCCGCGGTGGCGCGGGTCGTCGAGCAGCCCCCAAGGCAGCGCGGCGTCGTGGTTCCACTCCGTCGGCTGCGCCAGCTCGCCGCCCATGAACAGCAGTTTCTTGCCGGGGTGCCCCCACATGAAGGCGAGGTAGGCGCGGAGGTTGGCGAATTGCTGCCAGGCGTCGCCCGGCATCTTCCGCAGCAGCGAGCCCTTGCCGTAGACGACCTCGTCGTGGCTCAGCGGCAGCACGAAGCGCTCGCTCCACGCGTAGACCAAGCCGAAGGTCATCTGGTCGTGGTGGTAGCGGCGATGTATCGGCTCTTCCTGCATGTAGTGGAGCGTGTCGTGCATCCACCCCATGTTCCACTTGAACTGGAACCCGAGGCCGTTCTCCCGCGTCGGCCGCGTCACCCCGGGCCAAGCGGTGCTCTCCTCGGCGATCACCACGGCGCCGGGGCAGCGCTCCTGCACCACGGCGTTGAGCTCCTGGAGGAACTGCACGGCTTCGAGGTTCTCGCGCCCGCCGTAGCGGTTCGGAATCCACTCGCCGGCCTTGCGGGAGTAGTCGCGGTAGAGCATGGACGCCACCGCGTCCACGCGCAGCCCGTCCACGTGGAAGCGCTCCAGCCAGTGCAGCGCGCTGGCGAGCAGGAAGCCGCGCACCTCGTTCCGGCCGAAATTGTAGATCGCGCTGTTCCACTCGGGATGGAAGCCTTCGCGGTCGTCGGCGTGCTCGTAGAGCGCCGTGCCGTCGAAGCGGTACAGGCCGTGCGCGTCGGTCGGGAAGTGCGCCGGCACCCAGTCCAAAATGATGCCGACGCCCGCCGCGTGCGCGCGGTCCACGAAGCGCGCGAAGCCCGCCGGCGTGCCGAAGCGCGCGCTCGGCGCGAACTGGCCGAGCGGCTGGTAGCCCCAGGAGCCGCCGAATGGGTGCTCCATCACCGGCAGGAACTCCAGGTGAGTGAAGCCCATGCCGCGCACGTAGGGGATCAGTCGGTCGCCCAGCAGGTCCCAGTCCGGCGAGGTGCCGTCGCCTTTGTGCCACCAGGACCCGGGATGCACCTCGTAGATCGAGACCGGCGCCTCGGACGCTTGCCGCGCCGCGCGGCCGGCCATCCAGGCCTCGTCGGACCAGTCGAAGGGCGCGGCGGAGGCGACGCGCGACGCCGTCGCGGGCGGCATCTCGGTCTGCCGGGCGATCGGGTCGGCCTTGGACGGCAGCACCGACCAGTCCGGGCCGCACAGCTCGTACTTGTAGAGCGCCCCGACCCGCAGCCGCGGGACGAACAGCTCCCACACGCCCGCTTCCCGGCGCAGGCGCATCGGGTGGCGGCGGCCGTCCCAGTTGTTGAAGTCGCCGATCACCGAAACGCGGCGCGCGTTCGGCGCCCAAACGGCGAAGCGGACGCCGGCCACGCCATCCACCGTCGCGGGCTGCGCGCCCAGCACCCGCCCCATCTCGAAATGCCGGCCCTCGGACAGCAGGTGGATGTCCACCGGCCCCAGCAGCAGGTCGAAGGAGTAGGGATCCTCCGTTTCCTGCACGGCGCCGGGCCAGTCGATCCGCAGCACGTAGGGTCGTCCATCGGGAACCCGGCCGGCGAAGACGCCCGCGGGGTGGACGGGTTCGAGGCGCGCGATCTCCCGGCCGTCGCCGCGCGCCAGCACCGTCACCGCGCTGGCGCCCGGCTGGAAGCTGCGCACGACGTCGCCGTGGCGCCCGAGCACGGCGAAGGGGTCGCCGTGGCGCCCCGCGGCGAGCGCGTCGAAGGCCGCGTCCATCAGCCCGCGACCCGCGCCGCCAGCGCCGCCAAGCCGCGCAGCGGCAGGCCGATCCAGGTCGGGCGGTTCGCCGCCTCGTAGCGGACCTCGTAGGCCGCCTTCTCGATCAGGAAGAGGTCGAGCAGCGCCTCTTCCCCTTCCGCCGGCACCCACCGGTCCGGCGCTTCCGCGGCGGCGGCGCGGTAGGCCCGGAGGAAGGCGTCCGTCGCCTCCGCCTGCCACCGCTGGAGCAGCGCCAGCCGCCGGTCGGAAGGCGCCGCCGTAGCGGTGGCCGAGCTTCCGCTCGCGGCCGTGACGGACGCGGCGTAGTCGAAGGAGCGCATCAGCCCGGCGACGTCGCGGAGCGGGCTGCCTTTGGCACGCCGTTCCTCGAGGCTCCGGGCCGGCTCGCCCTCGAAGTCCACGATCACCGCGTCGCCCTGCGCCACCAGCACCTGCCCCAAGTGGAAGTCGCCGTGGACGCGCGTTTTCAGTGCGCCGGCCGCGGACTGCGCGAGGTGCGAAACAGCGCCGCGCAGCGCGTCGGCCCGCGCGAGCAAGCCTTCCGTGGCCTCCTTGTCCGCGCCCGAAAAGCCTTCCGCGCGCCGCAAAACGTCGAGCGCCGGGTCGAGCTGCGCCAAGGCGCCCGCGGCCCAGCCCTCGCGGTCCGCCTCCGTGGCGGTTTCGGGCGCGAAGGCCGGATCGCCGCTCGGCCGCGACAGCACCGCGTGCAACTCGCCGAGCCGCCGTCCGATTGCCGCCGCCAAGCTCGTGTAGGTGGCGAAGGGTTCCTCCGCGTCCACCGAACTGTCGGTCAACGCCAGCTCGTCGATGTTCCGCTTGAGCCAGTCCTGGGTCCAGCCCCAAGCGTCGCCCTGGTTGCGGACGAAGCCCTGCGCGACCATGAGCGTGTGCGGCGTGCCATCGGCCGCCACGCGCACCACCTCGCCGAGCAGCGGCGCCGCGTTGCCGAAACCGGCCGCGGTGAGGTGGCGAGTCATCTCCGTTTCCGGGTGGATGCCGGGATTGATCTTGCGGATGATCTTCAGCACCACCGCGTCGCCGAGGATCATGGACGAGTTGGACTGCTCCGCCGAGAGGCGCCGGATCACGGTGGGCGTCGGCAAGGCGATGTTCGCAAGGTCCGGCCCGGGAAGGAAGCGCAATTCGCCGTCGTCGGTCGGCAGCGTGAGCCCCTCGCGCAGCGCTCCAAGCACCGCGTCGGGCATGCGGTCGTCGGCGAAGGCGTCGGTGAGGTAGCCCACCCGCCTCCCCTGCCGCAGGCGCGACACGGCGAGTTGCGCCGCGAGCGGGCCGACGTCGCCCTTCTCCTCCACGCCGGCCAGCGGCACCGCGTAGCGCTCCGTGCGGTCCGGGAGCCTCGCCTCCACCTCCGTCATCACCACGGCGCCGTTCGCGCCGGGCAGCGCGGCCGTCCCGGTTATGCGGACGCCGAGCAGCCGCTCGCCTTTCGCGGCGAACCAGCGGCGTTTCGCCAGGTACTCCGGCAGCACCTGCCGTTCCAGTTCAGCGCGCACCTCCGGGGCGAGCAGCTCCTTCACGCCGGCCTTCATCACCAGGGTGCGGAGGTCGGGCAGGGGCTCCGGCGACGGAATGTGCCAACTCGGCATGGCGCTCTCTCCCGCCAGTATGAACCAATAGAAGCCGTAGGGCGGCAGGGTGAGCAGATATGGGAGCTGGCCGACGGGCGGGAAGCTGGTGCCGCCCAGCATCTCGAACGGCACCCTCCCGGCGTAGGCGGAAAGGTCCAGTTCCACCGCCTGCGCGGCGCGGGACAGGTTGAAAACGCACAGCACGAGGTCGTCCTCGTGCTCCCGCAGGTAGGCCAGCACCTTGCGGTTGGCGGGGTAGAGGAGGTTCATCTCCCCCCGCCCGAAGGCGCGGGTTCGCCGCCGCACCGCCAGCATGCGCCGCATCCAGTTGAGCAGCGAGTTCGGGGAGCGCGCCTGCGCCTCGACGTTGACCGCCTGGAAGCCGTCCAGCGGGTCCTGGATCGGCGGCAGCACCAGCCGCGCCGGGTCCGCCTTGGAGAAGCCGCCGTTGCGGTCGGGCGACCACTGCATCGGCGTCCGCACCCCGTCGCGGTCGCCGAGGAAGATGTTGTCCCCCATGCCGATCTCGTCGCCGTAGTAGATGACGGGCGTGCCGGGCATCGAGAGTAGCAGGCCGTTCATCAGCTCGATGCGGCGCCGGTCGCGCTCCAGCAGCGGCGACAAGCGGCGCCGGATGCCGAGGTTGATGCGCGCCCGGCGGTCGGCGGCGTAGGTGGACCAGAGGTAATCGCGCTCCTGGTCCGTCACCATCTCCAACGTCAGCTCGTCGTGGTTGCGGAGGAACACCGCCCACTGGCAGCCCTCGGGGATGTCGGGGGTCTGCCGCAGGATGTCGGTGATCGGGAAGCGGTCCTCCTGCGCGATCGCCATGTACATGCGCGGCATGAGCGGGAAGTGGAACGCCATGTGGCATTCGTCGCCCTGCCCGAAGTACTGCTGCGTGTCCTCCGGCCACTGGTTGGCCTCGGCCAGCAGCATCCGCCCCTTGTAGTTCTGGTCCAGCTTGGCGCGGATGATGCGGAGCACCTCGTGCGTCTCCGCGAGGTTCTCGTTGTTGGTGCCCTCGCGCTCCACGAGGTAGGGCACCGCGTCGAGGCGCAGCCCGTCCACCCCGATGTCCAACCAGTAGCGCATGACGTTGAGCACTTCGGACACCACGCGCGGGTTGTCGAAGTTCAGGTCCGGCTGGTGGCTGTAGAAGCGGTGCCAGAAGTAGGATTTCGCCACCGGGTCCCAGGTCCAGTTGGACTTCTCGGTGTCGAGGAAGATGATGCGCGTCTCGGGGTACTTGTGGTCGTTGTCGGACCAGACGTAGTAGTTGTGGTGCGACGACCCCGGGCGGGCCGTGCGCGCGCGCTGGAACCACGGATGCTGGTCGCTGGTGTGGTTGATGACCAGCTCGGTGATGACCCGCAGCCCGCGCGCGTGCGCCTCCCGCACGAAGCGGCGCGCGTCCTGCAAGGTGCCGTAGTCCGGATGCACGCCGCGGTACTCGGCGATGTCGTAGCCGTCGTCCTTGCGCGGGCTCGGGTAGAAGGGCAGCAGCCAGAGCGTGTCCACGCCGAGCTCGGCGATGTAGTCGAGCTTCTGCAGCAACCCCGCGAAGTCGCCCACGCCGTCGTCGTTGGAATCGAAGAAGCTCTTGACGTGGAGCTGGTAGATGACCGCGTCGCGGTACCACTGCGGCTCTTCGCTCGGCTGCGACGACGCCGGCAGGCCGACCTGCCGCGCTTCCGCCACCCCGGCCGCCGGGCCTTCCGGCGCCATTGCTCGCCCGGTGAACCTGTCCCTCGGCATCACGCGCCCTCCGCGGGCCGGACCCGCCAAATGCCGAAGGGCAACCCGTAGGGATCGAGGCCCACGCGCTGCGTCTTGCCGCGCCACGTGAAGCGGTGCCCGCGCAGCAGGTCCTCGGCTTCCAGCGCCCCGCTGTCCGGCAAGCCCCATTCCCACAATGGCAATTCCACGGTCGCTTCCTGCCTCCCGTGCGGGTCCAGGCTCACGGCGCACAGCAGCACGTTGCTGCGGTCCGGCGTGGATTTCCGGTACCAGAGCACTTGGTCGTTGAACGCGTTGTGGAAAGCGAGGCCCATGTGCGTCTGCAACGCGGGGTTCGCCTTCCGGATCGCGTTGAGCCGGGCGATCTCGTCCACGATGTCGCCGTCCGCGCGGTCCGGCCAGGCGCGGATCTCGTACTTCTCGCTGTCCAGGTACTCTTCCCTGCCCGGCAACGCCCGTCCCTCGCAGTACTCGAAGCCCTGGTACATGCCCCAAAGGCCCGACAAGGTGGTGGCCAGCGCGGCGCGCACCAGGAAGCCGGCGCGGCCCGAGGTCTGGAGGTAGTACGGGTTTATGTCCGGCGTGTTGACGAAGAAATGCGGGCGGAAGAAGTCGCGCGGCGGCTCCGTCGTGAGCTGCGTCAGATACTCGATGATCTCGGCCTTGTGGTTCCGCCACGTGAAGTAGGTGTAGGACTGCGAGAAGCCGATCTTCGCCAGCCGGTTCATCACCTTGGGCCGGGTGAACGCTTCAGCGAGGAACACCGCATCCGGGTACTGCCCGCGTATGTCGGCGATCATCCACTCCCAAAAGGGCAACGGCTTGGTGTGGGGGTTGTCCACGCGGAACAGCCGTACGCCCTGCTCGCACCAGAACCGCACCACGTCGCGCAGCGCCAGCCAGAGCGAGGGCACGGCGCCCTTCGCGTAGAAGTCCACGTTGACGATGTCCTGGTACTTCTTCGGCGGGTTCTCGGCGTAGCGCAGCGATCCGTCCGGCCGCCAATCGAACCAGTCCTTGTGCTCGCGCAGCCAAGGGTGGTCGGGGCTGCACTGGACGGCGAAGTCGAGCGCCAGCTCCAGCCCCTGCGCCGCCGCCGCGTCCCGCAGCGCCAAGAAATCGTCGAGCGTGCCCAGCTCGGGATGCACGGCGTCGTGCCCGCCCTCGGGGCTGCCGATGGCGTAGGGGCTGCCCGGCTCGTCCGGCCCCGGCGTCAGGCTGTTGTTCTTGCCCTTGCGGAAGGCGCGGCCGATCGGGTGGATCGGCGGGAAGTAGAGCACATCGAAGCCCATCGCGCGGATGCGCGGCAGGCGGGCGATGACGTCGCGGAAGGTGCCGTGGCGGCTCGGGTCGCCGCTCTGGCTGCGCGGGAACAGCTCGTACCAGCTCGCGAAGCGCGCGCCGATCCGCTCCGCCTCGACGGGCATCTCCGCGCTGCGGGCGCGGAACGGCCGGTCGTCCGCCGCCGCCATCAGCGCGGCGGTCCCGGGGGCCGTCAACGCCGCAAGGCGCTCGGCTTCCGCCGCGTCCTTCAGGCGCGATGCCAGCGCGGACAGCTCGCCGCCCGCCCGCTCCGCCGCCGCGGCCACGAGCAGCCGCCCCTCCTCCAGCTCCAGCGCGATGGGGACGCCGGCCGCGTGCTTCTTGGTGATCTCGTCCAGGAAGGTGGCGAAGGCGTCGCGCCAGGCCTCCACGGCGAAGGCGTAGCGGCCCATCCGCAGGAGCGGGAAAGAGGCGGCCCAGCGGTCGTTGCCGAGCGGCTCCAACCGCGTTTCCTGCCACTCCGCCTCGTCCGCCGCGCGCCACAGCAGCGCGGCGCCGAGCTTGTCGTGCCCGTCGCAGATCAGATCGGCGGACACCTCGACGGTCTCGCCCACCGTGCGCTTCACCGCGAACCGCCCGCCGTCAACGGCGGGCTCCACGGCCTCGATGCCGATGCGCGGGGCGCGCGCGGCCAAGGCCACGGCGTCCTCGCCGGGTTCGTCCTCGGCGCGCCGGCGCACCGGCGCTTCGGGCGGCCGTTTCACCACCGGGCGCGGCGGCTCGGCTTCCAACAGCCGCACCTCGCCGGGTTCGAGCCGGACTTCGCTCCCCGGCGTCAGGGCCTCGCCTGTCTCCGGCAGCGCCGGCCGGAACCGGGCGAAGCCGGCGGCGCCGGCCAGCAGGTGCTCCATCCGGACGGAGGCCGCGCGCTGCCCGTCGGGGTTCCCCAACACCAGCCGCGCGCCCTTCGCCCGGCGGACGTCCGCTTCGTCAGCGCGCAGCAACGCCGTCACCGGCGCGCCGGGCCCGGACAAGGGCCGCAGCTCCACCGCCCGCGCGGGCTCCGCCGCCAACCGCGCGTTCGCCGCGCGCACCTCCTCCGACACGTCCACCGGGGGACGGGCGCGGAGCTGCTGCCAGTCCTCCGGCCGCGCCCGCGCCGGGTCCAGCGGCCGGTGCGCGCCGAACTCGAACCCCATCGGCATCAGCAGGCCCGCGCCCGTGCCGGCGGCGAAGCGCAACCGCTGCCGCGCCGAGCGTTCGGCCAGCGCCGCGTCCTCCTCGCCGGTCGCCAGCCGCGGCCCGAAGGGGATCTCCACGGTGGCGATGGCCGGCGCGACGGCGGAAAGGCGGAACGCCTCCTCCGCGAGCCAGCCCTCGCGCCCGTCCCACCACGCCAAGCTGTTGAAGGTCGCGGCGAAGCCCGCCGAGCCCAACATCTGCAGATCGCGCGCCGCCAGCCCGGCGGTCCAGGCCATGAAGCGGCAGTCCGGCAAGCCGGCCGTGAACCGCCGCCACATCGCCACCGGCACCCGCGCCGGAGCGTCGCAGCGGAACCCCGCCACGCCCGCAGCGGCGTAGGCGCGCAGGCGCGCCTCCCACCAGTCGGCCAGCGCCTCGGCCACGCCGTCGTCGAACATGCGCGCCGGCCGGATGCCCTGCTCCGCCGGAGCCTGCCGCGGATCGGGGGGAGCGTCGGCCGGGGGCGCGGCGAACCACTCGGGGTGCTCCGCCACCAGCCGGCCGTCGCTCGCGGCGCGGTCCAGCACGAGGTCGAGGTGCAGCGCCACGCCCGCCTCGCGCGCCTTCCCGGCGAGCACGGACAGCGCGGCGGCCGTGTCCCCCTCCGCTTCCAACGCCGGGTGCGGCCGGTCGGGGTCGCCGATCTGGAACAGGTGCCCGCTTTCGCCCGGCGTCCCGACCGGCGCCAGCAACACGCCGTCGAAGCCGAGGCCCGCCGCGTGCGCGAAGGCCGCGTCCCAAGCGGGCAGCGGCCCGATCATGGCGGGGTGCAGGTAGTAGAGCCGAGGGCAGCCGGCGGCAGGGCGCGCATCGCTCGCGGCCGAGGGCGCGTCGCTCGCCGCCAGGGTCGCGTTCCGCACGGCCTGGAGGACGGGGGCCGCAACGGGCGGGGCAGCTTCCGCAGGCACCGGCTGCGTGTCGGGCGCCGGCGGTGGCTTTGGCGCGTCCAACTCGGCGTGCGCGATCGTCTTCGGCTTCCTGCCGCGCTTCAGGACCATGCAAACCCCCGAAATCGTGACCTCGCGCGAAACGCGCGGAACATAGAAGGTTGGAAGGGAACCCGCTTCACCTAAGCGCGAGAACCTCGCCGGTACGGGTCGCCTCCCGCGCGTACCACCCCGATCAGCGGCAGATGCGCGACAAGGTGCCCGTCAGCTCGTCGGGATCGTACGGCTTGGCCAGCACCGGCACCGCGGAGTGCCCCGGCGGCAGCCCTTCCGCGCCGTAGCCGGTGGCCACCACGAAAGGCACGCCCCGGGTCGCCAGCGCGTCGGCCACCGGCGTCGAGGTCTCGCCCGCGAGGTTGAGGTCCAGCACCGCCGCGTCGAGCGTCGCGGTTTCGAGCAGGGCCATGGCTTCCGCCACGGTCGCCACGGGCCCGATCACCTCCGCCCCCGCGTCGAGCAGTGCGTCCTCAACCAGCATGGCCACCAACGCCTCATCCTCGACGATCAGAATGCGGCGCCCTGCGAGCTTAGTCATGCAGCCATCCCCCACCCGCGGCCCCGCCGTCGGTCGGCGACCACTGCGGCTAAATCCTGAGACACGTGTACAAACATTTCCTCACGACTTTGAGATCGCCGGGCCAGGCAAAGCAAGCGCGGCGGGCCATGAAGCCGCCTACCTCACTTTCTTGTCAGAACTGAACAGTCGTCGTCACAACTCACACGGCCTCCGCGCGAGGCGCGTCACGCAGTGCGCGCCACACCCGCTCAGGCGTCGCCGGCATGTCGATGTGCATCACACCGCGTTCGGCGAGCGCGTCCACCAGCGCGTTCATCACCGCCGGCAAAGAGCCCGCGCAGCCCGCCTCGCCGCAGCCCTTCGCGCCCAGGACGTTTGTTTCGCAAGGCGATGGACGTGACAGGAAGCCGATGTCAGGCAGGTCGCCGGCGCGCGGCAGGCAGTAGTCCTGGTAGGAGCCGCTGAGCAACTGTCCCTCTTCGCTGTAAGCGACGCTCTCGTACAACGCTTGGCCGATGCCCTGGGCGATGCCGCCGTGCGCCTGCCCCTCCACCAGCAAAGGGTTCACGATGACCCCGAAGTCGTTCACCGAAACGTAGCGCACCACCTCCACGTGCCCGGTCTCCGGCTCCACCTCCACCTCGCACACGTGGCAGCCGTTCGGGTAGGCCATGGGCGCCTCCCCGAACACGTGCTTCACGTCGAGGCTCTCGGGCATGTCCGGCGGCGGGTCGTTGGCGGTGCGGACGCGCTCGGCCAGTTCCATGATGCCGATGGCACGGTCCGTGCCGGCGATGACGAACCGGCCGTGGCCCTCGGCGTCGCGTTCGAACTCGATGTCGCCGGGCGAGGCCTCCAGCATGTGCGCGGCGGCATTCCGTCCCTTCTCGATCACGAGGTCCGCCGCCTCGACGATGGCGCTGCCGGACGCCATCAGCGACTTCGACCCGCCCGTGCCGCCGCCCGCCACCAACCGGTCGCTGTCGCCCTGCACCAGCCGGATCGCGTGGAACGGCACGCCGAGCCTCTGGTGCAGCACCTGCGCGAAGGGCGACCAGTGGCCCTGCCCGTAGTCGAGCGTCCCGGTGACGATCGTCACCGTGCCGTCCGGCTCGAAGCGGATCTCGCCCTGCTCCTTCGTCGGCGGCGCCGTGCATTCGAGGAAGTTGCCGATGCCCCGGCCCCGCAGCTTGCCCCGCGCCGCGCTCTCCGCCTTGCGCGCGTCGAAGCCGTCCCAGTCGGAAGCGCGCAAGGCGTGCTCCAGCAGCGCCGAAAAGTCGCCGCTGTCGTAGGTGTTGCCCGAGGCGGTGTCGAAGGGGAACTGCTCCGGCTTGATGTGGTTGATCCGGCGCAGCTCGATCGCGTCGCGCCCGGTCTCCCGCGCCGCCTGCTCCAGCAGCCGCTCGAAGAAGTAGTTGCCCTCCGGCCGCCCGGCGCCGCGGTAGGCCGAGACGGGCGTGGTGTTCGTCACCATGCAGCGCGTGCTGACCTCTATCAGCGGCGTCGCGTAGTTGCTCTGGACGTTCTTGACGAAGTTGCCCGTGCCCATGAGCGGCGCGACGGTTGCGAGATAGCCGCCCATGTTGGCGAAGGAGGTGAGCCGCACCGCCAGCGCGCGGCCCTCGGCGTCCAGCGCCAGCTCGGCCTGCACCTCGTGGTCGCGGCCGTGCTGGTCGGACACGAAGGAGCCGGAACGCTCGTCCGTCCACTTCACCGGGCGGCCCAACTCCTTGGCGGCGTGCAAGAGGCAGGCGTACTCGGGATAGGCGCTGGCCTTCATGCCGAAGGAGCCGCCCACGTTGCCGGTCAGCACCCGCACCTTCTCCGGCGGCACCTTCAGGATGTCCTTCGCCAACTGCGACTTGAGGCCGAACACGCCCTGGCTGCCGACGTGCAAGGTCCAACGGTCGGCGGCCGGGTCGTACTCGCCGATGGCGCTGCGCGGCTCCATCGCGCAGACCACGATGCGGTTGTTGCGGATGGACATGCGCGTGACGTGCGCCGCGCGCCCGAATGCCTCGGCCACCTTGGCGGCGTCGCCGTAGTGGAAGTCCAGCACCTCGTTTCCGGGGATGTGGTCGTAGAGTTGCGGCGCGCCGGGCTCGGCGGCGGCGGACGCCTCGGTGACGGCGGGCAAGGTGTCCACGTCGAGGAACACCGCCTCCGCCCCGTCCCGCGCCGCCGCCCTGGTCTCGGCCACGACGAAGGCGACCGGGTCGCCCACGAAGCGCACCTTGTCGGTGGCCAGCGACGGCCGCTGGATGTTGCGGATCGGCGACCCGTCGCGGTTCTTCAGCGGCAAGGAGCAGGACATGGTGCCGAAGCCCGCCGCCTGGAGGTCGGCGCCGGTCCACGCGCCGAGGACGCCCGGCACCTCGCGCGCGGGCGCCGTGTCGATGCCCAGGATCACGCCGTGCGCGTAGGGGCTCCGCACGATGGCGCAGTAGAGCTGGCCGGGCAGGTCGATGTCGTCCGTGTAGCGCCCACGGCCCTGGAGCAGGGTCGGGTCCTCTTGCCGCGGCACCGGTTGGCCGATGCCGAATTTCAGCGCGGTCGGGTCGAGGTTGGTGTCGGGCATGCGCTCAGGGCCTCGTGCGTCGGTGTCGCCGCCCAAGGTAGGTCGGCTGTCCCATTTGCGCGACCCCTCGCCGGCGGAGTTCCTGCGCGAACAACGCCGTTCTATGTGCAGTACGGTCGGGTCGCGACGAAACGGAAGGACGGCGATGGAATGGTTCGGATGAAGCGGACGCGGACGGGCGCAGCGCGCGCAGGCCCTGATCGAGCAGGCCCCAATCGAGCAGGTCCCCGGCGATGAGCCTGTACTTCATCACCCTCGTCGTCCTCTCGGTCGCCGCGGTGATCGAGGCCCGCTGCGCGACGCCGGCCCTGCGGCCCGCGGCGGAGTCGGCGGACCGCGGCTTCCACATCCTGGGCCGGACTGCCTTCGCCTTCTGGCTCGTTCTGCTGGCCTGGGGCGCGTGGAAGCTGCCGTGGCAGCAGCCGGTCGCCGCCTTGGTCGGGTCGCTGGCGGCCAACGCCCTCGTGGTCGGCGCCGGCGCCCGGCCCTATTGGCCGGGCTTCTCCATGGGGCTGGCGCTCGTCGGCCTGTTGCTGACGAGCATGCTCATAGGCCGTTGAAGGAGGAACGTTTTCCGTTGGGCAGCCATGCATCTCGACGCCGGTTTCAGCCGTTCGACTCCACGCGCGCCGTCGGGGCGCGCCGGAAGGAGAACCAGGATGAGCGACGTCGTGTCCAAGATCGCCGAGCACATGGAAGTCGTCGGCGATGACGGCGAACACGTCGGCACGGTGGACAAGGTGGAAGGCAACCGGATCAAGCTGACCAAGAAGGACGACCCCACCGGCAGCGGAGAGCACCACTACCTGCCGCTCGGCGCCGTCGCCGCCGTGCAGGACGGCAAGGTGCAATTGATGATGCCGGCCAGCGCCGCGCGCGGCGACTCGAACGCCCGCGACCCTGGCGCCTGACCGCCGCCGGACGCCGCAACCCGGGGCGTGGCGCTAGGGTCCGAACCTTTCCGCAACGGAACCCGGATCTCCCCCCGCCTTGCGCCACCCGTCCACCCTCGGAACAGGGAAGCACGCCACTCAAACGGCTGCGCACCCTGCTCCCGGCCATCGCCGCCCGTGCGGCGGGGCTGGACGAGGACGGGGCCTTCCCGGACGAGGACGTCGCCGCGCTGGCGGCGGAGGGACTTCTCCGGGCGCCCTTGCCGGGCAACGATGGCGCCGGTTGGGGCACCACGCCCGACGGGGCAGCGCCGCTCTCCGTGCCGTTGCGTCTGGTCGGGCGGGCCAGCCTGCCGTTCGGGCGACTCTACGAAGGACACGTCAACGCCGTTCGGCTCGTCCTGCGGCGCGGAGACGCGGCGCAAGCGCAGCGGGCGGCGCGCGACCTCCGCTCCGGACACCTGTTCGGCGTCTGGAACACGGACCCGCCGCCCGGAGAAGCACTCCTCACCTTGGACAACGGCGTGCTGAACGGGCGCAAGGTGCTCTGCTCCGGCGCCGGCCGGGTGGCGCGCCCTCGCCACCGCGCGCGACGCCGGGGCGCCCGCCGGCGCGCCGACCCAAATGGTGCTGGTGCCCCTCGCCCGCGACGAACGCGCGGACCTGTCCGGCTGGACGGCCCAGGGCATGCGCGCTTCCGCCACCGGCGCTGCGGACGTCACCGGCCTCCTCGTCGAACCTTCGGACCTGATCGGTCAGCCCGGAGATTACCTGCTGCAACCCGACTTCTCCGCCGGCGCTTGGCGCTTCGCCGCCGTGCATTGCGGCGGGGCTGAGGCCGTGCTCGGCGCGTTCCGCGAACACCTCTGCCGCACTGGGCGCGGCGGCGCGGGCGGAAGCGCCCGGCGCCGGGGTGGATGCCGTGGCCCATGTCGGGCTCGCGCGCTTG
>CADCTL010000074.1 GCA_902805625.1 uncultured Acetobacteraceae bacterium
CAGCCCCGCCGCGGGGCGCCGGTCCGGCACGTGCAACCCCGCGCGGAAGCGGAGCGCCGCGCGCCCGTCGCCGGCCACCAGCAGCACGAGCCGCCGCCGGCGCGCCAGAACCGCCAACGCGGCCAGGGTCGCCGGCGCGAGCCCCCGCGCCACGACGGCCGCGCCCGGAGGCAGCCGGCGGGCGGCGCTCCGCGGGTCCGGCAGGCGCACGGGATCGCTGAACAAGAGCAACCGCGGCAACGCCCGCCGCCACGGCGGGCCGGACGCGCCGCGTGGCGCGCGGCGAACAACGTCGGCGAGGTTCTCGCGCCTCACCGCGCGGAGCGCTCGCGCCGCCGGAACGGCGGGGCTACACTGCGGCGGTCAACGCCCGAGCCGCGCTCTTCGTCCGAAGGGCGGCCAGGGCGGGAAAGTAAGATGGTAAGGAAGTAAGGAAGTAAGGCGGCAAGGAGATGGGGCGCCGTGGCTGCACCTGTTCCCTCGCCGGGTTTGCGCCCTAACTTCCGCACCGCATGTCCGCCGCAGCCGCCGCCATCCGCGAGAATCTCACGCGCCTCCGCGACAGGATCGCCGAAGCCTGCATCCGCGCCAACCGCGCCCCTGCCTCCGTGTCGCTCGTCGCCGTGTCCAAGTTCAACCCGGCGGAGGCCGTGGAAGCGGCGCTGGCCGCCGGCCAGACCGTGTTCGGCGAGAACCGCGTGCAGGAAGCGTCGGCGAAGTTCCCGCCCCTGCGCCCGTCGCACCCCGCGCTGGAGCTGCGGATCATCGGCGCGCTGCAAACCAACAAGGCGCGCGACGCGGTGCGGCTGGCCGACGCGATCGAGACCCTCGACCGCCCGCGCCTGGCCGCCGCGCTCGCCGACGCGATGCGGAAGGAAGAGCGGCGCCCGGCGCTGCTGGTGCAGGTGAACACGGGCGACGAGCCGCAGAAGGCCGGCGTGCCGCGCGCCGAAGCCGACCCCTTCCTGCGCCTCTGCCGCGACGAGCACGGGCTCGCAATCGACGGGCTCATGTGCATCCCGCCCGCCGAGGAGGACCCGCGGCCGCACTTCGGCCTCCTGGCGGAATTGGCCGCGCGGCACGCGCTGCCGACGCTCTCCATGGGCATGAGCGCGGATTTCGAGGCGGCGATAGCTTGCGGCGCCACGCACGTGCGCCTGGGCACGGCGATCTTCGGCGCACGGCCCGCGCCGGGGCCGGGCTGAGCGGCGGGGCGCGGCAACGCGGCCCCGGACGCGGCGTTGGCCTTCCACACGGATGTGGGAACAAACGACATGAGCGACTTCCTCACGAGGCTCGCAGGTTCGGCGCTGGGCGGCATGGCGGGCCGGGGCGTGGGCGGCGGCATCGGCGGCGCGGCCCTCGGCGCCGTCCTGGGCCACCTCATGAACAACCAGACGGGCGCCGGCGGCCTGTCCGGGTTGGTCGATAAGTTCCGCGGCGCCGGCCTCGGCGACCACGCCGAGTCCTGGGTGTCGCACGGACAAAACCAACCCGTCGCGCCGCACGAGCTGGAGCGCGTGTTCGAGCCGGGCCAGTTGGACACGATGAGCCAGCAGACCGGCATGGACCGCGGCGGCCTGCTCGGGATGCTGAGCCAAGCCCTGCCCGGCTTGGTGGACGGCATGACCCCGCACGGCCGCCTCCCCCAGCACGACGGCGAAGTGCCCCAGGGCGAGGGGCTCGGCGGGTTGCTGGGCGGGCTGTTCGGGGGCGGCGGCCGCGCCGATGAGGGAGGGGCGCCGCCCCGTTCCTCCGGGACCACCGGGGACGGCATCGCAGAAGCCCTCCGCGGCATCGGCCCCGTGCGCCGCACCTGAGTCTTCGAAGGGGCCGGCCGCCGAGGGCCGGCCCCGCTTTCCGCTACGAGTACACCCGCACGCGGCGCCTCGACGGCGCTGAAACGTCATCGGCGGGGCGACGCCGCAGACCACCGAGGGTCTCGAACTCCATTTGCGCCCCGCGCAACGCGGTGTTCCGGATGGCGACGGCCTCGTCCGCGTCGGGATCCGGCCGCCGCCGCGCGGCGAGCCACCCCAACCCGGCGAAGAGCGCCAAGTCGAACGCGACCACCGCGAAAGCCGCCCCGACCGGCCCCAGGGAATCCGTCAGCGCCGCCCAGGCCGTCATGTGCAGCCAAAGCAGCATGAGCAAGGCGAACACCGCCGCGCCGGCGCCGAGCGCGGCCCGCAGCGCGACGCCGCGGACCTGGCGCTTGCGCCGGAGCAGCTCCGCCCGGGACGCCACCTCGACGAGCTGGACGAGGCGCGGCTTCCCGAACAGGGCCATCGTCAGCGCCAGGGCTGGACGTAGGTCCGGCTGTCGGCCGTCAGGCGGCCGAGCAGGAAGGCGACCGCCGCCACCAGCCCCACCGTGACCAGCGGGTTCTCCTTGATGACCTCCACCGCCTGCTCAGACTGCCGCACGGCCACGTCCTTGGCGCGCTGCGCGTAGTCCCCGGCCGTGTCGGCGGCGCCGGACAGGGCCGGCGAAACGCGGTCCCGCATCAGCCGCTCCACTTCGCCGCGCAGGCGGGTGATCTCGCCCTGCGCGTCCTCGCTGAAGTCGCGCACCGCGTCCTTGGCGCCGCCGACCGCGTTGCGGACCGTGCCGGATGCTTGGTCGGCCTTGCCTTCGCCCTGGAGCTTCGTGTCGCCGAGGGCGCCGCCCACCGCGTCCTTGGCCTTGCCGCCGAGGTTCTGCGCCGAGCCTTTGAGTCGATCTTCGTCCATGTGTTCTTCCTCCTGTTCAGGATGGTGTGGTGCGCGCCGCCGCCCTCAGGCCGTGCGCCGGCGGCCCGCCGCGGCGCCGACGGCGAGCAGGTTCCGCGCCCCGGTGCGGGCGCCGAGGACCGCCGCGATCAAGCCGAGCAACAGCGTGCCGAACACCGCGTAGGCCGCGGTGGAGGTGCCCGTGGCCGCGGCGTCGGCGGCCTGCCGGGCGCGCTGCTCGGCTTCGCGGGCCGTGCGCTGGGCTTCGGCCTCGTAGGACTGGATGCGCTGCGCCGCTTCCTGCTGCGAGATGCCGGCCTCCGCGGCGACCAAGGCGCTGAGGCGCTGCCGCTCGGGGTCGGACAGGGAGCCGTTGGCGATCCGGGTGCCGAGGAGGCTGGTGATCTCCGCCCCGCGCTGCTCCGTGGTCATGCGGGCGGGCTCGGACGGGCCGGACAGGGCAGCGCGGGCGCGCTCCATGAGGGCTTGGGGGTTGGCTTGGCTCGCCACGGAGGACGCCGCCGAACTGGCGGCTTGCCCCGCCCCGCCGAGGACGCTGGACGCGGCGCTGGCGACCGAGGAGGCGGCGCCGGAGACGAGGTTGCCGAGCAGCAGGGCCGAAACCAGGAAGCCGATCGCCCACACGCCGACGCCGTGCAGGCTGGCGTCCGTCTTGTCGGCCGTGCCGGACAGCCGCGCCGCCGCGTAGCCGCCGACCGCGAGGCCGATCAGGTTCGCCACCAACAGCCAGATGCCGGCGCCGATCCCGAAGGTGCTGGCGGAGGGCGTGTCGCGGTTCACCGCGTCCACCGCGGTCGCGCCCACCGCGACGCCCAGGATGTTCAGCATGAAGCCGATCACCACGGCGATGACCGCGCCGGCGATGATCGCGCCCCACGACACGCGGGACGGCAAGGAGGGCGCGCCCTCCGGCGCGGCGACGCGCGTGGCGGCGGCGCCCGGCACGGTGGCCGAACCCGCGGCGTAGGGGTCTATGGGGGTGCGTGCCTGCATGGTGGACCTTTGTTCAGGAGTGGCGCGCCGCCGATCGGCCGCGCGGTTCGGTGTTGGGGTGCGGCGGGCCGCTGATCGGCCCGCCTCCATCCGCCGGTTACGAAGCCGGCGGCTCTGTTCTCGTTCGCGGCAGCTCCTCCCGTTTTGGCGGTGCCCTCACTTGCATAACGCGGAAACGGGGACATGGCTGCCGACCGCGGAACGGGTGCCGCGCAAACCCTCGGGACCCCGCAAGGTTCCATGAACGGGCTGAATCCGACGGTGGACCGACCGGCGGCGATTGTTCGCAGTTTCGCGATGTGATGCGCCCACCGCTCGCGGTTGTGCCGACCCGTCCCAATTTCCCGCGGTCTCGTCGGAAGGGTGTGGGGATCATGGCGACATTGGTGGTGAACGGCACCGAACGCCGTTACGAGGGCGACCCGGAGATGCCGCTGCTCTGGTTTCTGCGCGACGAGTTGGGCCTCACCGGCACCAAGTTCGGCTGCGGCCAGGCGCTGTGCGGCGCCTGCACTGTCCACGTGGACGGTTCGGCCGTGCGGGCCTGCCAAACGCCGCTCTCGGCCGTGGAGGGCGCCAAGGTCACGACCATCGAGGGCCTGTCGCCGGACGGCGAGCACCCGGTCCAGGCCGCGTGGCGCGAGCTCAACGTGTCGCAGTGCGGCTACTGCCAAACGGGGCAGATCATGCAGGCGGCGGCGTTCCTCAAGGACACGCCGAACCCGACGGACGACGACATCGACTCGGCGATGACCGGCAACCTGTGCCGCTGCGGCACCTACCCCCGCATCCGCGCCGCCATCAAGCAGGCCGCCGCGAAGGGAGGCAAGACATGAGCGCCCGCACCCTCGACGCCGCCCCCGCCGGCATCGCCAACGTCAGCCGCCGCGGCCTCCTGGCCGGCATCGGCGCCGGCGCCCTGGTCCTCGCCGTCGGCATCCCGCCCGCCGCGGAGGCGCAGCAGCCGAAAGGCTTCGGCGCCGACGGCATGCCGAACGGCTGGCGCGACGACCCGAAGCTCTTTGTCGCCATCGCCGAGGACGGCACGGTCACCGTCACCTGCCACCGCCAGGAGATGGGCCAAGGCGTCCGCACGTCCATCCCGATGGTGGTCGCCGACGAGCTGGAGGCCGACTGGTCCAAGGTGCGCGTGGCCCAAGCCTGGGCCGACGAAGGCCGCTTCGGCAACCAGGACACGGACGGCTCGCGCAGCCTGCGCCACTTCTTCATGCCCATGCGCCGCGTCGGCGCGTCGGCGCGCGCCATGCTGGAGCAGGCGGCCGCGAACCAGTGGCGCGTGCCCGTGGCGCAGGTGCGCGCGGCGAACCACGTCGTCACGCACGCGCCCACCGGGCGCACCCTCGGCTACGGCGCGCTGGCGAAGGCCGCGGCCGAGCTGCCCGTGCCCGCGCGCGACACGCTGCGGCTCAAGGACCCGTCCGCCTTCCGCTACATCGGCAAGGACGCGACCGGCCTGATCGACAACCGCGACATCACCACCGGCAAGGCCGTCTACGGCATCGACGCGCGGGTGGAGGGCACGCTCTACGCCGTGGTCGCCCGCCCGCCCGTGTTCGGCGGCAAGGCGGTGAGCTTCGACGGTTCCGAAGCCATGAAGGTGCCCGGCGTGCTCAAGGTGGTCGCCATCGACCCGCCCGCGATCCCGTCCGAGTTCCAGCCGCTCGGCGGCGTCGCCGTGGTGGCGCGCAACACCCACGCGGCGATGAAGGGCCGCGACGCGCTCAAGATCACCTGGGAGGACGGCCCCAACGCCTCCTATTCGTCCGACACCTACCGCGCGGCGCTGGAAGAAGCCGCGCGCAAGCCCGCCAAGGTGGTGCGGAACGAGGGCGACGTGGACAAGGCGATGGCCGGCGCCGCCAAGAAGGTGGAGGCGGAGTACTACATCCCCCACCTCGCGCAGGCGCCGCTGGAGCCGCCGGCGGCGCTGGTCCGCATCGTCGATGGCCGCTGCGAAGCCTGGGCCTGCACCCAGGCGCCGCAGGTCACGCGCACGCGCCTCGCGCAGCGCCTCGGCATCCCCGAGGACCGGGTGACGGTGAACGTCACGCTGCTCGGCGGCGGCTTCGGGCGGAAGTCGAAGCCCGACTTCGTCATCGAAGCGGGCTTGTGCAGCAAGGCGATGGACGGCGCGCCGGTGAAGGTGACGTGGACGCGCGAGGACGACCTGCACCACGGCTTCTACCACACGGTCTCCGTGGAGCGGATCGAGGCGGGGCTGGACGCTTCCGGCAAACCCGTCGCGTGGCTGCACCGGAGCGCCGCGCCCACCATCGGCTCCATCTTCGCGGCCGACATGAAGCACGAGCTGCCCTTCGAGCTGGGCATGGGCCTCGTCAACACGCCCTTCGCCATCCCCAACATCCGGGCCGAGAACCCGGAAGCCCAGGCGCACGCGCGCATCGGCTGGTTCCGCGCGGTGTCCAACATCCCGCACGCCTTCGCCATCCAATCCTTCGTGGCCGAGCTGGCCCACGCCGCGGGGCGCGATCCGAAGGATTACCTGCTGGAGGTGATCGGCCCGGCCCGGATCGTGGACCCGGTCGCGCTCGGCGACGTGTGGAACCACGGCGAGGACCCGAAGCGCTACCCGATCGACACCGGGCGCCTCCGGCGCGTGGTGGAAACGGCGGCGGCCGGGATCGGCTGGGGGCGACCGATGCCATCCGGAAGGGGCCTCGGCATCGCCGGCCACTACAGCTTCGTCACCTACGTCGCGGTCGCGGCGGAGGTGGAGGTGGACGGGCGCGGCAGGCTCTCCATCCCGCGCGTGGACATCGCCGTGGACTGCGGCCCGCAGGTGAACCCGGAGCGCGTCCGCTCGCAGATGGAGGGCGCGGTGGTGATGGGCGCGGGCATCGCCACCTCCGCCGCCATCACCTTCAAGGACGGGCGCGTGGAGCAGAACAACTACGACTCCTACGAACTCACGCGCATCGACACCGCCCCGCGCGAGATCCGCGTCCACCTGCTGCCGTCCAACGACTACGCGCAGCCGCTCGGCGGCGTGGGCGAGCCCGGTCTGCCGCCCGTGGCGCCGGCCATCGCCAACGCGGTCTTCGCGGCGACGGGCAAGCGCATCCGGCAACTTCCGATCCGCGATCAGCTTACGGCGTGATGACGGAGGACAAGCCGATGGTGTTCCGCAAGCTGCTGGCGGCGACGGCGGGGGCGTTCTGCGCTCTCGCCGCCGGTCCGGGGGTCGCTTCCCCTTGCACCGACCAGATCGGCGCGCTGGAGGCCCGCCTCAACGACACCGCGACGACGGCAGCCGCCGCGTCGTCCGGCGGCCAAGCGGTGGCCGCCGCGCGGGAAGGGCAGGCGATGGAGGCGCGGGACCAGAACCGCCCGGTCAGCCCGCCCCCCGCGGTGCCGTTCCAGGCGGAGGGCCGGGAAGCGCAGGCCACGCAGCGGGCGGCCGAGGCCGGCGGCGGCGGCGACCGGGTCATGCAAGCCAAGGCGACGCTGAACCGCGCGCGCTCCTTCGACGCGCAGGGCAACAGCCAAGGCTGCATGGATGCGGTCGAGGAAGCGAAGCGGCAGATCGGCAACTAGCCCCGACCTGCGGGCGGTCGCCCTTGCGGCGGCCGGCCCTGGACGCTTCGCTGTTCCGTATGGGCGCCGCCGAGGCGCCGACGTCGGTTTGCGCGCCGAACCGCCCGCGGGAGCCGAGGACGATGCTGCGACGTGATCTGATGAAGGGCGTCGGCGCGACCGCCGCGGCGCTCGCCTCCCCCGCCCTGGCGCAGCCCGCGCGGGTGCTGCGCTTCGTGCCGCAGGCCGACCTCACCGTGATCGACCCGGTGGTGACCACCGCCTACGTCACGCGCTACCACGCGCTGATGGTGTGGGACCAGCTCTACGGCCTCGACAGCGAGCTCCGGCCGCAGCCGCAGATGGTGGAAGGCCACACCGTCGAGGACGACGGCAAGCGCTGGACCTTCCGCCTCCGCGAGGGCTTGGCCTTCCACGACGGCGAGCCGGTGCGCGGCCGGGACTGCATAGCCTCCATCCGCCGCTGGGCGGCGCGCGACGGCCTCGGCCAGGTGCTGATGGCCCGCGCGGCCGAGTTGGCGGCGCCCGACGACCGCACCTTCACCATCCGCCTCCAGCGGCCCTTCGGCCCGATGCTGGAGGCGCTGGCCAAGGTCGGCCCGCCGGCGCTGGTCGTCATGCCGGAGCGCTTGGCCGCGACCGATCCGGCGCAGCAGATACGCGAAGTGGTCGGCTCCGGCCCGTTCCGCTTCGTGCCGGGCGAGCGGGTGGTCGGCGCCCGCGCGGTGTGGGAGCGCAACCCCGCCTACCGCCCGCGCGAGGACGGCGAGGCGAGCTGGGCGGCCGGCCCGAAGCGCGTGGGGTTCGACCGGGTCGAGTGGCTCATCATGCCCGACCCCGCCACGGCCGCCGCCGCCCTGCAATCGGGCGAGGCGGATTGGTGGGAGAACCCGCCCAACGACCTGCTGCCGGCGCTGCGCCGCGGACGCGACGTGCGCCTGAAGCGCGGCCGGTTGGGCATCTTCGGCACGGGCGTCTTCAACTGCCTCCACCCGCCCTTCGACAAGCCGGCGGTGCGCCGCGCGGTGCTCCGCGCCATGTCGCAGGCCGACTTCATGACCGCCGTGGCGGGGGCCGAGCGCGAATTTTGGCGCGAAGGCATCGGCATCTTCACGCCGGGCACGCCGCTCGCCAACGACGCGGGCCTGGAGGCGATCACGGCGCCCCGCGACCTGGAGCGCTCCCGCCGTGAACTGCGCGAGGCCGGCTACAACGGCGAGCGGGTGGTGCTGCTGGCGCCGAGCGACCAGTCGGCGCTGGTCGCGCTGGGCGAGGTCGGCCACGACCTGCTCCGCCGTCTCGGCATGGCCGTGGACTACCGCGTGTCCGACTGGGGCACCCTGGTGCAGCGCCGCGCCAGCCGCGAGCCGCCCGAGCGCGGCGGCTGGAGCATGTTCCACACCACCTGGAACGGGCTGGACGGCATCAACCCGGGCGTGATGCAGTTCCTGCGCGCGAGCGGGCAGACCGCGTGGTTCGGCTGGCCCGACGTCCCGCGCCTGGAGGAACTGCGCCTGTCCTGGTTCGACGCGCCCGACCTCGCCTCGCAAAGGCGCGTCGCCGCGGAGATCCAGCAGGAGGCGCTGGAAACCGCGCCCTTCCTGCCGACCGGCCAGTACTTCAGTTCCACCGCCTACCGGCGGACCATCACCGAGCCGGTCTCGGAGGTGATGGCCTTCTGGGGCGTGCGGCCGGCCTAGCGGCTTCAACGCCGAGTTGATCGAACCATCGTTGCGATTGCGCATTGTAGCCGGCATGAACAGCACCCGCACCGGCGGCGCGGCCGCAGCGACCCGCCACGCCGCGGCCATCGTCCAGATCGAGACGCTGGACGGCAACGGCCTGAGCCTTTCCTTCCCGACCCGGGAGGCCGCCGAGATCGCCTTCCGGCAGGTCCGCACGGGCAGCAACGTCCAGCACTGCGCGCTGCTGACGCACATGCGCGACGGCCTCTACGCCAACGGCGCCACGCATTGCCGGCCGTGAACGCGGCCGCGCGGAAAACAGAAGCGGCGTTCGCTCGTTAGGGGTGGGTGCAACAAGCCCTCGCATCCCCTCCCCCGCCCGCCGCGCCGAGCGCTGAAACCGCCGTCCGGGACGCCTTCCGGGCGGCGCTCGCCGGCTTCCGGCGCGACGAAGGCCCCGTGCTGGTCATGGGCCACAACGACGCCGACGGCCTTTCCGCCGCCGCCATCTTCGTGCGCGCGCTGCGCGCCGCCGGATGGGCCGCCGAGCCCCGCATCCTCGGCCGGGGCGAGAACCCGTGGTCGGCGGAGATGGCGGCGGAACTCGCCGGCGCGCGCCTCGGCGGCATCGTCGCCACCGACCTCGGCACGCGCCCGGGCGCCATCAAGGCGGGCACGCCGACGGTGGTGGTGGACCACCACGTGCCCACCGGGACGCCGGACGGCGCCACGACGCTCATCAGTGGGCACGGCTTCGACCCGATCCCCACCTCCAGCCTGCTCGCCTACTGGTGCGCGGGCGCGGTCGCCGAGGCGGACTCCCTGCTCTGGCTCGCGGCGCTCGGGCTGATCGGCGACATGGCGGAGAAGGCCGGCTTCGCGGAGATGGAGGCCGCGCGGCGCTACGGCGTCACCGCGCTGCGCGACGCGGTGACGCTGCTGAACGCGCCGCGCCGCTCGGCCTCCGGCGACGCCGGCCCGGCGCTCGCGCTGCTGCTGAAGGCGGACGGCCCGAAGGAGATCACCTCCGGGCAGCACGCCGAGACGGCCGCGCTCCGCACCGCGCGCGAGGAGGTCAAGGCCGAGCTGGAAGCGGCGAAGAAGGTCGGGCCGAAGGTGCGGAACGGCGTCGCGCTGGTCCGCTTCCACTCGCCCTGCCAGATCCACCCGCTCGTGGCGCAGGCTTGGCGCGGGCGGTTGAAGGACAACATCGTCATGGCCGCGAACACGGGTTACCGGCCGGGCTGGGTCCACTTCGCGGTGCGGTCGGCGCGCGACGTGGACCTGATCGGGTTCCTGGCCGAGCACGCCCCGCCGGGCGCGGACGAGAACTACGGCAGCGGCCACGCGCAGGCCACCGGCGGCGCGCTTCGCCCCGGCGACTGGAATCACTTCATCGAGGGCCTCGGCTTCGGCCCGGACCAGCAGGTGCAAGCATGACGACCACACCACCCCTCCGGCTGGGCTTCCCCGTCAAGGTGATGGGCAACCCGGAGCTGAAGAGCAACGACACCCGGCGCTGGCAGAAGAACCCGCACCTGAAGACCTCGCTCGAGTACATCGACGCGATCCTGGACTACCTCGCCAAGCACAGGATCAGCATGTACCGCATGTCCTCGGACCTGGCGCCCTACGCCACGCACCCGGACATGCCGCAGTTCCACGGCATGGTGGCGGAGAGCGACGCGGAGCTGCGCGCGATCGGCGCCAAGGCGAAGAAGCTCGACATCCGCCTCTCCTTCCACCCGTCGCAGTACGTGCTGCTGAACAGCCCCGACCCGGCGCTGACGAAGAAGAGCATCTGGGACCTCGCCTCCCAGGCCGAGATGCTGGACCGGATGGAACTCGGCCCGGAGGCGGTGCTGGTCACGCACGTCGGCGGCACCTACGGCGACACGCAGGCGAGCCGCGCGCGCTGGGCCGAGACCTGGCCCACCCTGCCCGAGCACGTGCGCCGGCGGCTGGTGCTGGAGAACGACGACCTCCGCTTCAGCGCCGCGGACGTGCTGTGGGTGCACGAACAGACGGGCGTGCGGCTGATCTTCGACTACCAGCACTTCTGGTGCCTCAACCCGGAGCGGCTGGAGATGGTGGAGACGATCCGCCGCTTCCTGGCGAGCTGGCCGGAGGGCGTGCGGCCGAAGCTGCACTACTCCTCGCCGCGCACCGAGTTCCGCTCGCTCCAGCGCGTGGACAGGAAGACCAAGCGCAAGAAGACCGTCCAGGCGCCGCCGATCTGGACCGGCCACGCCGACTTCACCAACCCCTTCGAGTTCGCGCGCTTCATGCGCGACGCCGAAGGGCTGGAGTTCGACGTGATGCTGGAAGGCAAGGCGAAGGACATCAGCTTGTTGAAGCTGCGGCCCGACCTGCTGCGCTACGCGCCCGACGTGGCGGCCCGCTTCGGCGTCACGGCCGCCGGCGCCGCGGAGCTGGAGGCCGAAGAAGCGACGCTCGAAACCGAGGCGGCCGACGATGCCGAGGTGGACGAGGCCGCCTGATGCTCCCGCCGCATCTTGGAAGGTAGGCCCATGGCCAATCCGATCGGGAAGAAGAACCCGCTGCTGAGCATGTGGCTGACCGCGGCCAACGCGTGGGCCGGCGCGGCGCGCGGACTGATAACGGCCAAGGCGCGGCGCGCGCAGAAGAAGGTGGTCGCAAAGGCCACCGGGCTGCCGCCGGCCCGCAAGAAGCGCCGGAAGTCCTAGGCCCCGGCGCGGTCCGAGGCCGCCGCGACGAGCGCCAGGACGCGCTCGGGGTTTCCGACCTCCTCCGCCAGCAGCAAGGCGAGGCGCGCCAGGAAGCGCCGGTCCGTTCCCTCGCCGGCCGCGTCCAAGCCGAGGCTGAAGGCCTCGAACACGCGCTCCAGCCCTTCCCGGCCGAGCGCGCCGGAGCGGATGTCAACGGCGGCCGGCGGCGGCACTGCCGGCGGGCGCGCTTCCACGACGCGTCGGCCCAGCGCGACGCCGAGCGCGTCCGCGACGGCGGCGGCATCGGCGTCCCGGAACCGCGCCGCCACGTGCTCGTCCGGGCGGACCAGGTAGAGCGGGAAGGTGGGCGCGGCGAACCGCTCCGCCAACGCGCCGTCGGCGTCCAACACGCGGCGCGCCGTCGCCGGCATCGCCGCGAGGCCGCGCTCCGAGCCGACGAGGACCGTTTGGAGCGGCGAGCCGGCGAGCGCCGGCGCGCGGAGGAGTTCGGCCGCCCGCTCCGGGCCGAGCGCGTCCACGAAGACCAGCAGCGCGAAACCCAGCGGCGGCAGCGCGTCGTGCAGGTGGCCGGGCTCCCCGCCGACCGTCGCGTTCGGGAGCGGCGCGCCGGGCCGCACGCCGGCGTCCTCCACGGTTCCGTCGGGCAGCACGACGGGCGAGTCGCCGTACACGTGCGCGGAGGACTGGCGCGGGTCCACCAGCGCGCTCGCCCAAGGGTGCTCGGCGGCGAGCGTCAGCGCGGCGTCGCGCAGAAGCCGGAAACCCGGTCCGGGCGGCGACATGAACCAAGTGCTCTTGGCCGCCTGCGCGATGTTCTCCCGCGCGGCGCTGAGCCGCTCGTGCGAGTAGCTGTCGAGCAGTGCTTCCGGCGCCTCGCCCCGCGCCACCATGGCCAGCTTCCAGCCGAGGTTGTGCGCATCGTCGATCCCGGAGTTCAGCCCGCGCACGCCGAAGATGGGCACCAGGTGCGCGGCGTCGCCGGCGAACAGCACCCGGCCGTGCCGGTAGCCGTCGAGGGTGAGGCAGTGGGCGCGGTACAGCGCCTTCCACACCATGCGCCACGGGGTGCGCACGCCCATCATGTCGAGCTGCGCTTGCAGCCGTGCCGCGACGGCCTCGTCGCGCAGCGCGGCCTCGGCGTCCTCGTCGTCGCGGAGCTGGTAGTCGATGCGCCAGACGTTGTCCGGCTGAACGTGCAGAATCACGGTGGAACCCGGGTTCGACGGCGGGTCGAACCAGACGTGCCGCTCCACCGGCCAGTCGGCGCCCTCCACCTCGATGTCGGCGATGAGGTAGCGGCCTTCGTAGGACGTGCCGCGCAGCGACAAGCCCATCAGTTCGCGCATCGCCGAGCGGCCGCCGTCGGCCGCCACGACCCAATCCGCCCGCAACTCGCGGCTACCGTCCGGCCCCGCGACGGCGAGGAGGACGCCGTCCCCGTCCTGCTCCGCGCCGGTGACGCGCCGGTTCCAGAGGACCTCACCGCCCGCCGCCTCGAGCGTCCCGAGCAGGAACCGCTCCGTGTGGAACTGCTGGATGTTGACGAAGGGCGCGTGGCGGTCGTCGGGCGCGCGCGGCATCTCCAGCCGGAACACGAGCCGGTCGCGGTGGAAGGTGCGCCCGCGGGACCAGGGCAGGGCCTTGGCCGCGAAGGCGGGCCCGGCGCCCAGGCGGTCGAAGATTTCCTGGCTGCGGCGCGAGATGCAGATGGCGCGGCTGCTCCAAGCGATCTCGGCCTTGGCTTCCAGCACCACCGGCCGCAGCCCGTGGCGCGCCAGTTCGATCGCCGCGACCAACCCCACCGGCCCGGCGCCCACCACCGCGACCGCGGCGGCGCCGGACCTAGGCATTGGCGCCTTCCGGCCCGCGCAGGCCGCCGTAGGTCGCCCAGCCGCTGGCGGCCAGCCACCCGCAATCCACCGGCAGGTTCACCCCGGTGATCGCCGAAGCGCGGTCGCCCGCCAGGAACACCACCGCCTGCGCGATCTCCTCCGTCTCCACCGTCCGGCCCAGGGCGGCGTTGCCGTTGAGGAGCGACAGGTCGCGCCGGCCGGCGTCGATCTCGGCCTGCAAGGCCGGAGTGCGGACGAAGCCGGGCGAGACGGCGTTGACGCGGACGCCGGCCGGCCCCCACTCGGCGGCGAGGGTCGCGGTCATCATGGCGACCGCCGCTTTCGCGGGGCTGTAGGCGTGCAGGGGCATGGCGCGCAGGCTGGCGACGGACGCGATGTTCACGATGCTGCCGCGCCGCCGTTCCACCATGCGCCCGCCGAACAGCGCGCAGCCGAGCCACACGCCGCGCTGGTCCACCCGCACCACGTCGTCCCACAGCTTCATGTCGAGGGCCGACGGCCGGACTGGCGGCTGGATGATGCCGGCGTTGTTCACCAGCACCGAAACCGGCCCCATCTCCGCCTCGATCCTCGCTGCGCAGGCGGCCAATGCCGCCTCGTCGGAGACGTCGGCCGAGTACGGGCGCCCGCCGACCTCCGCGGCCACGGTTCCCGCCCGGTCGCCGAGGTCGAGGACGGCGACCCGCATCCCCTCTGCGGCGAGCGCGCGGCAGCACGCCGCGCCGATCCCGCTCGCCCCGCCCGTGACGACAGCTACGCCTTCCATCGCGGTGGTTCTCCGGCCTGAACCGTTCCGGGACGGAGCGTAAGCCCCTTCGATCGGGGGCGACAAGGCCGGCCAGCCTATAGCCAGCCGCGGTGCTTGAACCAGTAGTAGGGGGCGATGGCGGACACGACCATCATGAGCAGCGCGAAGGGGTAGCCGAACAGCCAGCGCAGCTCCGGCATGTGCTCGAAGTTCATGCCGTACACCGTGCCCACCAACGTCGGCGGCAGGAACAGCACCGCGGCGATCGAGAAGACCTTGATGATGCGGTTCTGCTCGATGTCGATCAGCCCGAGCGTCGCTTCCAGCAGGAAGGCGATCTCGGCCGCGAGCTGCGAGTCGTGCTCGGCCAGCGAGCGCGCGTCGCGCTCCAGCGCCTTCAGCGTCGCACGGTCGCCGTCCGGCAGGCGGTCGCCCGCCCCCTGGCGGTGGTAGGCCAGCATGCGTCCGACGCTGAGCAGGCTCGCGCGCAGCTTAGCCGCCAGCAGGTTGGTCCGGCCGAGCCGCTTCAACACGGCTTGCAGGTCGGTCTGCTGGCGCCGGCGCCGCCGGAGGCGCGGTTTCTTCCCGGCGAGCGGCTCGCCGGAAAGCCGGGCGGGCGGAGGGCCGTCGTCGTCGGCGAAGATCTCGGCGGACAGCCGGTCCAGCTCCGCTTCGCTCGCCTCGAACAGGTCGGCCACGCGGTTGACGACGCTTTCGGCGAGCGCGAGGAACACCTGGTCGGCGGTGGTGCGCGCGACGGGACGGCGGGAGCATTGCGCCTCGAAGTCGCGGAACGGCAGCGGGTCGGCGTAGCGGACGGTGACGAGCCTCTCCCGCGTGAGCACGAAGGTGACCTGCGCCGCCGCCGGCCGGCGCTCGGACGCGCCGGCGACCACGGTGGCGGTCATGTACAGGGCGCCGTTCTCCTCGTAGAGCCGGGCCGACTCCTCGATCTCGGCCATCTCGTCGCGGGTCCGGATGTCGAGGCCGAGCAGCCGCTCCACCCGCGCCTCCTCCTCGGCCGAGGGGTCGTGCAGATCGATCCAGACGGTCCCCTCCGGCAACGCCCCGGCGCCCGGATCGGGCGCGCGGGCCAAGCCGCCGTCGCGGAGCGCGAAGACACTGATCATGCGGACCCTCCGGCGCGGAACGCGGCGGGTACCGCTCGGCGGCGAGGCCGGTCAAGCGGCGCCGCGGGCCCGCCGGGGCCGGGAGATTGCGCAACCCTTGGCGACGCACTATATCAGCGATGTCAAACTCGTTCGGTCCGGTCCGCTCTCTCTGCTCGTTATTGAGCGCCGAGCTTGGTTTCCGCATCCCATCGAAGCTTGATCCGCCGTGCGATCCCGCACAGGCGGCACTTTGTCATGAACGGAACACCAATCATGTCTATCGGCACCGTGAAGTGGTTCAACCCGACCAAAGGCTACGGCTTCATCCAACCCGACGACGGCTCGAAGGACGTCTTCCTTCACATCTCCGACGTCGAGCGCGCCGGGATCGGCAACCCGCAAGAAGGCCAGAAGCTGGAGTACGAGATCCAGCGCGGCCAGCAGGGCAAGACCTCGGCCGGCAACCTGAAGCTGGCGTGACGGCCACGGAGGGGCGGCGCTTCGCCGTCCCTTCTTAGCCGACGGGCAGGCGCCGCGGCGCCGCCTTTTTGAAGAACGCACGACCTTCGCCGGCGCTTTCGGCCGCGTGCCGCGTGGCCGGTCGAGGATCGTTCGAGCATCTACGACGTTGAGTGAAGTGCAGTGATACCAGGACGACGCTTGAACGCGTCGTCTCGAAAGGAAAACGTGCCTCCAGCATCCACCCGAGCCCTCACCCGGCTCCAGCCAACAACCGCGCCGGTCGTGCCGATTCAGCTTGGCGTCGTCCCCCCGCGGAAGCCCGAACCGTTGGGCCTGACGCAAGACGAGGTCCGCCGGATCGTCCTCGATCTCATCGGGTAACGGAAAGGCGGCGCGGCGCGCGGGCCGCTCGATCGCCCCGTCCCGGTGTTGCCGGGATTTCGAACCCGCCCGCGAGGAACAGCCATGCCGCTCCATAGCTTCGTAGTCGGGCAAACCATCGAGTTCGAGCCCGGCAAGTTCGACGGCACCGCCGCGCGGGGGACCTACACGGTCATCCGCCTGCTCCCCAACGACGGCACCGACCGCGAATACCGGGTGAAGAATGTTCGCGACGGGCACGAGCGCGTCGTGCGGGAAAGCCAGCTCCGCCGCGGGCCGCTCGGCTGAAGATCGGCTCGGGCGGGCCGTTGCCGCTCTGCGCTCGGTGCGCGTCGCGCCGCGATTGAGGCGCCCGTAGAACAGGCCGCGCCATGGCGCCCCCGGTCCGCGGCGACGAAGCGACCGACGGCAGCCTCAACCGGCCCCGCTCCAGGCGGGGCCTGATCGATAGGAATGTTCCGTGGCACAGAGCAAGGCGAAAGCCGAAACCGTCGTTCCGACTGCCGCCGGCACCGAGGTCGAGACTGAAATCGCCTACTTGGTGAAGCGGCACCGCGTGACGCCCGCCATCGTGCGCGAGATCATGCGCCGCGTGGGGTCGAGCGAGCGCGGGGCGGTCGAGCGCGAAATCCAAAAGGGCAAGGCGAGGAGATGACCGCCGCCCGGCGTTGACGCCCGGCCCAAGGGGGCGCGGGCGCGACGCTGCGCCGTTGACACAGCCTGCATCCGTCGAGCACGGGAGGGGCGGTTCGGCGGCATCGGGCGTCACGCCGCGCGCGGAGGCGGCCCCTCGACGGGAAGAACACCACATGACCAAGGACGAGTTGGCCGGCTGGGCGCTGGCGAACGGGTGGCAGATGATCGCCGGCTCACCGAGCCTGACGAAGCCGTCCTCGCCCAAGGAGGCCATCGTCCGGATGGTGCTCAAGGCAACCGTCGTGAACCTCGAAGTCAAGAAGCCGGCGGGCAAGTGGGAGAAGGTCTCGGGCCAGAGCTACGCCAAGGTCCAGCCCGATCCCGACACGGGGCTTCCCTTGGGTCTCGGCCTCGACACCATCCCGGGCTTCACGATGCTCATGCAGGAGAACAGGGACCGCATGGTCTTCGCCAGGATGACGGGACCGCCGAACTCCTAGCGGATCGGATCGCCCATTCCCGCCTGACCTCCTGGACGGGCGGGCGCGGCGCATCCGCGGCCGTCCTTCCTCAGCGGCGGCGCGCCTTGCGGGCGGCGTAGCGTGCGTCGCGGAGCGCCTTCTGCTCGGCCGCCAAGGCGAGGGCCCGGGCCTTCTTGTCGGCGTCCAAAGCGGCGGCGCGGGTTTCTTGCTCGACTTCCATGGCCGCGGCGTGGGCCGCTTCCTCGGCTTGGCGCGCCGCCTGCTCGGCGGCGCGGGCTTCCTGCTCGGCGGCGAGGGCCGCGCGCTCGGCGGCCTGCCTCGCCGCTTCCGCCTCGCGGGCGGCCTTGCGTTCCGCGGCGCGGGCCTCACGGGCCTCGGCGGTCGCCTTCTGGGCCGCTTGCCGTTCCAAGACCGCGGGGTCGTCGGGACGCGGCCTCGCGCGGAACTTCTCCAGCATGGCCTTCTTCGCGTTCGCCGCCGCGGTCAGCCGTTCGTCGAAAGTGTCGTTCTTGTGGGCGCTCATCAGCGTGGTTTACTGAAAATCGCCTAGCGCGCCTAGGGCCTGCGAACCCTTGAATTCCGACCTGTTTCGCTGTCGAGCGCCGACAGGCGGAACGTGGCGCGGTCGGGCGCGCGGTGGATGTCGCTGGGGCCGCCGCTCGAAGCTCACCGCGAGCTCTGTTGCAGGCCACCGAGGCGGCTCATCTGGCACCGCCGGAACGGTGCGAAGCGGCGCGGCGTGCCCGCGGACCTCGGGCCGTGGTGGGAAGCGGCGCAGACCTCCACGAGCAGAGGCGCGATGAAACGAGCGAAAGCGGCGGACGATCCGGGCAGGGCCGACTGGAGCGGCGGTGGGGGCCGGGCACTGACGTCCCCTGGGAAATTCCATCCGGCCGGGTTTCGCCCTGGGCCGGGCGCGAGACCTCACTCGCCTGTAGGCGTGCAGCCGCACATCGAGCCGATCGGGAGCTGCGGTGGCCAAGGGCGCACGGTCCAAAAGCTCGAAGCAGTCCCCGAGCGTTCGGAGTATGCGGCTGATCCTCCCCCTTTGAAGTGGTCCGTCCCGAGGTATGGCTTCGAGCCGGAGGAGGACCGAGATGGCGAAGAAGGGGCACAAGCCCGAGGAGATCGTGGCCAAGCTGCGGCAGGTGGACGTGCTGGCGTCGCAGGGCCGGAGCGTGGCTGACGCGATCCGGGCCATCGGCGTGACCGAGGTGACCTACTACCGCTGGCGCCGGGAGTTCGGGGGGCTGAAGGGCGACCAAGTGAAGCGCCTGAAGGAGCTGGAAGCGGAGAACGCGCGCCTGCGCCGCGCCGTCTCGGATCTGACGCTCGACAAGCAGATCCTGGCGGAGGCCGCGCGGGGAAACTTCTAGGCCCCGCGCGCCGGCGCGCCTGCGTCGAGCACATCGTGCACACGATGGGAGTGCCCGAGCGCCGCGCTTGCGCGGCGCTCGGCCAGCACCGCTCGACGCAGCGCAAGGCGCCGCGGGGCCGCGACGACGAGGAACGGCTCACGGCGGACACCATCGAGCTGGCGCGGCGGTACGGCCGCTACGGCTACCGCAAGGTGGCGGCGCTGCTGCGGTCCACGGCGGGCTGGGTCGTGAACGACAAGCGGGTGGAGCGGATCTGGCGGCGCGAAGGGCTGAAGGTGCCGCCGCGCCAGCCCAAGCGCGGGCGGATGTGGCTGGCCGACGGCTCCTGCGTCCGGCTCAGGCCCGAGCGGCCGAACCACGTATGGTCTTACGACTTCGTCGAGGACCGCACCCACGACGGGCGCAAGTTCAGGATGCTCAACGTCATCGACGAGTTCACCCACGAGTGCCTGGCGATCCGGGTGGGGCGCAGGCTGAAGGCGGCGGACGTCATCGACCTCCTGTCCGACCTGTCCATCCTGCGCGGCGTGCCCGCGCACATCCGGTCCGACAACGGGCCCGAGTTCGTGAGCAAGGCGGTGCAGAAGTGGATCGCGGCGGTCGGCGCCAAGACCGCCTACATCGCGCCGGGCAGTCCGTGGGAGAACGGCTACGTGGAGAGCTTCAACGCCCGCCTGCGCGACGAGCTGTTGAAAGGCGAGATCTTCTACAGCCTGCGCGAGGCCCAGGTCGTCATCGAGAGCTGGCGGCGGCACTACAACGGCGTACGCCCGCACGCCTCGCTCGGCTTCAAGCCGCCCGCACCCGAGGTGTTCGTGCCAGCCTTCGCCGCGCGGTCGTCCGGGTCACCCCGACCCTTGGCGTCCGCGCCAACGCGACACTAGCATCCGTCGCGGACCACCCCATGGAGGCCGATCACGCCCGCACCGGCACCGCGCGAGCGCCGCCTCGCCGTTCCGAGGCTGCAGCGCGCCGGTCCCTCCGCTAGCGCCCGACCCGCTCCACGTTCCAGAGCACGGGAAAGCCGATCTCTTGCACGCCGCGCAGGCTGCGGCGGTAAGCGGAGGGAACGAAGAATTGGCCCATGAAGCCCATCAACGCCTGACTATGCACCCGCTCCTGCATCTCGGCCGCGAGCTCCCGCCGGCGGGCCGGATCGGATTCGGCGGCAAAGCGCTCAATGATCGGCGTCAGCTCGGGATCGCAGTAGCGGCCCGGGTAGGCGGTGCCGCAGTTGTACGCCGTGCCGTAGTGCGCCAGCGGGTTGGCGAGGTCGTACCCCGTCCAGACCACCGGCACCACGCTCCAGCCCCCGCGTTCCACCGGCTCGTGGTTCAACCGGCGCTGCGCGACCGAGCTGAAGTCGGTGGCCACGACGTCGAGGTTGAAGCCGGCGCGGCGCATGCGATCGATCAGAACCAGCGCCATTGGGTTGATGAGCGCGGAGTCCGTGCTGTGCAAAAGGACGGTCCGCTGGCCGGCGTATCCGGCCTCCCGCAGCAGCTCGCGCGCCCGCTCGACGCTTGCGTCGCGCAAAGGCGCCATACCGGCGTCGGAGTCGTAGGGCCCGCCGCACATGAAGATCGACTGGCAGAACTCCATGGTCATGTCGGGCGGCAGGCCGAGGCCCGCCATGATCTCGCGCTGGTCGACCGCCTGCTGCAGCGCCCGGCGGACCAGGAGGTTGTCGAAGGGCGGCTGCGTGTGGTTGATCTGCACGCCGCCCATGCTCTGGGCGAGCGGGCGCGGCGCGGTGACGACGATGTTGCGGTCCCGGCGCAGCATCGCGACGAAGTCGAGCGGCGCGTACTCCAGGAAATCAATCTCGCCGGCCAGCAGCGCGGAAACCTTCGTGGCGTGGTCGGGAAGGCTGACGAAGTCCACCTGCTCGACCCGGACGACCTTGCCGCCGGCCAAGCCGTTCGCCGGCTCCTCGCGCGGGCGGTAGTTCCGGTTGCGGCGGAAGATGGCGCGGTCGCCGGGCCGCCACTCCTCGCGGCGGAAGGTGAAGGGCCCTGATCCCACGATCTCCGGGACGGCTCGGGTGGGCTCCGTGGCCGCCAAGCGCGCCGGCATCATGAACGGCACCTGGGCGGCCGGCTTGCCGATCGCCTCGATGACGAACCCGAAGGGCCGCGACAACTCCAACACGAAGTTCCGCTGGTCCACGATGCGCAGCGCCCGGGTCGCTGCCATCAGCCGCGTGCCCATCCCGTCCCGGCGACCCCATCGCTTCAAAGAGGCGACGCAGTCCTCCGCCGTGACCGGCGCCCCGTCGTGCCATTCGAGGCCGGGGCGCAACGTAAAGGTCCAGATGAGGCGGTCCCCGCTCGCCCGCCAGGACTCCAGCATCTGCGGGCGGTACCCGCCGGCGTCGTCCATCGCGATCAGCGTGTCGAAGACCATGTAGCCGAAGGCGCGCGTCACGTTCGCGTTGGTGACGATCGGATCGAGTACCTGCAGCTCGGTGTTCATCACGACCCGGATCGGGGCGGCCTGTGCCCGGGCGGGCGATGCCGACATCGGCGGAACGGCGACGCCGGCGGCGAGCAGGAGGCTGCGGCGACGCATGGCGAACCTCTTCCACGTTTCTCCGGACGCTATCGGTGCTCCGGCGGGCCGGCAACACGCGAGGCGGCTCTCGCCCGCCGGCGCCGAGCGGTGGCATGATCCGCGGACAGGGGAGGACGGCCGGCATGAATCTCACCTTCCGCGGCGACGCGGTCGCCGTCTCGGCGGCGGGCAACGGCCTCGGCCGCAGCATCGCCCAAGCCTTCGCGCGACGCGGCGCTCGCGTTTTCGCGTGCGACATCTCGCCCAGCGGTTTGGCCGCGACCGCCGAGGTCCCCGGCATTGAGACCGCTGTCGTCGATCTCACCGACCGTGCTGGCGCTGCGGC
>CADCTL010000075.1 GCA_902805625.1 uncultured Acetobacteraceae bacterium
GACCCGCTTTTCCGCGGCTCCTATAGCCACGCGCTGGTCGGGCACGCCGGCGCGAGGGCGGCGCTGCGCGACGCGGCGGTGGCCGACGGCAGGCTCCGCTTCGCGGGCGAGGCCTGCCACGAGCGCTACGCCGGCACCGTGGGCGGCGCCTGGGAGAGCGGCGCGCGGGCGGCGCGGGCGATGGCGGAGACGCTGGGCGTCAGGCGGCGCCCTGCGCCTTCGCCTCCCGCCGCCGCGTGTGCAGGATGAACTCGGTGTAGCCGTTCGGCTGTTCGCGGCCCTTCAGCACCAGGTCGCACGCGGCTCGGAACGCCGGCCCGTTGAAACCCGGCGCCATCGGCCGGTACAGCGGGTCGCCGGCGTTCTGGCGATCCACCACGCCGGCCATGCGGCGCAGGGTCTCCACCACCTGCTCTTCCGTGCAGATGCCGTGGCGCAACCAGTTGGCGATGTGTTGGCTGCTGATTCGGAGCGTCGCACGGTCCTCCATCAAGCCCACATCGTTGATGTCCGGCACCTTGGAGCAGCCGACCCCCTGGTCGATCCAGCGCACCACGTAGCCGAGGATGCCCTGCGCGTTGTTGTCCAACTCCGACTGCACCGCCTCGGGCGACCAGTTGGTGTTGGCGGCGAGCGGCACCGTCAGCACGTCGTCCAGCTTCGCGCGCCGGCCGCCCTTCTGGAGTTCGTCCTGCCGCGCCGCCACGTCCACCTGGTGGTAGTGCAGCGCGTGCAGCGTGGCGGCGGTGGGCGAGGGCACCCAGGCGGTGTTGGCGCCGGCCTTGGGGTGGCCGATTTTCTGCTCCAGCATCGCCGCCATCATGTCGGGCGCGGCCCACATCCCCTTGCCGATCTGCGCCCGGCCGCGAAGCCCGCAGGCGAGGCCCACGTCCACGTTCATGTCTTCGTAGGCCTTGATCCAGGCGGCGCCGCGCATGTCGTTCTTGCGGAGCACGGCGCCGGCTTCCATGGCGGTGTGGATCTCGTCGCCGGTGCGGTCGAGGAAGCCGGTGTTGATGAACACCACCCGGTCCTTGGCGGCGCGGATGCACTCGCGGAGGTTCACCGTGGTGCGGCGCTCCTCGTCCATGATCCCCATCTTGAGCGTGCGGGGCGCCATCCCGAGCGCGTCCTCCACGCGGCCGAAGAGCTTGTCGGCCCAGGCCACCTCTTCCGGCCCGTGCATCTTGGGCTTGACGATGTAGACGCTGCCGGCGCGGCTGTTCAGGCGCTTGCCGTTGACGTCGTGCAGGGCGATGGCGGCGGTGCAGGCGGCGTCGAGGATCGTCTCCGGCACCTCCTGGCCGTCGAGCGTCACGACGTCCGTCATCATGTGGTGGCCGACGTTCCGCACCAGCATGAGCGAGCGGCCGTGCAGGCTGAGGTCGCCGCCGGCCGGCTTCTGGTAGGTGCGGTCGGGGTTGAGACGGCGCGTGGCAGTGCCGCCGCCCTTCTCGAACCGCGCTTCCAAATCGCCGCGCATGAGGCCGAGCCAGTTCCGGTAGACCAGCACCTTGTCGGCGGCGTCCACCGCCGCGACCGAGTCCTCGCAGTCCATGATGGTGGTGACGGCGCTTTCCAGCGCGAGGTCCGCCACCCCGGCCGGGTCGGTCTTGCCGATCTGGTGGTTGCGGTCCACGCGGATCTCGGCGTGCAGCCCGTTGTTGGCCAGCAGAACGGCGGAGGGGTTCGCCGCGTCGCCCTGGAACCCGACGAACTGTTCGGGGCGTGCGAGGCCGACGGAGCGCCCGTCGCCGAGCTTCACCGCGAGCGCGCCGTCCGCGACCGCGTAGCCCGCCGCGTCGCGGTGCGAGGCGCCGCCGGCGAGGGGAGCGACCTGGTCCAGCACGCCGCGGGCGTACTCGATCACCTTGCGCCCGCGCGTCGGGTTGTAGCCCCGGCCCCGGTCGGCGCCGCCCGTGTCCGGGATGGCGTCCGTGCCGTAGAGCGCGTCGTACAGGCTGCCCCAGCGGGCGTTGGCGGCGTTCAGCGCGTAGCGGGCGTTGGACACCGGTACCACGAGCTGCGGCCCGGCGACCTGCGCGATCTCCGCGTCCACGTTGCCTGTGCCGACCTGGAAGTCCGGCCCTTCCGGCAGCAGGTAGCCGATCCCGCGCAGGAAAGCGGTGTAGGCCTGGAGGTCCACGGGCTTGGCCGGGTGCTCGCGGTGCCAGGCGTCGATCTTGGCTTGCAGCTCATCCCGCTTCCGCAGCAGGGCGGCGTTCTCCGGCGCGAGGTCGCGGAGGACGGCGGCGAGCGCGGACCAGAAGCGCGCCGGCTCCACGCCGGTGCCGGGCAGGGCCTCGCTCTCCATGAAGGCGTGCAGCGCGCCCGCCACCTTGAGCCCCGAAACCTCGACCGTGTCAGCCACCGGCGTCTCCTCCCCTGGCGGCGCCGTCAACGGGGCGCCGGGAGGCGGTAACTAGGCGCACCGGGCACCGGCCGCCAAGGGGAGAGGAGTGTCACACCTCCAAGATGGAGACGTGGGCGAGGTTGCTCAGGACGTCCATGCGCTCGCTGTGGAAGGGCTCCGCCTGCCGGCAGTTCGACAGGAAGGCGAAGGACAGGCCCGTGGTGGGGTCGGCCCAGCAGTAGGAGGAGCCGACGCCGCCGTGCCCGAAGGTGCGCGGGTGGGCGATGGCGCCCAGGCCCCGCGC
>CADCTL010000076.1 GCA_902805625.1 uncultured Acetobacteraceae bacterium
CCGCTCCGATTCCCTCGCCGGACTGACCGATGCGGACCTGACGGCTTTCGCCGCGACCGGCATCCGCACGGTCTGCGACCTGCGCGGCGAGAACGAAGCCGCTCGCGCCCCCTCGCGCCTGCCGGCCGCCGGCGCGCCGGAGGCGGTGCGCCTGCCCATCGAGCCGCGGGTCGGCGCTTCGCTGCGCGACCTGCTCGCCCGGGAAGAGGCGACCGGCGAGGACGTCCACGACCTGCTGCGCACCGCCTACGCGGCCTACGCGACCGACCACCTGCCGCGCTACCGCGCCTTGTTCGACCTGTTGCTGCGGGAGGAACGGCTCCCGCTCCTGTTCCACTGCTCCGCCGGCAAGGACCGCACCGGCTTCGGCGCGGCCTTGTTGCTGACCGCCTTGGGCGTGCCGCGGGAAACGGTGATCGCCGACTACCTGGCCACCAACCGGATCTGGAAGCGCGAGCGCGCGCTGCCGCCGGACACGCCGGACGACGTCCGGGAGGCTCTGCTCAGCGCCCATCGGCCGCTGATAGAGAGCGCGCTCGACCGCGCGGTCGCCGGCCACGGCGGCCTGGAAGCGTTGCTGGAGAACGGCCTCGGCCTCGACCCTCCGCGCCTCGCCCGGCTGCGCGCGACGCTGCTGGAATAGCGGTGCGCGGCTACGCGCCGGAATCGATGCGCCGCGCCAGCGCCCAGGCGCGTTCGGCCATGTCGCGGTAGCGGTCGCGGTAGTCGATGGCGCGCGGGTCGGCGGCGTTGCCGTCCAGCGCCCGGCGCCACACGCCGGCGACGATGGAGGCCAGGCGGAACATCGAGAACACCACGAACACGTCGAGCGCCGGGGGCACGGGCCTCCCCGCATGGGCGCAGTAGCGGGAAACGAACTCCCCTTCGTCGGGGATGCCGGTGCCGGACAGGTCGGTGCCGAAAACGCCGGAGACGCCGTCCGGCCCGGGCGCGAAATGGTAGGTCAGGCAGGCATAGCCCAGGTCGGCGAGAGGGTGGCCGATGGTCGCCAATTCCCAGTCCAGCACGGCGACGATCCGCGGCTCGGTCGGATGGATTATTAGGTTGCCCAGGCGGAAGTCGCCGTGCGCGATCGTCGCCTCCTCGTCCTCCGGAAGGTGCCGCGGCAGCCAGGCGGCGAGCCGGTCCATCTCCGGCATCTCCTCGACGCGCGCCGCTTCCCATTGCTGCGTCCACAAGGCCACTTGGCGCGGCATGTAGCCCTCGGGCCTGCCGAACCCTTCCAGCCCCGCGGCGCGCCAGTCCACGCGGTGCAGCGCCGCCAGCACGCGCGCCATGTCCTCGTACACCGCGGCGCGCTCGGCCGGCGTGCCGGTCGTCATGACGCGGTCGAAGAAGATCCGTCCGGGAACGTGGTCCATGACGAAAAAGGCGGTGCCGATGACCGAGGCGTCCTCGCAGAGCAGTCGGACCGGCGGCACCGGCACTCCGCTGCCGGCGAGCGCGCGCAGGATGCGGTACTCACGTTCCACCGCGTGGGCGCGGGGCAGCAGCTTGCCGGGCGGCTTCTTGCGGAGGACGTAGTCGCCCGCCCCGGTGCGGAGGTGGAAGGTCGGGTTGGACTGGCCGCCCTGGAACTGCCGCACCTGCACCGCGCCGTCGAAGCCCGGCAGGTGCCCGCGCAGATGGCGCGCCATGGCGGCCTCGTCGAAGCGGTGCCGGTCCAGGACCGGCACCAGCTCGGGCATGCCGCCGCCGCTCATGTCACTCCGCGGCCCGCGCCGCAGCCTCCGCCCGCGCCGGCTTGTGCTTCGCCAGCTCCATGCGGCCGAGTTGGAAGCGGTGCACTTCGTCCGGCCCGTCCACGATGCGGAGCGTGCGGGCGATCTTGAAGAAGTAGGCGAGCGGGAAGTCATCGGTCACGCCGGCGCCACCATGCGCCTGGATCGCCCAGTCGATCACCTGGCAGGCCATCTGCGGCGCGGCCACCTTGATCTCGGCGATCTCCGCGCGCGCCACCTTGTTGCCCACCGCGTCCATGCGCCACGCGGCGTGCAGTGTCAGCAGCCGCGCTTGGTCGATCAGGATGCGGGACTGGGCGATGCGCTCGATGATCACGCCCTGGTCCGCCAGCGGCTTGCCGAAGGGCCGCCGCTCCAAGGAGCGCTTGCACATCAGCTCCAGCGCCCGCTCCGCAAGGCCGATGGCACGCATGCAGTGGTGGATCCGGCCGGGGCCGAGCCGCCCCTGCGCGATCTCGAAGCCGCGGCCCTCGCCCAGCAGGATGTTCTCGGCCGGCACCCGGACGTTCTCGAACAGCAACTCGGCGTGGCCGTGCGGCGCGTCGTCGAAGCCGAAGACCGGCAGCATGCGCTTGATCGTCAGGCCGGGCGTGCCGCGCGGCACCAGGATCATCGATTGCTGGCGGTACTTGTCCGGGCTGTCCGGCGCCGTCTTGCCCATGACGATGAAGATGGCGCAGCGCGGGTCGCCGGCACCGGAGGACCACCATTTGCGGCCGTTGATGACGTAGTGGTCGCCGTCCCGCACAATCCGCGTCTGGATGTTGGTGGCGTCCGAGGACGCGACGTCCGGCTCCGTCATCGCGAAGCAGGAGCGGATTTCGCCTTCCAGCAGGGGGTCGAGCCACTCGCGCTTCTGCGCGTCGGTGCCG
>CADCTL010000077.1 GCA_902805625.1 uncultured Acetobacteraceae bacterium
GGTCGAAGCGCCGGCGCACCGGCTGAGCCGCAGCGTTGGCGGCGGACGCGGCGCCCCGGCAACGGCCTGAGCCGCGCCGGCGCCCTCCCCGCCCGCTCAGAGGCCGACCGGCTGCCCCGCCACCACCACGGAAAGCTCCGCCGGCGCCAGCAACCGCTTCGCCGCCGCCGCCACCCGCTCGCGCCCGAGCGCCGCCAGCCGCGCCGGGCGCCCGGCGAGCCAGTCCAGCGGCCGGTCGTTCTCGCGCAAGGCGAGCAGCCCGTCCGCCACCCGGCGGCTGTCGCTGAATTGCAGGGGCAGGGAGCCGGTGAGGTAGGCGACCGCGTCCGCCATCTCCTCCGCCGTCGGCCCTTCGGCGGCCATGCGCGCCCATTCCTCGCGCGTCACCGCGAGCGTTTCCGCCACCCGCGCGTTCTCCGTCGCCACGGAGCCGACGATCACCGCCTGCCGGAACACCACGTCCAGGTTGGCGCCGATGCCGTAGGCGAGGCCGCGCTTCTCCCGCACGGACTGCATCAAGCGCGACGCGAAGCCGCCGCCCGCGAGGATGCGCATCATCACCTGCGCCGCTTCCCAATCCGGGTCGTCCGCGGCCAAGCCCGCCTGCCCGAACAGCACGGAGGATTGCGGCGCGTCCACCGGCACGACCCGTTGGCCGAAGCGGCGAAAGGCCGGCAAGGGCTGCACGGCGGGCGGCGCGCCCGCGGGCAGGCCGGCGAAGAGCCGGGGCAGCAGCGCCGCCAGCTCGCCCTCGGTGATGGCGCCCGCGGCCGTGACCAGCAGCCCTTCCCGCCGCACCTGCCGCCCCAGCGCGGCGCGGATCGCCTCGGCCTGCAGCGCCGACAAGCTCTCGGCGGTGCCGTTGCTCGGCCGGCCGGCGGGGTGGTCCGGGAAGGCCTCGGCCCAGAAGGCGCGCCCGGCTTGGCCGCGCGGCGTTTCCAGCGCGCGGCGAGCGGCGGCCACGGCGCGGGCGCGCACCCGCTCCACGGCCTCGGCGTCCAGGCGCGGCTCCGCCATGGCGAGGGCCGCGAGGCGCACCGCCTCCGGCAGCGCCGGCAGGAGGGTGCGGAAGCCGCCCTCGAACCAGTCGCGGCTGGCCGAAAAGCTCAGCCCGATCGCTTGGTCGCGCAACGCGTCGGCGAAGGCGGTGGCCGGCATCGGCCCGGCGCCTTCGGAGAGCAGCGCCGCGGCCACCGCGGCCACGCCCTCCTCGCCCGCCGGATCCAGCGCCGCGCCGCCCCGCCAAGACCAGGACACGGACACGACCGGGACGGCGTGGTCCTCGACCAGCCACGCGGAAACGCCGCCGGCCTCCACCACGCGTATCGGGAGGGAGAAGCCTTGGGAGCCGCTCACGACGGCGCCTCCCCGGGCACCAGCCAGCCCGTGGTGGAGGGCGCGCCGCCCAGCACCGCCCGCGCCGCCGCCGCCGTCTCCGCGAGCGTCACCTCGCGCAGGCGCCGGGGCCAGAACTCCACCGTCTCGATCGGCAGGCCCAGGGCGAGCGCGCCGCCGAGCATCCGGGCCGCGGTGCCGAAGCCGTCCAGCGCCAGCACCGCGCCGGCCGTGATCTGCCGGACCGAGCGCGCGCGCTCCTCCTCCATCGGCCCGTCCTGCAACAGCCGGGACACGGTCTCGTCGAGCGCCGCTTCCAGCCGCTCCGGCGGCACGCCGGGGCGGAGGGTGGCGGACAAGGTGAAGGACCCCGCCCCCGCCGCTTCGGCGTCAAAGGAGCAGCCCGCACTGGTGGCGAGGCCGGTTTCCACCAGCGCCTTGTGCAGCCGGCTGCCCTGCCCGCCGCCGAGGAGGTGGGACACCACCTCCAGCGCCCAGGCCTGCCGCTGGTCGCCCCAGGTGAGGCTGGGCGCCACGGCGGCGCGCATGAACGACGCTTCACGCACCGCCGGGTCGCGGCGGGTGATCCGGGCTTCGGCCGGGGCGGTGGGCGGCGCGCCGCCGCGCTCGCGCCCTCGGTGCGGGCGGGCGGGCACGGGGGCGTAGAACTCGTCGGCCAGGCGCCGCACCTCCGCTTCCCGCGCGTCGCCCGCCACCAGCAGCACGGCGTTCGCGGGCGCGTAGCGGTCGCGGTAGAAGTCGAGCAGGTTCTCGCGGGAAATGGCTCGGATCTCCGGCTCCCAGCCGATGATCGGCCGGCCGTGCCAGTGCTGCGGCCCCCAGAGCGCCGCCTCGAAGGCTTCCCAGAAGCGGGCGCGCGGGCTGCTGTCCGTGCGGAGCCGCCGCTCCTCCAGGATCACGTCGCGCTCCGGCTCCAGCGTGTCGGCCGGGATCAGCGGCGCGGCGAAGCGGTCGGACTCCAAGCGCATCACCAGCGGCAAGCGGCTGGCCTCGACGTGCTGGAAGTAAGCGGTGACGTCCCGCGAGGTGAAGGCGTTGTCCTGCCCGCCCTCTCGCGCCACGGCCAACGAGAGCGCCCCCGGCGCCACGTTGCGGCTGCCCTTGAACATCATGTGTTCGAG
This sequence comes from uncultured Acetobacteraceae bacterium, assembly GCA_902805625.1. Classification (GTDB taxonomy): domain Bacteria; phylum Pseudomonadota; class Alphaproteobacteria; order Acetobacterales; family Acetobacteraceae; genus Craurococcus. The sequence continues at coordinate 2,478 of CADCTL010000077.1, forward strand.
GAAATGCGCCACGCCGGAGCGGCCCGGCGGATCCTCGCCGCCGCCCGCGCCGTAGAACAGGTAGTGCGCGACCACCGGCACCCGCCGGCTGTCCACGTGGACCACCCGGAGCCCGTTGGGGAGGGTCCAGGTGGAAGCGCCGAAGAGCGGACGGTCGGCCAGCGCCTCCGCGGCGCGGTCCGGCGAGGCGGGCTGCACGGCGGGGTTGGCGAGAACCGCCGCGGGTGCAGCGGCGGACAGCGCCGCCGGCAGCGCGGCGGCGGTGCGGATGGTGGTGCGGCGGGTCACAGGGGGCATGGCCCAGCATGTGGCGCGAAACGCCCCGGGCGCAACGCTTACCTGCGGTGGTGCGCTGCGGTAACGCGGTCCCCAGTCCGAGGACCTAGCCCGGATCATGCACGAGGGCTGGCGGGCATGGAGCGAACCGTTGAGCGGCAATAGGATTCGGATGCGACCCCTGAATCCAGCCGTGTCCGGAGACCATGCCCGCCAAGGTTGAACCTACGTCGCTGCTGCCCGGTCTGTCACCGGCCGCTGGCAAGCCCCTGATCGCCCGCTTCGATGGCGGGCAACTGTCCTCCGATGGCGGTCTGCTGGCCTTGCGCGAGGTCGAGCAGCGGCTCGGCCTGGCCGAGCGCCTCGCCGCCTGCATCGACGACCCACGCGCGTCGGAGCGCGTGCGGCACGGCCTCGCTGATATCCTGCGCTTTCGCATGCTGATGATCGCCGCCGGCTACGAGGACGGCAACGACGCGGATAGCCTGCGGCACGACCCGGTCTTCAAGCTGGCGCTCAACCAGTTGCCCGATGGCGCCGCGCTCTGCTCGCAGCCGACCATCTCGCGCCTCGAGAACCTGCCCGACCTGCGCGCCCTGCTGCGCATGGCCCGGGCCATGGTCGGGCTGTACTGCGCCAGCTTCCGCCGGGTGCCGCGTCGGATCGTGCTGGACGTGGACGACACCTTCGACGCCGTTCACGGCGGGCAGCAACTGCGGCTCTTCAACGCCTACTACGACGAGTACGGCTTCCAACCCGTCGTGGTCTTCGATGGCGAGGGGCGGCCGGTGGCCGCCATGCTGCGCCCCGCTCGCCGACCCGGCGGCGCCGAGGCCCGCGCCTTCCTGCGCCGCCTCGTGCGCGAGATCCGCAGCCACTGGCCGAGGGTCGAGATCCTGATCCGGGCTGACAGCCACTACTGCGCCCCTGAGGTGCTGGACTTCTGCCGCGCCGAGCGCCTCGACTTCGTGCTCGGCGTCGCCGCGACCAGCACCCTGCGCCGGCACGTCGAAGCGCTGGAGCAAAGCACCGCTGCCCGGCGCACCGCCATGCCCGGGACCGATAAGCTGCGCCGCCACAGGGAGTTCTACGGCGGCGCCGGGAGCTGGAGCCGGGTCGAGCGGATCATCGCCCGCGTCGAGGCCAGTGCCCAGGGCACCGACACCCGCTTCGTGGTCACCAACCTCGCCGGCGGCACGGCACGCCGGATCTACGAGGACCTCTATTGCCGGCGCGGCCAGGCCGAGAACCACATCAAAGCCTGGCGCCGGCACCTCGCCGCCGACCGCACCTCCTGCTCGCGCGCCAGCGCCAACCAGCTCCGCCTGATGCTGCACACCGGCGCCTACTGGCTGCTCTGGTCCTTGCGCAGCCTCATGCCGAAGCGCTCCACCTGGCGGGTGGCGCAATTCGACACCCTGCGCCTGCGCCTGGTCAAGATCGCCACCCGCGTCGTCGCGCTGAAGACCCGGGTCATGCTGCACCTGCCCAGCGCCTGTCCGAACCATGCCATCCTGCGCCTCGCGCTCCAGCGACTGCCGCGCCTGACCTGCTGAACCACGGGGCGGATGCCCCAGTCGAGCCCTCCAGCCCGCAACCGACCAGCCCCGCGATCCGCACCTCACCACCGGCCAGCGGCCGGCCGAGCGACGCGCGCCTACACAACCCCCGCGAGAACTCAATCCGATCGCGGCTGGCCCACCTCGGCCCTCACGAATTTTCCGGGCTAGAAGATGCTCTCCAACAACCGCGTCAGCGGGTTGGAGCTGCGACTGCGCTGGATGATGGGCGTTTCGCCCTCCGTCGCTTCCCGGCCCAGCGCCGCGTTCTCGCGCAGCCGTTGGCTTTCGCGCCGGGCGTCCAGCGCGACCCCCGGCCGTTCCGGCTGCTGCCAGAAGATCAGCCGGTCCGCCAGGCCGCGGTCGGGCTGGTCGAGCCGCAGGCTTTCCTCGTCCACGCGGCGGCGGATGTCGCCCCCCGCCGGCCGGCCCGCCTGGGACAGCAGCGCCGACTCGCCCGTCGTGCGCGGCCCGGCGCCGCCGCGGGCGCCCGACTGGCCCAGCGCCACGCCCGGCACCAGCGCCGCCTCGGCCGCTTGGCGCGACGTCATCTCCTGCGGCCGGTCGGCGCCCGGCCGTGGCACCGGCAGGTCGCCGAGGGCGGGCGGCATGGAAAGGGGCGCGCGCGTCGTCACCTGGAACTCGTCCGGGGCGTCGCGGGTGAAGCCGAAGGTGCGCGAGGTGTCCGTCCCGCAGCCCGCGGCGAGCAACAGGGCGACGACGGTCGCACCCCGGGCGGGTCCGTTGCGGGCTCGGCGCTTCCTCATGGGGCTTGCTTAGCTTCCGGGGCGCGCCTGAACAAGGCGTCGGCGATCAGCACCGCCACCCCGCACACGATGCCCGCGTCGGCTATGTTGAACACGTACCAGTGCCAGCCCCAGGCGTGGGCGTCCACGAAGTCCACCACCGCCCCGAAGCGCAGCCGGTCCACCACGTTGCCGATGGCCCCACCGATCACGGCGCCGAGGGCCACCGCCACCGCCGGCGTCTCCGCCCGCGCCAGCCACCGCAGCAGGAACACGGCGATGCCGGCCGCGAGCATCGCCAGGATCAGGTGGTTCCACGGCCCTTCGCCCGACAGGAGGCCGAAGGTGACGCCGCGGTTCCACACCATGCTGAGGTCGAGCCCGAAGGGGCCGAGCGCCAAGCCCGGGACGTGCCGCACCTCCGGCAGGCGCAACTCCTCCAGGATCCACCACTTGCTCGCCTGGTCGGCGGCGAACAGCGCGGCGGCGACGGCGAGGCCCAGCCGTAGGGTCATGCGGCGGCCGGGGCCCGTTGCTGCGCTTCCACCACCGCCTCGCAGCGGAGGCAAAGGGCCGGATGCGCGGCGCTCCCGCCCACCTCCGGCAGCACCCGCCAGCAACGGGCGCACTTGGCTCCAGGGGCAAGAGACACGTTTACTGCCGCGTCAGGAAGGCGACCCGTTCGGCCCGGCTCCACCTCATCGTCGTCCGACTCGAAGGCAGAAACGATGCAAACCTCCGCCCAGTCGTCCCATGACAGGAGACCGGGGTAGGGCGTGCTTCGCAGTTCGACAGCAGCTTGAAGCGATGAACCGATAACGCCGGCAGCACGCTGATGCTCGATAGCGGTCGTGATTACACGCCGTAGCTCTCGCACTCGGTGCCACTTCTCCGCCAGCGCCTCGTCCCGCCACTCCGCCGGCACAGCCGGGAAGTCGTGCAGGTGGACGCTCTCCTCGTCGCCTCCGAAGCGCGCCATCCACGCCTCGTCCGCCGTGAACACCAGCACGGGCGCGAGCCAGGCGCAGAGGTGGCGGTGCAGCAGGTCCAGCACCGTCCGCGCGGCCCGCCGCTTGGGGCTGTCCGCGGCGTCGCAGTAGAGCGCGTCCTTGCGGATGTCGAAGTAGAAGGCCGAGAGGTCCGTGTTGCAGAAGCCGTGCAGGTCCGGCACCACCCCGGTCCAGTCGTGCGAGGACACGGCGCCGCGCACCCGCGCGTCCAGCTCCGCCATCCGGTGCAGCACCCAGCGCTCCAGCTCCGGCAGTTCCGCGTGCGGCACGCGCTCCGCCTCCGAGAAGCCGTCCAAGCTCCCCAGGAGCCAGCGCAGGGTGTTGCGGATGCGCCGGTACAGCTCCGCCTGCTGCTTCAGGATCTCCGGCCCGATGCGCTGGTCCTCGGTGACGTCGGTGTTCATCACCCAGAGCCGCAGGATGTCGGCGCCGTACCGCTGCGTCACCTCCTGCGGGGCGGTGACGTTGCCGAGCGACTTCGACTGCTTCCGGCCCTGCTCGTCCAGCGTGAAGCCGTGCGTGAGCACCGCGCGGAACGGCGCCTCGCCGCGCGTGCCGATGGACTCCAGCAAGGAATGCTGGAACCAGCCGCGGTGCTGGTCCGACCCTTCGAGGTAGAGGTCCGCCGGGAAGCGCAGGCCGCGCTCCGGCGTCAGGACGAAGGCGTGGGTCGAGCCGCTCTCGAACCACACGTCCACGATGTCCGTCACCTGCTCGTACAGCCGCGCGTCGCGGTCCGGGCCGAGGAAGCGCTCCGCGGCGCCGGGCTTGTACCAAGCGTCGGCGCCCTCCTCCGCGAAAGCGGCGGCCACGCGCTCCAGGACGGCCGGGTCGCGCAGCGGCTCGCCGCTCTGCTTGGAAACGAACACCGGGATGGGCACGCCCCAGGCGCGCTGGCGGCTGATGCACCAGTCCGGCCGCCCCGCCACCATGCTGCCCATGCGGTTGCGCCCCGTCTCCGGCACGAAGCGCGTTTCCGCGATGGCTTCCAGGGCCCGCTCGCGGATGCGGTGCTCGCCGTCCATGGCGATGAACCACTGCGGCGTGGCGCGGAAGATCACCGGCTTCTTGGAGCGCCAGGAATGCGGGTAGCTGTGCGTCAGCCTCCCCTTCGCCGCCAAGGCGCCCGTGGCTTCGCACGCGGCGTAGACGGCGTCGTGCGCCTTGAACACGTGCAGCCCCGCGAAACCGGGCGCCTGCGCGGTGAAGGTGCCGTCGTCGTTCACCGTTTCCGGCACCGGCAAGCCGTGCGCGCGGCCCAGCGCGAAGTCGTCCTCGCCGTGGCCGGGCGCGATGTGGACGAAGCCGGTGCCCGCTTCCGTGGTGACGAAACCGCCGGGCAGCAGCGGCACATCGAAGCCGTAGCCACCCTTCGCCGGCTCCCAGCCGCGGAGCGGGTGCGCGAGGGCGGCCCCGGCCAGCTCGGCCCCCTTCAGCACGCGCTTCAGCGTGTGCGCGCCGAGCCCCGCGTCCGCCCCGAACTGCGGCAACAGCGGCAGCGCCACGAGCAGCGCCTCGCCGACGCGCAGGCGCGAGCCGTCCGCCGCCCCGTCCACGTGCAGCAGCGCGTAATCGATCTCCTCGCCGTAGGCGACCGCGCGGTTGCCGGGGATGGTCCAGGGCGTGGTGGTCCAGATCACCACGCTCGCGCCCGCCAGGTCCGGCGCCGCCGCCGGCGCGCGCAGCACCGGGAAGCGCGCCCACAGCGTGGGCGAGACGTGGTCGTGGTACTCGATCTCCGCTTCGGCCAGCGCCGTCTTCTCGACCGGGCTCCACATCACCGGGCGCAGGCCGCGGTAGAGCGAACCGTTCACCAGGAACTTGCCGATCTCGCCCGCGATCGCCGCCTCGGCCGCGAAGTCCATCGTCGCGTAGGGGCGCTGCCAGTCGCCCGCCACGCCGAGCCGCTGGAACTCCTCCCGCTGCACGCCGAGCCAGTGCGCGGCGTAGGCGCGGCACTCGGCGCGGAAGTCGAGCACCGGCACCGCGTCCTTGTCGCGGCCCTTGGCGCGGTACTCCTCCTCCACCTTCCACTCGATGGGCAGGCCGTGGCAGTCCCAGCCCGGTACGTAATCGGCGTCGAACCCCGCCATCTGCGCCGCGCGGTTCACCACGTCCTTCAGGATCTTGTTGAGCGCGTGGCCGATGTGCAGCGGGCCGTTGGCGTAGGGCGGGCCGTCGTGCAGCACGAAGGGCGGCCGGCCGCGCGAGCGCTCCCGCAGGCGCTCCCACACGCGGAGGCGTTGCCAACGCTCCAGCGTCTGCGGTTCGCGCTTGGGCAGGTCGCCCTTCATGGGGAAGGCGGTGCGGGGCAGGAACACGGTGCCGCGGTAATCGCGGACGGCTGGCGTCGTCTCGGGGGCGTCGGTCATGTCGGTGCGTCTCGGGCGGCCGCCTCGGGGTGCGGAGGGGCGTAGGTGGGGCGAGCGGCGGGAACCCGGCCCTCAGCGGAAGGCCGGGCCGGGAATTCGCCCGAGGGGGAGCGCGGAGGCCGGCCGGACCATGCCCTGGTTATGGGAAGCGCGGTGGCCGCAGGTCAAGCGCGGCGAGCGGGCCCGGCGCTCCGCAGCATCGCCCCGCCCGCCGCGCTTGAGCGCGGGCGCGGAGAAGACCTACAATGAAAACCGCCGCGGCCGGCGGTCCGCCCGCGCTTTTTGTCCAAACCATCCCGATGCGAGCCCAAGTGGGAACGTAAGACAGTAAGGTGGTAAGGAAGTAAGGCCACCTTACTGAGCGGCTCGGCCCTCACGGCCCCGCAAGCCGGACGGCGCGGCCCTCGCCCGGGTCGAGCAACGCCCGACGGCACTCCGCCTCGGACGGCGCCGCCGCCTTCGCCAGCACCCCGCACAGGCGCTCCGCCCGGACCGGCCAACCGCGGCCCGGCGCCGCGCCGCCCAGGGCGAAGCGCGCCGGCCCCGGCCCCAAGGACGCCGCGGCGACGAGGCCGGTGTCCTCGGGGACCGTTGTCCGCTCCGGCGACGCGGACAGCACCGCCGCCTCGCCGCCCGCGCCGTATCCCAGCGCCACCACCAGCCCCGCCCCCGCGTCCCGCCGCAACGCCCTCACCGCGCCGCGCACGCCCGGCACCAGTTCCGCAGCCATCGGCGCCTCTGGGCGCGCGTTCTCCGGGCCGGGGCCTCGCGCGGCGGCCACGTCGAACTCCAGCACCGCCGCTTCTTCCTCCAACAGCGCCGCGACCAGCCGCTCGCGCGCCAACCCCGGCCAGGTCCGGTCGGACAGGATGATCACGCCGGCGTCGCCGATCAGCCATCCGGGCGGCAGGTTGAGCAGCGCCTGCGCCGTGCGGCCGGCCCCCCCGTCCGGCGCGGCGGTTTCGAACCAGACCGGCTCCAAGCGCGTGTGTTCCAGAGCCAGAGCGGGCGTCGAACAGGCGAAGGCCGCCAAGGCGGCGGCGACGGGTGCCGGCGAGCGGCGCGCGGGCTTGGGCTTGGGCATGGCTCGGCTTCCTGCACCGCCCCGCGGCCTGGATCTGCCGCGGCGGGGTCGGGCGCGAAGCTAAGGACGACGCCATGCCGAGGCGTCCTCCGATCGGATGACCTCCCGTGCCGGCGGTGGGACGGAAGCGAACCGATGCCCGGCCGTTGCGCTAACCCCTCGTCGCCAACGACCGAGGGGCATTCCCGATGACGCGCTTAACGAGATCGCTGCTGCCCGCTTTGACGCTCGTCGCGGCGCTCGCCGCCACCGCTTGCACGCGGGAAGGCCCGGGGGAGCGGGCGGGCCGCGGCCTGGATCGCGCGGGCGAGCGGGTCCGCGACACGGTGGACCCGCCGCGCGGGCCGGTGGAACGGCTCGGGCGCTCGGTGGACCGCGCCTTCTGACGGGCCGGCCGGGCGGCTCAGGACAGCGCCGCCCGCGCCGCCTCCGCGTCGGCGGCGATCGCCGCCTTCAACTCTTCCAGCCCGTTGAAGCGCGCGTCGGGCCGCAGGAAGCGCACGAGCCGCACCCCGATCTCCTGCCCGTAGAGGTCGCCCGAGAAGTCGAACAGGTGGACTTCCAGCCGCGTTTCGGGGTCGCCGCCCAAGGTGGGGCGGCGGCCGATGTTGGCCACGCCGGGCGCTTCGCGCCCGTCCGGCAGCGCCACCGTGGCGGCGTAGACGCCCCGCGCCGGCTCCACCAGGCGCCGCATCCACAGGTTCGCGGTGGGCCAACCGAGCTGCCGGCCGAGCTTGTCGCCGTGCACCACCTCGCCCCGCACCTCCCAGGGCCGGCCGAGCATGGCCGCGGCCCGCTCGGGGTAGCCGTCCTGGAGGACGCGGCGGATGCGGGTGGAGGACACCGGCCCTTCCGCGTCCAGCACCGGCGGCACCACGGTCAAGCCGATGCCACGCGATTCCGCCATCCCGGCGAGGAAGGCGGCGTCGCCGCCGCGGCGGTGGCCGAAGGCGAAGTCGGCGCCGCAGGCGAGGTGGATGGCGCCCAGGCCGCGGTGCAGCACAGCCTCGACGAACACGTCCGCGGGCATGGCCGCCAGCGCTTCGTCGAAGGGCAGCACGTAAACGACGGCCGCCCCCGCCGCGCCGAGCGCCCGCGCCTTGGCGGGCAGGAGCGTCAGCCGGAAGGGCGGGTCTTCGGGGCGGAAATGCTCGCGCGGGTGCGGCTCGAAGGTGAGCACGGCGAGGGCCGCCGCCGGGCGCGCCGCGTGCGCCGCCCGCAGCACGGCGGCGTGCCCCAGATGCACGCCGTCCATGTTGCCGAGCGCGACGGTGGCGCCGCGCAGCGCTTCCGGCACCTCCCGCCAGCCTTCGACGATGCGGGGCTCCGTCGCCACGTGCCTAGCGCTCCGTGTTGCCCGTTGCCTTGTGTCCGCCGGGTATCACGCGGCGTCCCGGTCCGACTTGTGGCGCGCTGGCACGGACACGTAGGCCTCGCCCTCCAGCACCGCCTCGCCTTCCACGGTGCAAATCGTGCGGAGCGTCGCGCGGTGGCGTTCCGGGTGCAGCGCCACGACCTCCACCGTCGCGGTCACGGTTTGGCCGATCCGGACCGGCGCGCGGAATTTGAGTGTCTGCGACAGGTAGATGGTGCCCGGACCCGGTAGCTGCGTGCCGAGCACCTTGGTGATGAGGCCGGCGGCCAGCATCCCGTGGGCTATCCGCTCGCCGAAGATGGTGCCCTTGGCGTACTCGGCGTTGAGGTGCATCGGGTTGGTGTCGCCGGTGACGGCGGCGAAGAGCACGATGTCGGACTCGGTGATGGTCTTGCCGAAGCTCGCTTTCTGGCCGAGCCGGAGGTCCTCGAAAAAAATCTCGTCCGTCATGCGCGCTGGGTTCCGCGAAGGTCAGGCGGGATTTCTGTAGGGCAACAAAGGCCGGCCGGACAGGGCGGGCGGTCAGAACAGCTCCGCCCGGTCGTCCGCCAGGAGGTGCGGGTAGGCCCGTACCGCGCGCTGACCGCCGTCCATGCGGTCGGCCAAAGCGTCGAGCCAACCGGCGAACCAGGCGCGGCCGATGTGGCCGGTCCCCGGCCATGGATTCTCCAACACGGAAGCGCCGGTGTCGAAGGCGGCGCGGCCGGCGGCGTAGAGGTCGTCGGTGACGCGGAGGTTCTCGGGATCGACGGTGCTCGGCATGCTGAGATCTTTCGTGCATCGGCGCTTGGGGTGGATATGGGCGCGGAAGTCGAGCGCATCAGCGGCGGTCGGGGAAGCCCGCCAGCGCCCGCACCGCGGCCGGGCTGTGCCCGCCCTCACGCAGCGAGCGGATGGAGGGGGCGCCTTCCCGCTTGGCCAGCCGCCGCCCGGCCGCGTCGGCCAGCAGCGCGTGGTGGGCGTAGAGCGGCTCCGGCCAGCCGAACAGCGTTTGCAACAGCCGGTGCAGCGGCGTCGCGGGCTTAAGGTCGGCGCCGCGCGTCACCACCGTCACGCCTTGCAGCGCGTCGTCGTGGCAGACGCAGAGATGGTAGCTCGCCGGGACGTCCTTGCGCGCCAGCACCACGTCGCCGAAGGGCGCCGGGTCGGCGGGGATCCGGCCCTCGGCCAACTCCTCGAAGGAAAGGTCCCTGGCCTGCGTTCCGGCCAGCGCCGCCGCCATGTCGAGGCGGAGCGCGTGCGGCTCGCCGCGCCCGAGCCGCGCGTTCCGCTCGGCGCGCGACAAGCGGCGGCAGGTGCCGGGATAGGGCGGCCCTTCCGGGCCGTGCGGGGCGTGGCCGGCCGCCGCCACCTCGCGCGCGATCTCCGCGCGGGTGCAGAAGCAGGGATACAGCAGGCCGCGCGCCGCGAGCCGGTCCAGCGCCGCGCGGTACTCCCCCATGTGCTCGGACTGCCGGCGCACCGGCCGTTCCCATTCGAGGCCGAGCCACGCGAGATCCTCTTCGATGGCGGCGGCGAACTCGGGGCGGCAGCGGCCGGCGTCTATGTCCTCCGTCCGCAGGAGGAAGCGCCCGCGGCCGGGAGCGCGCCGCGCGAGGGCGCGGCCGAACAGCGCCGAATGGGCGTGGCCGAGGTGCAGGAGCCCGGTGGGGCTGGGCGCGAATCGCGTGACGGCGCCGGCGGGCAGCGCGGGACCGGTTGCGGCCATGCGCCGGTCCGGGTAGCCGGGCGGCACCGGGGGAGCAAGGACAGGGCGATGGCGGGATTGGACGGGCCGCGGCTGCCGCCGCGCTCCGGCGGGTCGGCGCGGCAACTCGTGGCGCTGTTGCACGGCGTGGGTGCGGACGGGGCGGACCTGATCGGCTTGGCCCCTGTGCTGGCGGAGGCGCTGCCGGACGCCGCCTTCGTGGCCCCGGACGCGCCCTTCCCTTGCGACATGGCGCCCTATGGGCGGCAGTGGTTCTCCTTGCAGGACCGCAGCCCCGCGCGACTCGCGGCCGGGGTGCGGGCGGCGGAGCCGCTGCTCCGGGCGTTCCTCGAAGCGGAGCTGTCGCGCTTGTCCCTGCCCGCTTCGGCCCTCGCGCTGGCGGGCTTCAGCCAGGGCGCGATGACCGCGCTGCACGCCGGGCTCCGCATGGCGGAGCCGCCGGCCGCGATCCTCGCCTATTCCGGCGCGTTGCTGGCCCCCGAGTCGCTGCCCGCCGAGATCGCCGCCAGCCCGCCGCCGCCGGTGCTGCTGGTGCATGGCGAGGTGGATGGCGTGGTGCCCGTCCGCGCGACTCGCATGGCGGAGGCCGCGTTGCGCGCCGCCGGCGTGCCGGTGGAAGCGCTTTACCTCCCTGGGTTGGACCACAGCATCGACGACACCGGCTTGGCCGCCGGCCTTTCGGCGCTGCTGCGGGCCTTCGGGCTCGATCCGCCGGGCGCATGACCTTCACGAAACATGGGCGCGCGAGCGCTTGCGCGGGCGCATCGGTCCTGGCAAGAATGCGCGCCAGAGCGGTGGTGCCACAGCATATGGGGCTTCTGCACTGGGAGGATCCCCAAGGCTTGGTGACGCGCCCGTAAGGAGAGCGGCGCTTGCCAGACGGCGGACTCGGATCTTTGGGTGTCGGCGGCCAGACCTTCCCGGCGCTGGTGCTGAATGCCGACTTCCGCCCGCTGTCCTATTTCCCGCTTTCGCTCTGGTGCTGGCAGGACGCGGTGAAGGCCGTGTTCCTCGACCGCGTTTCCGTGCTCAACGAGTACGAGACCGAAGTGCGGTCGCCCACCGTTTCCATGCGCCTGCCCTCGGTGATCGCGCTCAAGGAGTACATCCCGGCGGCGCGGCGGCCGGCCTTCACCCGGTTCAACGTGTTCCTGCGCGACCGATTCGAATGTCAGTATTGCGGCGAAGGCCGGCCGACGCACGACCTCACCTTCGACCACGTGGTGCCGCGCTCCCGAGGGGGGCGCACGACGTGGAACAACGTCTGCACCGCCTGCGGTCCGTGCAACCTGCGCAAGGGCAATCGCTTGCCGCGGGAGTGCCACATGCACCCGCGCACGGCGCCGCGGCAGCCTACGAGTTGGGAGTTGCAGGAGAACGGCCGCGGCTTCCCGCCGAACTACCTGCACGAGAGTTGGCGGGATTACCTGTACTGGGACGCCGAGTTGGAGAGCTAGGGCGAGGCCGCCCTCACCTCGCCTTCACCGCACGCGTCCCGAAACTCTCCTGCGGCACGCCCCGGGCGAGCGACATGTGCGAATGCACACCCAGCCATCGCCCGTCCGCCTGCCTTTGCAGCACCAAAGTGGAGCGCCCCGGCCGGTCGAAACGTGCGCCGTCCCGATGGAACCCTCCGCTCGTCCAGGGTGCGATCACCACCGCCATCGCCGCGTTCGGCGAGGCCAGCACCACCGTCTTGTCCAGCAGGAAGGCGAATCCCTCCGTGCGCGGCCAAACGTTGTCCCACTGGGTTTCTTCCCAAGCCGGGAGGCCGCGCACCAACTCCTGGTAGGTGCCGAAGATGACGATGTCCGGGTGCCAGAAGGGCCGGGCCGCGGCGTAGTCCACCGCGCGAACGCAGGCGGCGAAGCGCTCCAGCCAGTCCTTGACGGAGGCCGCGGTGTCCGCGTCCGCCTCCGGCAGCGCCAGCGCCGCCGTGTTCTTCGCCGCCCCCTCGTCCATCACACCCGCTCGCTCACCTTGATCGCCACCTTGCAACCGACCTTGATCGCCGCGGACAGCAGCCGGTAGGCGGGCGTCAGTTCCGCCTCGTTTTCCAGGCCGATGTCGCGGTGCTCCAGCTCGTCGGCGCGGAACTTGGCGATGCGGCCCTTCAGCTCCGCCTCGTCCTCGCCCAGCGCCGCCTCCTGCACAGCGTAATGTTCGTCGATCGCTTCCTCAACCGCAACGGTGCAGGCCATGGCGGCGCGGTGGCCCATGGCGGCGGTGGCGGCGCCGAGCGCAAACCCGGCCAGGTGCCACAACGGCAACAGGGCCGTCGGCCGGACCCGACGCTTGGTGATCAGATGGGTGAAGGTGTCCAGGTGCTCCTGTTCTTGCTCCTGCATGTGGCGGATCAGTGGTTCCCACTTGGTGCCGCGCAACACCGCGATCTGGCCTTGGTAGATGCGCTTGGCCCCGTATTCGCCGGCGTGGTCCACCCGGATGGTCCGGGCCACGATCTCGCGCGGGGTGGGGTCGCCGGGCAGCCGCCCGTCACCGGTCTGGTGCGTCATCGTCTCGTTGCTCCTCGTGCAGCCCAGATGAGCACGAAGCCGCCCAGGCCAAGCGCATAAAGGAGATTCATCCCGGCCATGGAGAGCGGCAGGCCGGGCACGAGAAAGGTCGGCGCGTCGCAGGGCTTGGCCGGCGCTGCCGGCAGGGAGCGCATGAGACCCTCGATGCCGTCTCCCCCGGCCGGCAACCGCGCCGCTTGGCACCCGGCCAGCGGCGAGGGCCACCAGCCCGCCTCCACGCCGAGGTGAAACGCCGCCATCGCCCCGGAGGCGAGCACCGCCGTCCCGGCCAGCGCCAGCAACGGCCGGCGGGCCCGCGGCAGCGCCGCCGCCGCCAGGGCGAAGCCGGCGGCCGCCCAGTAGGGCCAGCGCTGCCACAGGCAAAGCGCGCAGGGGGCTAAGCCCCAGACTTCCTCGCTCAGGCGCGCGAAGACGGGCGCGACCGCGGCGAGGAGTGCGAGGAGGAGAGCGTCGGCCATGGGCATCCTGTTTCGCCCGCGGGGCCGCGCCCGCGCAACCCGCGCCGCGACCGCCCGTTGCCCGACCGGTCCGCCGGATCGCCGTCGCCACGCGGTTCGGCCGGATCGGAACAGCGGGAGGCCTCGACCATGCGCATCCACCACCTCGATTGCGGCCCCATGCGCCCGCCCGGCGGCGCGCTGATGGACGGCGTCAGCACCGGCCTGTTCGGCCGCCTGACCTGCCATTGCCTGGCGATCGAGACGGACCACGACGGCGTGGTGCTGGTGGACACCGGCCTCGGCCTGCGGGACATGGTGCGGCCCTGGCCGCGCCTGCCGGCGTTGAACGCCGGCGTGCTGCGCTTCCGCTTCGACCCGGACCGCACCGCGCTGCGGCACCTCAAGCGCCTCGGGATCTCGCCGCACGACGTGCGCCACATCGTCATGACGCACCTGGACTTCGACCACGCCGGCGGCTTGGTCGATTTCCCCCACGCGCGGGTCCACCTGATGGAGGCCGAGGCGAAGGCGGCGCGGGAGCGGCGCACCGTGCTCGACCGGCTGCGCTACCGCCCGGCGCAGTGGGGCGACACCTCCCGCTGGCACACCTACTCGGAGCGCGCGGGCGGGCGCTGGTTCGGCTTCGACGCGGTGGTGCAGCTCGACAACCTGCCGCCGGAGATTCTGCTGGTGCCCCTCCCCGGCCACACGCCGGGCCACGCCGGCGTGGCGATCGAGGGGCCGCGCGGCTGGGTCCTGCACGCCGCCGACACCTACTTCAACCGCGCCGAGGTGCATGGCTCGGCCAGCGCCAAGGCCCCGCCCGCGGGCGCGCTGGCCTACGAACGCATGATGGCCTGGAACCCCGCCCTCGCCCGCGCCAACCAGGCGCGCGTGCGCGAGCTGGTGGCCAGCCGGGAAGCGCCGATGGCCGTCTTCTGCACCCACGATCCGGTCGAGTACGTGGCGATGACGGTGTGGAGCGCCCGCTCGGCGAAGCAGGTGGAAGGGGAGCGGGCGGCCTGACACCCACCCTCCGCCTGGACCCTCGGAGGTCCGTTGCTAAGCTCGCGGCCCACAGGGGACACGCCGCCGATGCTGAAGATCTGGGGCCGCGCCAATTCGAGCAACGTGATGAAGGTGCTCTGGCTCTGCGACGAGCTGGGCATCGCCCACGAGCGGGTGGACGCCGGCGGCGCTTTCGGCAAGACGCGCGAGCCCTTCTACCTGGCGATGAACCCGAACAGCCGCGTGCCCACGATCGAGGAGCCGGACGGCTACACGCTGTGGGAAAGCCACAGCATCCTGCGCTACCTGGTCGCTTCCCGCGCGCCGGGCCACGCGGTGCATCCGACGGAGCCCCGCGCCCGCGGCGACGTGGAGCGCTGGATGGATTGGCTGCTCGCCACCCTCAACCCGCCGATGACGGTTCTTTTCTGGACCTACGTCCGCACGCCGGAGGAGAAGCGCGACCACGCCGCGGCCGCCCGTGCGCGCGACGAGGCTGAAGGGCACTGGGCCATCCTCGACCGGCAACTGGAAGGGCGGGACTACGTGGCGGGCGGCTTCTCGCTGGCCGACGTCTGCCTAGGCCCGTTCCTGCACCGTTGGTTCGAGGTGCCGGTGGCGCGTCCCGCCATGCCCAACCTCGAGGCCTACCGCGCGCGGCTGCACGAACGGCACGCTGGCTACCGCACGCACATCGCCGTGCCGATGACCTGACGCGCCGCGCCCGGCTACCCCGTGACGCCGAGCGTCCAGGCGCTGCGGAAACGGCGGCCGTCGCTGTCCTCCGCTTCGACGCGGAGTTCGCCGCCCGGTTCGCCGGAGAGGGTGAAAGCGAAGGCCGGGTCCTCGGCCACGGAGGTCTCGGCCTCTATGCGGAGCACCTCGGCGCCGCGGTAGCGGATTTCGACCCGGTGCAGGAAAGACACCGGCAGCGGCGCGCGGCTGCGTCCGTCGATCTGCATGCCGGTGGTGTTGGGATGGCTGACCGAGAGGTGGACCGGCACGGAACGCCCCGGCGTCGGCGGGCCCTCCGGCATGCCGAGGCGCATCCGGCCCATGCCCGGCCGCGCCTCGTAGAAATCGACGTTCAACGGCGCGGAAAAGCCGCGGGACGCCTCCACGAAGGAGGAGGTTTCCAGCAACCGGCCGTCCGTGGTCTCCGCGACCGCGTGGACCAGCGTGTGCGCGTCCACGCGCAGGACGGTGGAGAAGCTGCGGAGACCGCCCGCGGGGCCGGGCTCCGCGTGGACGGCCAGCGGCGCCGGGTTCTCGTCCACCACGAGCCACAGGGCACGCAAGCCCGAGGCGAGGTCGGGCGACAGCGCCACCGAGACCGGCACGGCGGCGGCGTCCACCGCCCGCCGCGGCGCGGCGAGTTCCAACGCCCCGGCGACGGCCCGTTCGGTCACGCGGCCGTCGAACAACGCCGCTTGCAGGTCTTGCCAGCGCTCCACGCGCCGAGGGGCCGAGGCGGGGTCCACCGCTTGGGCGCGGCGCATGGCCGGCAAGGCGGCGAGCGAGGCGGCGGCGAGCAAAACGGGACGCCGGGATGTGCGGGGCGGGCTCACGGGGGCGACTCCCTGGCGGTGGCCGGCGGATGCGCCCGCCTCCGTGATGAACGCCGCCCACCGCGCCCGGATGCCCACCACGCGGGGAGTTCACCGCCCCCGCCCGCCTTCCGGTCAGCCCGGCGCGGGCGCCGCCTCGACGCGCCGTTCCGCCACCGCCCGCGCGAGCGCCCGCAGGAGGTCCGGCACCCCTTCCCCGGTCGCGCCGGAGATCATGTGGACGGGCCGGCCGCAAGCCCGCTCCAGCGCCTTGAGGCGGCTCGCGCGGGCCTGCGGCGTCATCGCGTCCGCCTTGTTCAAGGCGACGAGCTCCGGCTTCCCCGCCAGCCCGCCGCCGTAGCCCGCGAGTTCCGCGCGGACGGTGCGCCACGCGGCGGCCGGATCGGGCTGCGCGCCGTCCACCAGGTGCAGCAGCACGGCGCAGCGCTCGACGTGGCCGAGGAAGCGGTCGCCCAGGCCCGCGCCCTCGTGCGCGCCCTCGATCAGGCCCGGGATGTCGGCCAGGACGAATTCCTCCGTCGCGTTCAAGCGGACGACGCCGAGCTGCGGGTGCAAGGTGGTGAACGGGTAGTCCGCGATCTTGGGCCGGGCGGCCGACACGACGGACAGGAAGGTGGACTTGCCGGCGTTGGGCAGGCCGACCAGCCCGGCATCGGCGATGAGCTTGAGGCGCAGCCAGATCCAGCGCTCCTCGCCCGGCCAGCCCTTGTCGGCCCGGCGCGGGGCGCGGTTGGTGCTCGTCTTGTAGTGCGCGTTGCCAAAGCCGCCGTCGCCGCCCCGCGCGATCGTCGCGCGCTTGCCGGCGGCGTCCAAATCGGCGAGCAGGGTCTCCTTGTCCTCGGCCAGGATCTGGGTGCCGACCGGAACCCGGAGCACCACGTCGTCGCTGCCCGCGCCGGTGCGGTCGGAGCCCGAGCCGTTGCCGCCTTTTCGGGCCTTGAAGTGCTGGGCGTAGCGGTAGTCGATGAGGGTGTTGAGGCCCTCCACCGCTTCCGCCACCACGTCGCCGCCCCGGCCGCCGTTGCCGCCGTCCGGCCCGCCGAATTCAATGAATTTCTCACGCCGGAAGGCGACGACGCCGTCGCCACCGTCGCCGGCCTTCACCCAGACCTTGGCTTCGTCGAGGAATTTCATGTGGGTAGGCCCCTGAACGCGAACGGGGGCCTATTGGCCCCCGTCAGGTCGTCGGGCGTGGCACGGTCCGCGTCACTCGGCCGCGGCCGGGATTTCCGGCTCGACGCTGACCTGCACGCGGCCCTCCGCCTTGCGCTCGAACTTCACGTGCCCGTCCACGCGGGCGTGCAGCGAGTGCGTGCGGCCCACGCCGACGTTGCGCCCGGGCAGCATCTTGGTGCCGCGCTGGGTGACGATGATGTTGCCGGCCGACACCTTCTCGCCGCCGTACTTCTTCACGCCGAGCCGCTTGCCCGCGGAGTCGCGGCCGTTCCGGGACGAACCGCCGGCTTTCTTGTGCGCCATGGTGGTGTGGTCTCCTGCTCAGGCGGTGGCGATGTCGCCGATGCGGAGCACGGTCACGTGCTGCCGGTGGCCGCGCTTCCGCCGGTAGTTCTGCCGCCGCTTCTTCTTGAAGATGATGATCTTGTCGCCGCGCGTCTGCTCCAGCACCGTCGCGGACACGCTGGCGCCGGGCACGGTGGGCGCGCCGAGGGTGAGGCCGCCGGCGTCGGAGCCCACCGCCAGCACGTCGTGGAAGGTGACGCTGGCGCCGGCTTCGGCTTCCAGCTTCTCCACCTTCAGCACGGCGTTGGGCGTCACCCGGTATTGCTTGCCGCCTGTGCGGATCACTGCGAAGGTCATCGTAGTAGGCCCCGATGGTCGTGCCAAAACCGCCATCCGGGGCGGCACCGCCCCGCGCGGCTGGAATGTTGTTGAACGGCCGGGCGCAGAGCACCGGCCGTCGGCGGCGCGGCAGCGTCGCGCGGAAGGCGGGGGTATAGACGGGCCGCGGGAAAGCCGTCAACGGCGGCGTTGCGCCGCGCCGGCCGCCCTCCTATACCGGCGTCGCCCGACCGCGGAGAGGTGCCGGAGCGGTCGATCGGGTCGGTCTCGAAAACCGAAGTACGGGCAACTGTACCGTGGGTTCGAATCCCACCCTCTCCGCCAATTCGACACCCCTCCCCCGCATGTCCAGCGGTTCGCAATACCGCTCATGCGGAGGGCCATGGTCGAGGCCGTGCGGCGCGACCGTAATCACGTCACCGGCTAGCCGCCGAGGGGGTGTGCGATGAGGCCTTCGCAGGGGTCAACGGCGCCGCGCCTCCGCCGCCGTCTTCGCAGCCTGCCGGCCCGAGTTCCGCGGACCTCCGCGACCGATACCTATCCGCGCCGGAACGCGCCCGCCTCTCGCCGAAAACCACACTGAGGTACAAGGGCATATTCCGCGTGCTTTGCGACCTGCTGGGGCGGATGGGGGCACCCTCCCGCATGGCAGGGCCGTTGCTCTGATCGGCCGTTGAGGCCGTGGTCGAGGCGATGGACCGGGACGCCCTGGGCGGGTTGCGCAACGCCGCCCATGTGCGAATGGGCTCATCCCCGGCGGAACCTTGCCACGTGGGAAGGGCGTATCCGTCGTGGTCAACCATGAGGGAGGACACCCGATGCGGAAGTTCATCGTGCCCGTCGCCGCGCTGGCC
The DNA here is from genome assembly GCA_902805625.1 of uncultured Acetobacteraceae bacterium. Classification (GTDB taxonomy): domain Bacteria; phylum Pseudomonadota; class Alphaproteobacteria; order Acetobacterales; family Acetobacteraceae; genus Craurococcus. The sequence continues at coordinate 20,815 of CADCTL010000077.1, forward strand.
GGGCTCCTGGCCACGGCGGGCGCCTTCGCCCAGGGCACCCAGCCGCAACACGGCGGCATGCAACACGGCGGGATGACGCAGACGGCGCCCATGCAGGGCAGCATGTGCGGCCCCGGCGGCTGCGGCACGGGCGCGCCCGCCCAGGGGACGCCCATGCAGGGTCAGGCGCAGGGCCAGGGCGGCATGACGATGGGCGGCGGCTGCCCGATGATGCAGCGCTCGGCCGCCATGGAGCAGCGGTTGCGGCGGTTGGAGGAGCGGATGGGGATACAAACACCGCCGACCCCGCCCAGCACGCAGCCCGGTTCGCCGGGCTAGGGCGGCAGCGGCATCGACCGGTCCGGCGTCGACGCGTCCGATCCGGAGGGCGTGGCTCCACGAGGGACCGCCCTTTTAGGCCGCTTCGGACAGGCGCCTGAACGCGTGCGGGACGAAGGCCCGCACCGCTCCACCGCCCAACCGGCGGCGAGACCGAACATCGGGTTGAGGAGGGTCGTCGCCGCGGCTGCGATCCCGATCGCTGGCAAGCAGGCGGGCCGGGCGTCGAACAACCGCTTCGACATGGCGATGTCGGTGCCCGCCACCAGCAGCAGCGCGCCCGCACGCTGACAGGGGCCGCCGCGAACAGGAGGGCGGCGCTGGACACCAAGCCGGGGGCCGAAGCCAGCAGGACGACGGCTGCGCGACGCCGACCTCGCCGCGGCCTGCGGAGTGC
>CADCTL010000078.1 GCA_902805625.1 uncultured Acetobacteraceae bacterium
CGGGGAGTATCCTCGGGGCGAGATCCAGGAGTTGCACCCTGGACCCGAAGGCCGCGAAGACCGAGGCTAGCTGGCAGCCGGTCGCCGCGGCACCTATGATCGCCACCGATGCCGGAAGCGACCCCATGCCCCACACGTCGCTGTGGGTGAGGGCGTGCTCGGAACCCGGGAAGCCGAGCCTCCGGGCGTGCCCCCCGACGCAGACGACGAAGCGGTCGCCCCGGACCTCGGCCACCGTTCCTCCGGGTCCGCCGTTTTCGAGCCGGACGGTGTGGGGGTCCACGAAGCGGACGTCGCCGGCCGCGTCGCGGACCTCGACCCCCGCGTTCTCGAGCCGATCCCGGATACCCTTCTTGTCGTGTACTTCTTCCACGATCCGCTGGGCCGCGCGGAGAACCCCGGGGAAGTCCACTTCCGGCGCCGGGCCCTTTAGGCCGTAGTCGGCGAACTGCTCCGCGTCGCGCACGAGCCGGGCGGCCTTGGCGAGCGCCCGGGTCGGGACGCAGCCGTCGTTGGTGCAGGTTCCGCCGAGCTTGTCGCGCTCGATCAGGACGACCTCGGCCCCCAGCTCCCTGGCTCTCAGGGCCGCCGTTACCCCGGCCGGCCCTCCGCCTATAACCACTAACTGGCTCATCGGTTCCTTTCTGTTGCCTCGTGCCGGCGCTTGCCCAGCACCAGGACGTCGACGTCTGCTCGCGCGAGCTCGATGGCCGCCCGGAGCCCCGCAGCGCCGGCGCCGACGATCAGCACGTCGATCTCGATGGGGTCGACATCGTTCTTGTGACCGCCGTTTTGCATAACGTTTGCCTTCCGTGAAGATTGTCGGTACCCCCGAACGCAACAGCGGGGGACCAATTCTTGTAATAAAAAGCATACGACCGCCGGGATCGTTTCGGCGTGACGCGGTTTACGCCTCCCCACGACGCCTGTGAACGTTCTCGCTCCGAGAAGCCTGAGAGACTAACCCACGGCGATCTCAAGGGAAAAAACGGGGTTGCTACTCCGTAAGACTGTTTATCATGGTGCCTAGTCGCGCCGGGCCGCTAGTGCCTCCGGGAGCGCCTGGATGACGTCCCACGCCACGGTGTGCCCTGCGCCTACGCGTGTTGCGGCCAGATCCCCGGCGTCGGACCGGGCGAGCACCGCCGCCGCGGCGGCCGCGAACGAGTCCATTCCCCGCGCCAGAAACGTCCCGACAAGCCCCGACAGGACGCTGCCGGTCCCGTTGGCGGCCAGGGCGCCGCTCGCGGCGGGACCGAGCGCTACCGGCCCGCCGGGCGCGGCGACGACGCAGCCGTCCCCTTCCAGTACGATCACGGCTCCCGTCCGATCGACGAGGGCCCGCGTGGAGGCGAGCCGGCGGGCCCCGACCTCCTCCGCCGAGAGCCCGAGCAGGCGCCCGAGCCCAGCCTCATCCAGGATCAGGACCGCGGGACCGGGGCGTTCGGCGAGCCCCTCGGCGGAGGGGAAGGCGGGCAACCCGTCGGCTTCGATGACCATCGAGACCTCGGTCGAGGAGGCGACCGCCCTTGAGAAGGCCCCCTCGGCTTCACCCAGGCCCGGTCCGAGCACGACCGCGCCGGCCTCGGCTGCCAGGTCGGCGATCGTCCGCGCGCCCGACTCGACGTGGCGGCCGTCCTCTTCTTGCAGGCCGTGGATCAGGGCCCCTGGCAGGCGCAGGTCCATGGAGGGGGCGGCCGAGGCGGGGACGGCCGCGCGCACGTAGCAGGTGCCGGCGCGCATCGCGGCCTCCGCCGCCATCGCGGGGGCGCCGGTCGAGCCGCGCGCCCCGCCCACGATAAGGACGGTGTCGCGCGGCGCGGCGTACCGGGGCCGGGCCGGAACCAGACGCAGCACGCGCCGGGAGATCAGGCCGACGAGGCCGGCCTCCGGGGCGCCGCGCGGGACGCCGATGTCGACCACGCGCACCTCGCCCACGCACCGGGCGCCGGGCGTCACGTACAGGCCGATCTTCGCGGCGTGGTTCGTGGTCGTGAGGCTGGCGCGGACCGCTGGCCCCTCCACCTCGCCGGTCGCCGCGTTGACCCCGGAGGGCACGTCCGCTGCGACCACCGGCGCGCCCGCGGCGTTTATCGCCGCGATGACCCCGGCGAGGGGCTCGCGGACGGCGCCCTCGAAGCCCGTCCCGAGCAACGCGTCGACGATGGCGCCGGAGCCCTCGAGCGCCGCCGGATCGAACGGGCGCGGCGGCACCCCGGTCAGGCGGTCGAGGTTCGTCCGCGGCACGCCGGCGAGGCCGTCCAGCGATATAGGGTCGACCTCGTGCCCGGCTTCCCTGAGTAGACGGGCCGAGATCAGGCCGTCCCCCCCCGTTGTTGCCGGGCCCGACCACGACGCGGATGGGTCCCCCTCCGGCGACCTCTGCCGCGGCCGCCGCCAGCCCCGTCCCGGCTTTCTCGGCGAGTTCCAACTCCAGGATGCCGCGCCGCTCCATCGCGAAGCGGTCCGCCGCGCGCATCTCGTCCGGGTCGTAGAGTCCGTCGAGCCATCCGGGCAGGGAAGCCCGCGCCCGCTCTTCTTGCATGTTTTCCCCTCCGTGGACCGACCCATGTTAGACACGGCCTGAGGTGCGGGTCAAACCAGACCCCTACTTGCCCCCT
>CADCTL010000079.1 GCA_902805625.1 uncultured Acetobacteraceae bacterium
GGCGGCCTGGGCGGCTTCCCGCGCCGCGGCCCGACGGCGGGCTTCCTCGCGTCCCGCGGCCTCGGCGAAGCCGGCGGCAGCGGCGGCGTCCAGCCCGTGAACCGCCGCGGCCTCCCGCGCCAGCAGGGCGTGCTGCCCGACCGACAAGGGAACGCCGGCGTCGGCGAGGTCGGACGCCACCGCCGCGAGCGTCGCGTCCGGGCTGCCGCCGGCGGCGCGCAGGCGCCGCGCCATGGCGGCGTCCAGCGCCGCGAACAACGTCGCGTCCGTAGGCTCGGGATCGGCGATGGCGGCGGCCGCGGCCTTCGCGTCGGCGGGCCGCGCCCAAACGCGGCCGGCGCCGTGCGCCGCTTCGGTCAACCAAGCGGACCACACGCGGCGGCGGACCTCGCAGAGCGCCGCCCGCACGGCAGCGGCGTCGGCCGGCATGCGCCGTTCCACCAGCCGCAACAACTTCGGCCTCTCCCGCGGCGCGACCCGCACGCCGGCGGCTTCGACGGCGGCCTCCGCGGCGGACCATCCGGCGGGGATGGTCGCGGCGGCCCCGTCCGTGGCGCCGACGGCGCCCGTCACATCTTCCAAACCCTCGAACTCCGCGGCGCCCGGCGCGCCGAATCGGTGCCGGCCCGGGTGCGTCGGCGGAAGGCCTGGCAGCGAGGCGGGCAGCATTTCTGATTGCAGGAACGGAACAGGCTGCGCCGCGGTTCCGTGCTGGCGGTTGATATGGGCGTTCCGCCGCCCGATTGCCACAGCCCCGGCCGGGCGGCATCCTGCGGAACGATGGGCAGTACCCCCGCCGGAACGGGCCGTTGAGCGCGGGGCGCCGGGCCGCGGACGTTCCGCCGCCCCGGACGGCGACCGAACCGAGGGACGCCCCCGCCGCAGCGTGGCGCGCCCCGGCCCAGAACACGCTGCTCGGCATCCTGTTCATCTGCCTCGCCGGGCTGCTGTTCCCGATGATGAACGGCGTCGCCAAGACGCTCGGGGCGGACTACTCCTCCTTGCAGGTGTCCTGGGCGCGGGCCTTCGGCCACGTGGTCTTCATGCTGGCGGCGTTCCTGCCGCGGCACGGCCTCGGCCTGCTGCGGACGCGGCGGCCGGGGTTGCAGCTCGCGCGGTCGGCGACGCTGTTCACCTCCAACCTCTGCTTCTTCCTCGCCCTCACCCACATCCCGATCGCCAAGGCCGCCGCCATCAGCATGACGGCGCCGCTGATCGTGGCGCTCCTCGCCTGGCCGATGCTGGGCGAGCGCACCACGGTCGCGCGCGTCCTCGCGCTCGGCGTCGGCTTCGCGGGGGTGCTGACGGTGATCCGGCCCGGCACCGCGGTGTTCCACTGGGCGTCGCTCTTCGTGCTGGCGAGCGCCGCGTCCTACGGCCTGTACCAGATCCTCACGCGCACCATCGCCGCCGCGGACCCGCCGGAAACCTCCACCGTCTACAGCTCCGTGGTCGGCGCCTTCGGCATCCTGCTGGCCCTGCCCTTCGTGTGGGAGACGCCGCGGAGCCTCTTCGACGTGGCGCTGTTCTGCTCCCTGGGAGTGCTGGGCGCGCTCGGCCACTACTGCGTGGCACGCGCGCTGGGCTACGCGCCGGCGAGCGTCGTGTCGCCGTTCCAGTACTTCCAGCTCCTCGGATCGGTGGCCGTGGGTTGGCTGGTTTTCGACGATCTGCCGGACGCGTTGACCTGGATCGGCGCCGGCGTGATCGTGCTGTCCGGGCTGTTCATAGGTTGGTCGCAGACGCGATCCGGCAGCCGTTCGGGATGACCGCCAAAACGCGCACAAGCGCATGTTGCGGCCTTGCAACCCTCCCAACTCCGTGATTTGCGAGTTCACGGGTCGGACAGACCTATGCTCGACCACAACGAACGAGCAAGTTGCATGCAGACGTCCCGAGCCAGCCGCAAGCTGGGAGTCGCCGTCGTCGGGATCGGGGGCGCAGTCGCCACCACCGCCGCCGCCGGCGTCGAAATGCTCAAGCGCGGCGGGAATCGGCTCGAGGGCTTGCCCTTGGCGGGCGTGTCGGTGCAGGGCTTGGCGCAGTACCAGGACCTCGTCTTCGGCGGCTGGGACCTGAACGGCGCGGACCTCGCCGCCGCCGCGTCGCAGCACCGCGTGCTCAACGACAACCAACTCGACGAGGTTTCCCCGGCGCTGTCCAAGCTGCGCCCGTGGCCCGCGGTCGGCAGCGGCGCCTTCTGTCGCAACGTGGACGGCGCCAACAAGCGCGAGGCCGACGGGCACCGCGCGGCCGTCGCCGCCATCATCGACGACCTGAAGCGGTTCGAGGCGTCGAACGACGTGGACGGCGTGGTGATGCTCAACCTCGCCTCCACCGAGCGCACGCCGCCGAGCGGCCCCGCGCTCGCCTCGCTCGACGCCTTCGAGCGCGCGATGGACGAGAACGACCCGGTCATCGGGCCGGCGATGCTCTACGCCTACGCCGCCATCAAGGCCGGCGTGCCCTACGGCAACTTCACGCCCTCCACCGCGGCGGACGCCCCGGCGCTGCTGGAGTTCGCCAAGCGCCGCAACGTCCCGGTCGCCGGCAAGGACGGCAAGACCGGCCAAACGCTGATGAAGACGGTGCTGGCCCCGGCTTTCCGCGCGCGCGCGCTGCACGTGGACGGCTGGTTCTCCACCAACATCCTCGGCAACCGCGACGGCCAGGCGCTGGAGGACCCGGACAGCCTCCGCTCCAAGCTCGACACCAAGGGCAGCGTGCTGGACAGCATCCTCGGCTACCCGGTCGAGGACCACATCGTGGACATCCGCTACTACCGGCCGCGCGGCGACGACAAGGAGGCCTGGGACAACATCGACGTCACCGGCTTCCTCGGCCACAAGATGCAGATCAAGGTCAACTTCCTCTGCAAGGACAGCATCCTCGCCGCGCCGCTGAACCTGGAGATCGCGCGCCTGCTCGACCTGGCGGGGCAGCGCGGCCAGGGCGGGGCGCAGGAGCAGCTTTCCCTCTTCTTCAAAGCGCCGATGGTCTCCAACGGGCACGCGCCGGAGCACGCCTTCCACCGCCAGGAGCGGATGCTGATGGACTGGCTGGGCGCGGACCGGGCGGAATGAGCGCCGCGGCTGCCGGGACGGCGGCCGGTTCGCGGGGCGCGGCGCCGGCCCACCTGCTGCCGCTGCTGCGGGAGATCAACGACCTCAAGCGCATCCGCTCGGCGGGCCGCCCTTCGTCGATCGCGGACCGGCTCTTCGCGACGGCGTGGTCGCGTCTGGTGGCGGGCGAGGACGCCGAGCGCACGGCCATGGCGACCACCGCCGCCGCCCTGGCGGCGACCCGCCTCGGCGACCTCGACCCGCCCCTTCTGCGGCAAGCCGGCATCGGCGCCGAGGATGTCGCGGCCATCCGCCAACGCGCCCTGGCGCAAACGGCATCGGGGCTCGACGCCAGCTTGCGGACGAAGCTCGCCGCCGCGCTCGATGCGCCGGGGCGCGAAGGCCCCCCGCCCGGCTTCGTGGCGCGCCTGGCGGAACAGCCGCGCGCCGGCGCCACCTGCCCCGACCGGCCCCGCATCGTGCTGGAGCCGCCGGAAAGCCACGCCGAGCACTGCCTGATGGTGGCCGTGTACGGCGTGATGCTCGCGCCAGTGTACGGCGCCGACGCGGCCACCGTGTTCCTGGCCTCCATGGCGCACCACCTGCACAACGCCCTGCTACCCGACTCCGGCTTCACCGGCGAGATGCTGCTCGGCCCCGCGCTGGAGCCCGCCTTCGCCGAAGCGACGAGGCAGGCGCTCGCCGAGCTCGACGCCCCGCTCCGCGCCGTCATCGGGGAGGCCCGGCGCATCCTGCCGGACGCCGACTCGCCCGAGGGCCGCGCCTTCCACGCGGCGGACACGCTCGACCGCGTGCTCCAGATCGAGCAGTACCTGCGCGCCGCCTCCACCAGCATGGACTTCGTGCTCCGCGACATGGCGCTGGTCCATGAAGGGCCGGTGAAGCGGTTCCAAGACGCGGTGCTGTCCGAGATGGGGCTGCTGCCGTGATCGGCCTCGCCGCCGACACCGCGCATTCCGTCACGGACGAAGCCGGCCGCCGCTGGCCTGTGGCGGACGGCGTCCCCTTCCTGCGCCAAGGCCGCGAAGCGCTGGCGGCCGACGCGTTGGCCCGCCTCGACGCCGGCGACCGCGAAGGCGCGCTGGTCCTGCTGCTGGCCGACCAGGACGCGTGGTGGCGCGGCGAGACCGCCGACCCGGCCGCGCTGCGCGAACTCGTGCGCCGCCGGGCGAGCCTGTCGCTGCGCGAGGCCATGCGGCTGCTCTCCTGGGGACCGGTCGCGGACTACTTCGCGCACCGTTGGTCGGACCCGACTTTTCTGTCTGGTTTGGCGCTGGTGGAAGCGCATTGGCACTCGCCCGCGACGGCCTTCGAGCTCGCCTGCGGCATCGGCCACCACCTCCGCGAGTGGTCTCGGCGCGGGCTGCGGGTGGCCGGCGCCGATGTGGTCTTCGCCAAGCTTTGGCTCGCGCGGCACTGGGTGGCGCCGGAGGCCGAGCTGGCCTGCTTCGACGCCGGCGCGTCCTGGCCGCTCGCGCCCCGCGCCTACGACCTCGTCGCCTGCCACGACGCGTTCTATTTCCTGGAGCCCAAGCCCGCGATCCTGGCGAAACTGCGCGAGCACGTCGCGCCGGACGGGGGCGTGCTTGCCATCAGCCACGTCCACAACCGCGACTGGCCGAACTTGTCGTCCGGCGCCGCCATGACCGCGGCGGAGTTGGCGGCCGCCTTCCCCGAAGCGGCGCTTTACGAGGACGCGGAACTGACGCGGGCGCTGGTGGAGCGGCGCCCGCCGCGCCGGGCCGCGGCGCAGGAAGAACTGGCGCGCGTGGAGGCCTTCTCGCTCGCGGAAGGGCCGGGCCTCGCGCCGGCGCAGGCCGTAACGGGGCGGCTCGCGCTGCCGCCGGAAGGCTCGCCGCTACGCCGGAACCCCCTTTACGCCGCCGACGGCACCGTGCGCTGGCCGTCCGAGCGGTACGCGCGCGAGTACGGCCCGCACGCGACCTACCCCGCCCGCACGGAATGCCCGGAGCGCGCCACCGCCGGCGCGGCCACGGCCGCCTGGGCGCTGCGTCGGGAGATGGTGGATCTCCCGGAGCGCTGGTGATGGGCGGCCGCGGCATCTCCTGGGGCATCGTGGGCTTCGGCTGGGTCGCGCGCGACTACGCCGCCCCCGGCATCCTGGCCGCGGGCGGCCGGATCTCGGCCGTGTCCGATCCGTCCCCGACGGCGCGCGACACCGCCGCGTCCCTCGGCGCCCGGCCTTGCTCCGCGCTGCCCGAATTGCTGGCGCAGCCGGGGCTGGACGCGATCTACGTCGCCACGCCGAACCACCTGCACCGCCAAGCGGTCGAAGCCGCCGCCGCCGCCTCGTTACCGGTGCTCTGCGAGAAGCCGATGGCCGCCACGCTCGCCGACGCCGAAGCGATGGCGAGCGCGGTGAAGCGCGCCGGCGTGCTCTACGGCACCGCCTTCGACCAGCGCCACCACCCGGCCCACGGAGCCATGCGCGAGGCGATCTCCGCCGGGATGCTCGGCCGCGTCACGGCCGTCCGCATCGCCTATTGCTGCTGGGTGGACGCCTGCTGGACCGCGGACAACTGGCGCGCGGACCCCGCCCGCGCCGGCGGCGGCGCCCTAATGGACCTCGCCCCGCACGGCCTGGACCTGATCCACTTCCTCACCGGCGAGCCGCTGGCCGAGATTGCCGCCCTCACCCAGGTGCGGGTGCAGGACTACAGCGTGGACGACGGCGCCGTGCTGATCGGCCGCACCGCCGACGGCGTGCTGGCGCAGATGCACGTTTCCTACAACTGCCCGGAAGCGCTGCCCCGCCGGCGCCTGGAGGTGCTAGGCACGCGCGGCCAGCTCGTCGCGCTCGACACCATGGGCCAAACGCCCGGCGGCACCCTCACCTTCACCGACGGCGCCACCGGCGAGCAGCGCCTCCTGCCCGTCGCCGACCCGCTGGCTTCGCCCTTCGCCCGGCAGATGGCCGCCTTCGGCCGCGCCGTGTCCGGCGGCGACCGTTCGCCCTTCGACATAGAGCGCGACCTCGGCCTCATGCGCCTCCTCGACCGCGCGTACCGGAACGCCCCGCCATGCCGCTGAAGCCGTACGCCTGCTCCAACTGCGGCCATTGGCAGAAGTACTTCGCCCCGCCGCCCGACTGCCCGGTCTGCACGGACACGCGCAACGACCTGCCGCACGACGGCTGGCACTTCCGCCCGGCCGAGGAGGTGCGCGGGATGCTGCGCGGCCACTGGCGCCGGCTGGAGCGCGACATGGTCGCCTTCTCCACCTCGCCGCCCTTCGGCCTCAACGGCACCGGCTGGCTCCTCCTGCACCCGGACGGCAACGTCGCCTTCGAGGCCGCCCCCTTTTACACGGACGACATGCTCGCCGAGATCGAGCGCCTGGGCGGCATCCGCATCCTCGCCGCTTCGCACGTCCACGGCTACGGCGCGCTCTGGCAGTTGCAGGACGTGTTCCAGCCGGAGGTGCTGGCGATCCAAAAGGAAGACCTCCGCATGACCAAGGCCTTCCGCGTCACCTGGCCCTACGACGACGCGCTGCAACTGCGGCCCGGCCTCACCCTCCACCACGTCGGCGGCCACTACGAAGGCCAAGCGGTGATGCACGACGAGGGCCGGCGCACGCTTTTCTGCGGCGACGCCTTCAAGGTGGACCAGGACGAGCGCGGCGAGAACCTCGCCGTCTCCACCCACAAGGCCTTCCACAAGTCCATCCCCCTCACCCCGAAGGAGGTCGAGCGCTACCGAAGCGTGATCGCGCCGCTCGACTTCGACACGGTCTGCACGCCCTTCGAACACGCGCCCGGCGTCACGAAGGACATTGCCCTCGCCGTGCTGGACGACGCGGTGCGCGGCCCGCCCGGCGTGCGGCACATCCCCATGGGCGAACTGCGCGAAAGGGTTTCGGCGTGAGCAACGACTTGCAAGCCGTGGCGGACGCCTTCCGCGCCACCATGCCGGCCGGCTCCGAGGTGACGTACTTCCGCATCGACGGGCTGGACCGCATCGGCATCCCCGTGGTGCAGGCCAACCTGATCCTGCCCGGCGAGCCGGCGACCACCGGCTACGGCTACGGCTTCACGGAAGTGGAAGCCACGGTCGGCGCCCTCGGCGAGCTGTGCGAGGAGGTCCACGTCGGCAAGTGGCTCGCCGACGCGCCGCGCGTGGTGGCGAGCCACGCGGAGCTGGTCCGGACCCGCGGCGAACGCGCCGTGGTGGACCCGCTGACGCTCTGCCTCCCCGCCGGCAGCGCCTACACGCCGGACATGCCGCTCTCCTGGGTGGAGGGGCGGCGCTGGCCGTCCGACGAAGCGGTGCTGGTGCCGCGCGAATGGGTGGCGGCCTACCCCTACCAACTGCGCGAGCCGGCGCGGCTCATCACGCCCATCACCAACGGCCTCGGCGCCGGCTTCGACCTGCCGCACGCCATCGCGCACGGGCTGATGGAGCTGCTCCAGCGCGACGGCAACGTCGTGACCTACCGCGCGCTCGACCAGGGCGTGGTCGTGGACCTCGACGCGGAGCTCGAACCGGAGGTCGCCGCCCTGCTCGACAAGCTGCGGGCCTTGGGCATCCGCGTCTCGGTGAAGCTGGCCTGCACGGATTTCGGCCTGTCGAACCTCTACGTCGTCGGCGACGACACGGGCCAGCCGCGCGCGCCGATCCAGATCACCTCCTGCGGCGAAGCCTCGCACCCGGACCGCTCCCGCGCGCTGCGGAAGGCGCTGCTGGAGTTCTGCGGCTCCCGCAGCCGCAAGGCCGCGACGCACGGCCCGATAAACGAAGTCCGCAAGGTGATGGCGCACGAGTACGTGGAGAAGCAAATCGCCGTCGCCGTGATCGAGGAGGAGGAGAACCGCGCCCTCGAAGCGATGGCGGAGTGGGTCGCGCTGGACGCGGCCGAGCTGCGCCGCCGCCTCTCCGGCACGGTGTTCTCGGAGCGGAGCCGCGTGCCCTTCTCCAGCCTCCCGGACACCGGCCCGGCGGCGGTGGCGAACTCGGAGGAACGCCTGCGGCTCTTGGCGGAGCGCCTCTCCGCCGACGGGCTGGAGCCGATCTGGGTGGACGTCTCGCCCCCCGGCACGCCGGTCAAGGCGGTGAAGACGATCGTGCCCGGCCTCGAGAGCGAAACCATGAGCTACCACCGGATAGGACGGCGCGGCGTCCGGCGGCTGCGCGAGCGCGGCGACCCGCTGCTGCTGGACGCGCCCCGAAACGGCGCGCAGCGCGTCCTGCTGCGGCCGGAGGACGAAGCGCGCTGCGGCGGGCCCGCCTGGCTCGACACCGCCGCGGTGGACCGCATGGTGGGCCACGTCTATCCGCTGTACCGCGAAAGCGGCCCCTTCTCCGCCCAGCTCCTGCTGGCGCAGCGGCGGGGCGCCGCATGACCGCGCTGCGCTACGCCTACAACACCAACGGCGCGGCGAACCACCGCCTGGGCGACGCCGTCGCCCTGATCGCCGACGCGGGGTACGACGGCGTGGCGCTGACGCTGGACCACCACCACCTCGACCCGCTCGAGGAAGGGTGGGAACGGCGGACGGAGGCTTTGGCGCGCGACTTGGCGGCGCGCCGCCTGGGCGCCGTCATCGAGACCGGCGCGCGCTTCCTCCTCGACCCGCGCCAGAAGCACGAGCCGACGCTCGTGACCGAAAGCCCCGAAGGGCGGGCGAGGCGCGTAGCCTTCCTCAACCGCGCCCTGGACATAGGCGCGACGCTGGGCGCCGAAGCGGTGTCCTTCTGGGCCGGCGTGCCGCGGCCCGGGATCGACCGCGACGTCGCGGCCGCGTGGTTGCGCGAAGGCGTGGCGCGGGTGCTGGAGCATGCGGAGCAGCGCGGCGTGGTCGCGGCGCTGGAGCCCGAGCCCGGCATGCTGGTGGAAACGCTCGACGATTGGAAAGACCTGTCGCGCGACCGCTCCGCCCTCACCCTGGCGCTAGACCTCGGTCACTGCCTCGTCACCGGCGAGCGCGAACCGCCCGCGGCGGTGCGCGAGTTCGCCGCCAACATCGGCACGGTCGCGATCGAGGACATGCGCCGCGGCGACCACACTCACCTTCCCTTCGGCGAGGGCGACATGGACATCCCCGCCTGCCTGGACGCGCTGGAAGCGGTGGGCTTCCCCGGCCTCGTCTGCGTCGAGCTGTCCCGCGAGAGCCACCGCGCGGACACGATGGTGCCGCGATCCCTCGGTTATCTCCGCGAATGCCGCCGATGAGGATCCTGTTCTGCAGCCGGCGCTTCTTCCCCGCGATCAGCGGCATGAGCGTCTACGCGCTGAACCTGCTGCGCCACTTGGTGGATGCCGGCCATGACGTGACCATGGTGAGCCAGTACCGCGGCGACCCGGCGGGCACTCGCGTCTACGGCGGCGGCCCGCCCCCGCCCGTGCCCGGCGTGAAGGTGATCGGCCGCCGCTCGCTCGGCGAAGAAGCCTTCACCGGGCCGGGCGGCGCCGACTTCGAGCGCGACGTGGACGACATGCTCTCCGCCATACTGGCCGAGCACCGCGAGAAGCCTTTCGACATCCTGCACGCCCAGTACGGCTACCCGAACGGCTGGGCCGTGCTGCTGGCGGCGCGCGAATTGGGCATCCCCGCCGTGGTCTCGGTCCAAGGCGGCGACGGCCATTGGGTCGGGAGCTGCTGCGGCACCCACCGCGAGGCCATGCTGCGCGTGCTGAACCACGCGGACGCGCTGCTGATCGGCTGCGAGAGCTTCGCGCAGGAGGTCGTGGAGCGCCTGGGCGTGGCGCGCGACCGCTTCACCATCGTGCCCGGCGCGGTGGAGGTGGAGCGCTTCCGCCCCGCCCCCGGCTGGGAGCCCGGCGGCGCCGCCGATCCGGTGCGGCTGCTCTACCACGGCCGGGTGGACCGCCGTAAAGGCGCGCTCGACTTCCTCGAAGCCCTGGCGCTGCTGCGCGCCGAGGACGTGCGCTTCGAAGCCATCATCTCCGGCATCGGCCCGGACTACGACGCGAGCCGGGAAGCGGCGGACCGACTCGGCCTCCCCGTCCGCTTCACCGGCTACGCCGACTACGACGCCGCGCCCGCCGTCTACCACGGCGGCGACGTGTTCGTGTCGCCCACCTACGCCGAGGGCTTCTCCAACACCATCCTCGAAGCCATGGCGAGCGGCCTGCCCGTCGTGTCCTGCCGCGCGGTGGGCGTGATGGACTGCCTGCGCGACGGCGAGAACGGCCTGATGGTTGAGCCGGGCGACGTGCCCGCCCTCGCCGCGGCCTTGCGCCGCGTCGCCACGGACGCCCCGCTCCGCCGCCGCTTGGCCGAAACGGCGTTGGAGGAGTGCCGCCGCGTGTACTCCTGGGAAGCCGTGGCCGAGCGGATCATGGGCGTCTACGCCGGCCTCCGCGGCGCGCGGCCGAACACGGGCTTCGACCCCGTCCTGCCCCGCGACCCGTCGTGCCGGTTCCGCGCCGCGCCGCACCTGCTCTAGCGCCCATGCCCCTCGCCCTCGCCCTGTCGCCCCACCTGGACGACGCCGCCTTCTCCTGCGGCGGCACCCTCGCCGCGCTCGCCGCCGAAGGTTGGGAGGTGGTCGTCGCCACCCTCTTCACCGCCTCCGTCGAAGCGCCGACCGGCTTCGCCCTCGCCTGCCAAACCGACAAGGGCCTGCCCGCGGAAGCCGACTACATGGCGATCCGCCGCGCGGAGGACGCCGAAGCGTGCCGTCGGCTCGAAGCGCGGCCGGTCTGGCTGCCGTTCCGCGAGGCGCCGCACCGCGGCTACGGCTCCGCCGCCGCGCTGTTCGGCCCGCTGCGCTCCGACGACGCCGCGCACCTCGACCTCGCCGCCGCGCTGGAGCCGCTGCTCGCGGGGCGCCGCCCCGATCTGCTGCTCGCGCCGCAAGCCGTTGGCGGCCACGTGGACCACGTGCAAACGGTGCGCGCCCTGCACCTGCTGCGCCCCGCATTCCCCGTGCTTTGGTGGCAAGACTTCCCCTACCTCTCCCGCCGCGACACGCACCCGGCCCGCCCGTTCGAGCGGATGATGGCGGCGCTGCCGGAAGAGGCGCGGCCGATCCGCGCGGAAGCCAAGCGCCACGCCTGCGCCGCCTACGCCACGCAGCTCGGCTTCCAGTTCGGCGGCCCGGAGGGCTTGGCGCGAGCGCTGGACGAAGCGGGGCCGCAAGAGGTGTTCCGCCGCGCCGAAACGGCCGCCGCATGACGATCCTCGCCGATCCCGCGGCCGTGGAAGCCCGCCGCGCCGGCCTCGCGGCAGCGCACATGCGCCCGCTCGCCGCCTTCGCCGCGTCCCTGCGCGAGGCCACCGGGAACGAGGTGCCGGACGCCGACCCGGCCGACGGCGGCGTCCACGCGCGCTGCCTGCTGCTCCTGGAAACGCCCGGCCCTGCCATCCTGCGCACCGGCTTCGTGTCCTGCGACAACCCGGCGCCGACGGCCGGCAATCTCCGCCGTTTCCTCCGCGACGCTGGCCTGCCGCGCGAGGCCCTGCTGATTTGGAACGCCGTGCCCTTCGTGATCCACGCGCCGGGCGCGCGAAACCGGGCGCCGCGCGCGTCGGAGGTCCGCAAGGGTTTGGCGCTGCTGCCCGGCTTGCTCGCGCTGCTGCCGGCCTTGCGCGTGTGCGTGCTCGCCGGGCGCGCGGCGGCGGCTGCGGCTCCGGTCTTCCGCGCGGAGCGATCGGACCTGCCCTTGCTGGAGATGCCGCACCCCAGCCCCACCTACGTATGCACCAGCCCCGAGGTGCCCCGGCGCATCGTGGCGGCGCTGCGGAGCGCCGCCGCCGCGGTCCGCCCGGAGGTCGTGGCGTGACCCGAGTGCTCGTCACCGGAGGCGCCGGCTACGTCGGCAGCCACGCCGTGCTGGCCTTGCTCGACGCCGGCGTGGAGGTCGTGGTGCTCGACGACCTTTCGACCGGCGTGCGGAACGCCGTGCCGGCGGGCGTGCCCTTTGTGCAGGGCTCCACAGGCGACGCGGCGCTGCTGAAGGAAGCGTTCCGCCGCCACCGCGTGTCCGCGGTGCTGCACTTCGCCGCGTCCCTGGTGGTGCCGGAAAGCATGGCCCGGCCTCTCGACTACTGGCGCAACAACGTGGCGAACACCCTGGTCCTGGCGCAAGGCTGCGTGGACGCCGGGATCAGGCGCCTCGTCTTCTCCTCCACCGCCGCGGTGTACGGCGTGCCGGCCTCGCCGCTGGTGGACGAGGACACGCCCTGCGCCCCCATCAACCCCTACGGCGCGAGCAAGCTGGCGGCGGAGCGCGCGCTGGCCGACGCCGGCATGGCGCACGGCCTGTCCACCGTGGTGCTGCGCTACTTCAACGTCGCCGGCGCCGACCCCGCCGGCCGCGCCGGGCAGCGCCGCCCCGGCGCCACCCACCTGGTCAAGGTGGCCTGCGAAGCGGCGCTCGGGAAACGCCGGGCCGTGGAGGTGTTCGGCACGGACTACCCCACGCCGGACGGCACCGGCGTGCGCGACTACATCCACGTGACGGACCTCGCCCGCGCCCACGTGGAGGCGCTGCGCCATCTGATGATGGGCGGCGGCTCCCTCACCCTGAACTGCGGCTACGGGCGCGGCCACTCCGTGCTGGAGGTGCTGCGCGCGGTGGAGCGCGCGTCCGGCCGCAGGGTGCCGGCGCGCCTCGCGCCCCGCCGCCCCGGCGACCCGCCGGCCTTGATCGCCCGCGCCGACCGCGTGCGGGACGCGCTGGGCTGGCGCCCCGCCTTCGACGACCTCGACCGCATCGTGTCCTCCGCCCTCGCCTGGGAAAGCCGCCTGCGATCCCCGCCGCCGAAGGTCGCGGAAGCGGCCGCGCAGCTACAAGCCTGACGAAGAACACGGAACACGGGAGGATCATAGAAGCGTGCGACGATGGTTGTTCTCGGGACTGGTCGCGCTTGTCGCGGCCGGCTTGCTCGGCCTCGCCTGGGCGGTGCTGGCGCCGGGCGGCTGGTCGGTGTGGGAAGCGATGCTCTTCGTCTGCCTCGCGGCCAACGCGCCCTGGCTCGGCCTGTCCGCCGCCACGGGCTTGATCGGGCTCGGGATCCGCCTCTTCGCCGCCGACCCTTCCGCGGCCGTGGTCCCCGGGATGCGGAGGCAGGGCGGCGGCACCGCCTCCCACATCGCGTCGCGCACGGCGGTCGCCATCTGCGTCCGCGACGAGGACATGGCCGCGGTGGTCCCCCCGCTGGAAGACCTGTTGCGCGACTTGGCGGCGACGGGCCACGCGGACCGCTTCGCCGTGGTCATCCTGTCCGACACGCCTGCCGGACCGGCGGCGGACGAGGAAGCGGACGCCGCGGCCGCCTTCGCGGCCCGGCACCCGCCGGGAGCGGTGCGCTACCGGCGCCGGGAAGCGAACACCGGCTACAAGGCCGGCAACGTGATGGATTTCCTCGACCGCCACGCCGAAGGCTTCGACCTGCTGCTGCTGCTGGACGCCGACTCCCGCATGACCGCCGAAGCCGTGCTCCGCCTGGTGCGGATCATGGAAGCCGAGCCTGGCTGCGCCCTGGTGCAGCCCACCATCGCCGGCGACAAGGCGGAGTCCACCTTCCAGGACGTCTTCGGCTTCGGCCACCGCCACGGCGCCCGCATCTGGGCCACCGGCCAAGCCTGGTGGCAGGACCGGCAGGGGCCGTTCTGGGGCCACAACGCCCTCATCCGCATCGCGCCCTTCCGGGAGCACTGCCGCCTGCCGACGCTCCCGGACGGCTCGGCCATCCTGTCGCACGACCACGTGGAAGCGGCCCGGCTGCACGCCGCCGGCTGGGCGGTGCGCGTGGTGCCGGAAGACGGCGGCTCGCTCGACACCCACCCGCCGCACCTGATCGCCTTCCTCGACCGCGACCTCCGGTGGGCGGCGGGCAACTGGCAGTACCGCCTCCTGCTGCGGAGCCGGGACCTCGGGCGCCTCGGCCGTTTCCAGATGCTGCAAGCGCTGCTGCACTACGCGCTGGCCCCGCTCTGGCTCGCCATGCTGCCGCTCGCGGCGCTGAACGCCGCGAGCGGCGGGGCCGAAGGCACGCCGCGCGGCCTCCTCCTGGCGCTGTTGCTGGCCTGCTACGTCTCGCTGCACATGCCCAAGCTGGCCGGCTACGCCGAAGCCCTGCTGCGCCCCGCCACCGCCGGGGTGGCGCAGGTCGGCCGGCTGGAGCTGCTGCGCCGCATGGGGCGCGAGCTATTCTTCACCTTCCTGTTCGAGCCGATCGCGGCCGTGGACAAGACGGTCACCATCCTGAGCCTCGCCACCGGCCGCCGCAGCGGCTGGGCGCCGCAGGAGCGGCGGACGCGGCGGGTCGGCGCCCCGGAAGCGGTCCGGCGCTTCTGGCCGCACATCCTCGCCGGCGCGGCCCTGCTGGGGCTCGGCTTCGCGGGCTCGCCCTTTGCCGGGCTGCTGCTGCTGCCGGCCGTGCTCGGCCTCTTCCTGGTTGTGCCGTTCTGCGTCCTCACGTCGAAGCCGCACCGGGCCGCCGCAACCGAGACAGTGCGTTCCTTCGGCAGTGACCACGCGCTTGTCAGTCGAGAGAAGCGTTTGGTATCTTGAACCTGAGCACATAGCTCGGCTGACGCGACCGGATGCGTCGGCCGGCAGGGATCAAGGTCGAGTCCAACCCCATGTCCACCGACATCGAGACGCCCACAGCGCTCCTGCCCGGAGAGATGGAGGTGGCGAGCCTCATCGTCTCGGCCTTGTCGTTGGAAACCCGGCCCGAGGACATCCCGCCGGATGAGCCGCTCTTCGGCGCCGGGCTCGGCTTGGACTCCATCGACGCGCTGGAACTCGCCCTCGCCATCTCCAAGGCCTACGGGGTGCAGCTCCGCTCCGACGACGAGCGC
The DNA here is from genome assembly GCA_902805625.1 of uncultured Acetobacteraceae bacterium. Classification (GTDB taxonomy): domain Bacteria; phylum Pseudomonadota; class Alphaproteobacteria; order Acetobacterales; family Acetobacteraceae; genus Craurococcus. Next base: position 14,882 of record CADCTL010000079.1, read on the forward strand.
AACCACCGCATCTTCTCCTCGCTCCGCACCCTCACGGCGCACATCGAGAAGCACCGGGCGCGCTGAGCCGATGAGGCCGGGCGCCGACCCCGCTTCCCCGCCGGCCCACGGCCTGCCGCCCGCGCAGCCACTGCGGCGCGCGTGGCGGGCGGGCGGTGCGCGGCTGGCGATCTCGGCCGCGGCTCTCCTCCTGTGCGCCCTGCTCCTGCCCTGGGAGCGCGAGCCGTTCCAGGCCGCCTTCGGAGTGCTCGCCAACCTCCTGGCCTGCCACGGCTTCGCCGCCACTCTCCTGCCGGGACGCGAACCCCTGATCAGCCGCTACACCCGCTTCGACTTCGGGCACCTGCCGCCGGACTGCGCCGCGTACACCCGCGGCCTCACCCTACTCTGGGCGGTGCTGCTCGCCGGCTTCGCCGCGGCGCAGGCGGCGGCCCTCGCCGGGTACTGGCAGCCATCCGCCGTGCTGGCCGTGGAGGCCCTGGTCGGGGGCGCGTTGTTCCTGGGCGAGCACGCCGTGCGCAGCCTCCGCTTCCCGCACCACGGCCGGGCGACCCTGCGGCGCACCTTGCGCGCCGTCCGCCTCGCCCATGCCGCCGGTTGAGCCGGGCATGACCGGACCTGAAGGCTGCCGCCTCCCGCTCACCGCCCGCCCCGCGTCGGACGTGCTGTGCTGGCGCGGCGGACGGGCGATCACCGTGGGCCGCTTCCTGGCGGAGGTGGCCGCCCTGGCGGCGCGCCTCCCGGATCGCCCCTACGCCATCAATCTCTGCACAGACCGCTACCGCGCCCTGCTCGGCTTCACCGCCGCCCTGTCGCGGGGGCAGGTGACGCTGCTCTGCGCCGACCGGGCGCCGCAGCGGCTGCGCGCCCTCGCCGCCCGCTTTCCGCACGCCCACGTGGTCGCCGACGGGCCGGTGGACACCGCCCTGCCGGTGCTGCGGCCGGACAGCGCTTCCCCGCCCGCCGCCGAGGGCGAAACCGCCCCGGCCCCGCTGATCCCGGCCGAGCAGGTCGCGGCGATCGCCTTCACCTCCGGCTCCACCGGCGAGCCGGCGGCGCACGCCAAACCCTGGGGCGCCCTGGTGTCCGGCGCCGAAGCCGCCGCCGAGCGCTTCGCCCTGCGCGCATCGGACGGTCCGCCCGCCGCGGTGGTCGCCACCGTGCCGCCGCAGCACATGTACGGCTTCGAGACCACCCTCATGCTGCCGCTCCACTCGGCGGCGGCCCAGGTGGCGGGCGAGACCTTCTACCCGTCCGACGTGGCGGAAGCCCTCGCCGCCGTCCCCGCGCGCCGGGTGCTGGTGACAACGCCGTTGCAGCTCCGCGCCCTCCTCGCGGCCGGGACCGCGCCGCCGCCGCTGGCCGCGATCATCTCCGCCACCGCGCCCCTTTCCCCCGCGCTGGCCGAGGCGGTGGAACGCGCCTGGGACGCGCCGGTGCTGGAGATCTACGGCGCCACCGAAGCCGGCTCCATGGCCAGCCGCCGCACGGTGGACGACCCCGATTGGCTGCCCTACCGCGGCGTGTCGCTCCACCCCGGCGGGGTGACGGTCGCGGGGCTCGGGCCGGTGCCGCTGGCCGACGCGCTGGAGCCGACGGCGGCGGGGCGCTTCCGCCTGCTCGGCCGGGAGTCGGACGTGGTGAAGCTCGGCGGTCGCCGCGCCTCGCTGGCGGAGTTGAACCGCCTGCTGCTCGCCGTGGACGGGGTGGAGGACGGCGTGTTCCTCGCGCCCGACGACCTGGAAAGCAATCCGGCGGCCCGCCTCTCGGCCTTCGTGGTGGCGCCTGGCCGTACCGCCGAGGACATCCTCTCGGCGCTGCGCGGCCGGACCGAAGCGATCTTCCTGCCGCGCCCGGTGGTGCTGGTGCCGGCCCTGCCGCGCGACGGGCTCGGCAAGCTGCCGCGCCGGGCGCTGCTCGAACTGCGCCGCGCCGCGGTCGCCCGATGACGGGCGCCTCCCCCGCGGCGGCGGCCAGGACGGGCCGGTTCGCCGTGCCGCCCGACCACCCTTCCCTGCCCGGCCACTTCCCCGGCCATCCGGTGGTGCCCGGCGTCGTCCTCCTCGACGCCGTGTTCGCCCTGGCGGCCACCAATCCGGCGAAGCTCCTGCGCGCCAAGTTCGCGGCGCCGGTCGGACCGGGCGAGGAGGTGGAGGTGGCGTTCGAGGAACGCGCGGGAAACCGCCTCGTGTTCTCCTGCCGTTGCCGCGGTGCCGTCGTCCTCACCGGCGAGTTCGAGGCCCAGGAGAGCGTCGCGTGACGGCGCTGAGCAGACCCAGCCACCTCCCTGCATCCCCCGCCGCGACGGGCCAGCGGAGCGCGACGGCTGACCTACCGGCGGCGGACCACTCCTGGACCAAAACTCCGGAGCGCGGCACGGACGGCGCCCTGCGCCTCATGCTTTGGATATTGCGCCGGCTCGGCTGGCGGGCGGGGCACCTGCTGCTGTACCCGATCGCCGGCTACTTCCTCGCCTCCTCGCCGCGGCAGCGCGGCCACGCCCGCGCCTACCTCCGCCGCGCCCTGGGGCGCGCGCCGGGCGCCCTCGACCTGTTCCGCCTCTGGTTCGCCTTTTCCTCCACCATCCTCGACCGCGTGTTCCTCACCTCCGGACGGACGGAGAAGTACCGGATCGAGGTCGAGGGCCTGGACGCGCTCAAGGCCACGCTCGCGGAAGGCCGCGGCTGCCTGCTGCTCGGCGCCCATTTCGGCAGCTTCGAGGCCCTCCGCGCGGTGGCCGACGCCGGCTCCCCGGTGGAGCTGGCGGTGCTGATGCACGAAGCCAACGCCCGCCGCGTGCAGGCCCTGGTGACGGCCTTCGGCGGCCCGCGCCACGCGGAGGCGGTCATCCCGCTCGGGACGGCGGACGCGATGCTCCGCGTCCACGAGGTCCTCGCCCGCGGCGGCATGGTCGGGCTGCTCGCCGACCGCCGCCCGCACGGCGAGCGAGTGGCGCGCATCCCCTTCCTCGCCGAACCGGCGCCGTTGCCGCTCGGGCCGCACCTGCTGGCGGGGATGCTCGGCGCGCCGGTGATGCTCGCCTTCGGCATCTGGCAAGGGCCGCGGCGCTACCTCGTCCGGTTCGAGCCTTTCGCCGATCCCGGATCGCCGGGTCGCGGCAACCGGGACGCCACCGCCCGGGAGCGCGCGGCCCGCTACGCCGCGCGGCTGGAAGAGAACTGCCGCGCCCACCCCTACAACTGGTTCAACTTCCACGATTTCTGGGAAGAGGCGCGGTGAGGGCGCCCCGCCGCGCCGTTCTCCTTCTTCTCGGCCTTTGCCGCGTTCCCCACCCCGCCGGCGCGCAGCCCGCGCCGGTCGAAGTGCTGATGCGCGCGATGCGGGCCGTGCCGGAGCGGCGCGACGCCTTCACGGAAGAACGGGCGATCCCGGAACTCGATCTGCCTCTGCCGAGCAGCGGCGTGCTGCGCTGGCAAGCCCCGGACCGGCTGGAGAAGCACACCACCGCGCCCATAGACGAGCGCCTCCGCGTCGAGGGCAACCGCATGGTCTACGAGCGCGCGGACCGCAACATCCGGCGCGAATTCGGCCTGGACGACCAGCCCGAGATGCGCGCCCTGGTGGAAGCCGTCCGCGCCACCCTGGCCGGCGATCTGCCCGCCTTGTCCCGCCACTACGAAGTCGGCTTCGAAGGGGCGCCGGGCGCGGACTGGCGGATGGCGCTGACGCCGCTCTCCAACCGCGTGCGCGCGGCCGTCCAGCGCATCCTCCTGTCCGGCCGAGGGGCGCAAATCCTGGCCGTGGACACCGAGGGCGGCGGCGGGGTGACCCGCCTCCGCATCCAGCCCGGGTCATGACGCTCAATGCTTACGGCCGGAAGCGGAGGAGCCAACCAGCACCGAAACACGCCCGGCCTGGACCGGCTCGGACGGTCGCTGTTCGAACTCACGCCACAGTCCTTTGCGAGTTGCTTGACCGCGCTTTCCGGTGTCCTGAGCCCGGCACCGCTCCCCGCACAACCTAATGGCGGGAGCGGCGCTGGCGTGTCCTGCGCCGCGGACCTAGGCCAAAGGTCGGCAACGTGTCACAAGATGAAGTCGCCTTCCGTGAGCTGGTGGAAGCCCAGGAGCTCGATCTCGCCCGTGGGGCGGGACGACCTTCCGGAGTTCTCCCCAACCGGCGCGTAGAACTGCACGATGGTCCGTCCGCCTTCGAAGCGGTAGCCGACCTGCAGCTCTTGGATATTGTCAGGCCGATCCGTGCCGATCCAAACCGCGCCGGGCGCGGAGCCGTTCTCGTAACCGGACAGGTCGAGGATGTCGCCGCCCGATTCGAAGTCCAGGATCACGTCCCGTGCGGCTCGGCCGCTGCGACTGTCCTGCTCCGGGGACGACCCGCCCAGCCAACCGAAAACGAAAACGTCGTCGCCGGAACCGCCGCTGAGCGCGTCGGCACCGGCGCCTCCCGTGATGGTGTCATCCCCGTCGCCGCCGTAGACGGTGTCGGCTCCGCCCCCCGCGTCGATGCGGTCGTCGCCGTCGCCGGCGAACACGAAGTCTGCCCTGTCGGCGATCTGGGCGCGGTAGGCGGCGAAGCGGCCACCGCCTTCCGGCTGGCCGTAGGTGGAGATGATGTCGTCGCCGCCGAAGCTGAAAACGACGTCGGCCTCCCGCGTGCCTTGGACGCGGTCGTCGTCGCGAGTACCGGTGAGATAGGCCATTGTTTTCCCTGGTGCGAGGTGCGGAACGTCCGCGGCGCCCTTAGGCATACAACCAAAGCGTGTGAAAATTCACGCGCATGCACGGATTATTCACATCAATGAGAGTAATACCCTTCACGTAATACGCGCCCCGGTTACAATTGGGGGAGTCCAGCCGCACCGCTGGCCTCCGCGGCCAAAGCCCCCGCGCAGTTGGCGATCCCGCAGTGGACGCCCGCTCGATCGCGCCGCCCCGTCACCTTTTCGCAGAAGATCGCGCAGTGGACGTTGCCTGACGGTGAGCCGATGAGCGCGGAAAAGCCCAGCGCACAGGCTGAACAACCGCGGCGGACACCGCCGCCCGAGACTCGCGGGGAGCATCCCGCCGTGCCCGGCTTCGTGGTCTCGCGCCCCTCTGCCGCCCGCCGGGTACCGTGCGACGGGCGGCCGCCGCGCCTCTGCTCAGGACGCCGAAACGGCGTCCCCCAAGGCCTCGAACCCGATGTGCGACCCCCGTTGCCAGCAGCGCCGCATGGCACGGCTTTCGCCGCCGGGCAGCAACAAGGTCACGAGGTCAGGCAGTTCGACGCGTGCAACGAGGTACACCTGGGCGCCGCCGGCCGAAACGTCCAGCAGCACGCAATCGTGGGCCGCATCGTCCAGGATGACATGAGCGGCTTTGAACATCCGGCACCGACGGTGCCGCCGCGGCCGCCAATCGCTCTCGCTGTGCGTGGTCTTCGGCGCGCCGGACTGCTCCCTTGTCATGCTTCCCATGCTAGCACCCCATGAATCAACTTTAACGTGCATGAAGAGGGTATACACTCGCGCTTGTTCGATAAAAACGAAATCTTAGTCGCCGCGCCGGGGGCGGTCGCCATCCAACCAGCCGAGCGCCGCAACACGGACCGTTCGACCCTCCGTGCGCTCGGCTTGGTTCCGCTCGCCGCCTCCGGCCCCCTGCTCCGGCGAGCGCGGCAACGCCCGGACCGGTGCCGAGCGGCTCAGCGCGGTTGCCACCTGAAGACCGGGAAAGTAAGGGAGTACGGTGGTAAGGCGGCTCCGCAGCACCCGCATCCCGATCGGCTCCGGATCTTAGGGCGCTCAGCGATCCATGCGCCTCCCCGGTCGAAACGCCGCCCCGCTGCTGGCGGCGCTCCCGTTGCTCGCCGCCCTCGGCGGCGCGCTCGCCGCCCTCGTCGAGGTGAAGACCGGCTTGGCCGAGTTCCTGCCGCCCGGCCACACCCGCGCGAGCGAGTTTCTGGTGAACGAGTTGCGCTCAGGCACCGCGTCCAGCCTGCTGCTCGCCGGCATCGAAGGTGCGCCGCCCGAGGAACTGGCCAGGCTCTCCCGCGCCACCGGTGCCGCGCTCCGAGCCTCCGACCGCTTCTCCTTCGTGGGCGACGGCACCACCGGCCTCGGCGAGGCCGAGCAGGCGCTGCTCTTCCGCCACCGCTACCTGCTTTCCCCGGAAACGCGACCCGAAAGCTTCGAAGCCCCGGCGCTCCGGGCGAAGCTGGAAGCCCTGCTCGACGGCCTGCGCTCCGCCGCCTCGCCGCTGCTGGCGCGCTTCGGCTTCGCCGACCCCACCGGTGCCTTCCTCGGACTCGCCCAGGTATGGCTGGCGGAAAGCCGCGTCGAAGCGCGGAACGGCGCCTGGTTCGCCGCCGGCAGCGACCCGCCCCGCGCGCTGCTGGTCGCGCGCACCCGCGGCGCCGGGCTGGACGCGGAAGCCCAGCGCGAGGCCGTCGCCACCTTCAAAGCGGCCTTCCAGGCCGCAGAACCGGGCGGGGCGCGCCTGCTGCTCTCCGGCCCCGGCGTCTTCG
>CADCTL010000080.1 GCA_902805625.1 uncultured Acetobacteraceae bacterium
ACGGCATCGGGACCGGACTGCTGTTCACCTGGCGGCGGGAGATGTTGGCCACGGCGATGTCGGGCCTCGTGTGTCCGCCGGATCGACGGCGCCGGCGCCACGACTGGCGGCAGCCGCTTCAGGCGCGGGTGGACGCGAGCGAGCCAGCGCTCGATCATCTGGCGGGTGTTGAGCAGGAGGTGCCAACGGTCGGCGACCTGCACGGCGGTCGGCGCCCCCGATGTCGCGCCGCGGGCGCACTCGGTCGAGCGGTCGCGCGCAACGATCCGGATCTGCGGCTCGCGCCGGAGCCAGATCGCCAGCGTCGCGGCCGAGCGGTCCGGCAGCAGGTCGATGGGGCGACGGCGTTCGAGATCGATCACGATCGTGCCGTAGGTCCGGCCCTTGCGCAGGGCCCAGTCGTCGACGCCGACGACGTGCGGCTTGGTTCCGCTCGGCAGCGGCAGATCCCGGATCGCCCGCAGCAGGGTCGTGACGCTCGCCGGCATGGCCAGGTGGAACAGCAGTCGGGCGGCGGGCTGGCCGCCGCGCGCCAACCCAGTCCGGGCATGGGCCTCCGAAAGGCGCCGCGTCCGATGGGCGTAGCGGCGAAGCGGATGCGGGAACCGCTCGGCGAAGGTGCGCCGCGGGCGATCGGGCCGCCGGCAGTAGAAGCGCCGGATCGTCAGTCTGCGGTGGATGCGGCCGTAGCAGGGCCGGCGCCAGGCGATCTCGCCGCCGCCGCGCCGCGTCGGCAGGTCGAGGCCGTGCTCGTGGAACCACAGTAGCGCCTGGCGGGCGCTGCCGAGCTCGGCCACCTTGTCGAACACCAGCCGGATCGCCTCCTGCACCCGCCGGTCCGGATCCTTCTCCAATCGGTCGCCGTCCCTGACGAAGCCGACCGGGGCGGCGACCACCAGCTGGCCCCGTTGCGCCTTGGCGTGGCGCGCCGACAGCGAGCGCTGCCGCAGCAGGTCGAGCTCGTACTCGTTCAGGCTGCACTTGAGCCCGAGCAGGAGCCGGTCGTTGCCGTCCCGCGGCGCGTAGACCGCCTCGCCGTCCACCAGCACCGTGTCGACAACCCGGCACATCTCGATGAGCTGCTGCCAGTCGCGGCTGTTGCGGGCGAAGCGCGACACTTCCCGCGCCGCCACCGCGCCCACCTTGCCCAGGCAGACCTCGGCGACCATCCGCTCGAAGCCGGCGCGGGCCACGCCGCCGGCGGCGGAGCGCCCCAGATCGTCGTCCACGACCTCGACCTCGGACCAGCCGAGGGCTGCGAGCCGGTCGCGCATGGCGTACTGCAGCGCGCGGCTTTCCGGGTTGTGCAGGACTCGGTGCGCCGAGGACTGGCGCACGTAGACGATCGCCTTGCGCGCCAAGTGGTGCGGCTGAACCTTTTCAGCGGTCATGGCGACCTCCGGCGCGCCGCGCGTCGCCTCCGTGCTCCAGCAGCAGGCGCGCCAGCAAGCCGGTGAGCGTCCGCCGCGTCCCCTCGGGCAGCGCCCGCCAGACCGCCGTGCCCGGGCGGCCCGCCACGGGAGGCGGGGCGAACAGATCGGGTTGCGGAACTCGGCGCCCCGGTGTCTCCCGTCGGCGGTCTCGGCGGCGTCGCATGGACCTCTCCCCGATTCCGGTCGGGGGATTCTCCCGCCGCGGCCGAGGCCGAAGCACCGGTCGGCCCGGAGCCTGACGCCTCCGCCAGCAGCCGCCGCAAGGCGGAAAGCGCGCCAACGCCGACCCGCGGTCTGGACGCCACGACCAGGAGTACGCAGGCCTCCCGCTCGAACATCCAGGCCGGCACTTCGAGGCATCGGCCGGCGTCCCCGGCGAGGCTGCACCGCAACGCGGTCGCGTTCCCTCTTTCGGCCGCCTCATGGACGTGGACGGAGAGGCCGCTCCAGGGATGCCACGGGTACAAGAGCGTCCGTTCCGTGGTCTTGTGGGCGTTCAGCCGTCGAGTTGTACAACGGCGTACGCCCGCACGCCTCGCTCGGCTTCAGGCCGCCCGCACCCGAGGTGTTCGTGCCAGCCTTCGCCGCGCGGTCGTCCGGGTCACCCCGACCCTTGGCGTCCGCGCCAACGCGACACTAACATCCGTCGCGAACCACCCCATGGGGCCGATCAGCGGCGTGCCCGAGGCTTTCGCAGAACTGCGCCACGACCTCGTTGCGCGGCATTCCCTGGGAAAGGGTCGCCGTCCAGGGCGCCGCACGGAAGCGGGCGGCGAACTCGGCCGAGCCGAAGGCGACGCGGCCCCCGCAGGGGTAGAGCGGCGGTTCGCCGCCGAGGTGCTGGAAGGCTGCGCACGCCTCGGAGGACGGCGAGTTTCAGGCGCTCAGGTCGTCCGTGTCCGCCAATCGGCCCAACGCGGCACTGAGGCCTGCTTCGGCCTCGCGGACGCGTTGCTCGACCTTCCGCGTCTCACCCGCACAGGTCAGGCGTCCGAATCCCCGGTTCTGCCGGCCCCAGGCTTGCCGGATTTGCCGGGCTTGCCGGGCCCCCAGAGGCGCCACCCGATCCGCCGCACCCGCCCGCGCCGGCATTTCGATCACTCGCCATGCCACCTTCCTTCCTCAACCAAGATCGTCCAGCCGCCGGGTTCTGCACGCACGGCAATGCCTGACAGGAAACGGCACTGCACCATTCGGCCCACTCCGCGCGAACGGCCAAGTAAGCGACCAAAGATAAGGAAGCGTCCCGCCCGTCGGCGGGACGCTCCGCGTTTCAGGCGGGCCGGCTCCTGGCGCGCGGCCTCGCCGGCGGTCAGCTCGTCTGGCCGAACCCCTTCATGACGTCCGCCATGGTCTCGTAGGTCTGGTCCGGCATGGCCTCGATCTTCTCCATCACCTCGGACGGCGCGCCATTGCCCTTGGCTTGCTCGACGAGATCCTCCTTCTCGGCGGGGAAGTCGATGCCCTTCAGGTGGTGGGTCACGTTGACGGGCGATCGCTCGCCGGTTCCGGTCGCCATGCTGCTCTCCTTTGGTGCTCCGGCCGCCCCCGATGGCCAGCCGAGAAGTTCTGGCGCGTTTCGCGTCCTGGCTCCCTGCCGCGGCGCCCGACCGCCACGGCGGCGTTCTCCCCGCCGGCGCGACGGGGCGAGAACCGCGAAGACGGCGGGAGGAACACCCGAACATCCGGCGGGTTGCTGGGGGCTGTTGTGGACCGGCGAAAGAGCCGGCCCGCCGGGAACCTCGGCGAGCCCGCCCGCCGTCGCGCCGCAGCGGACCTCGCCGCCTTCCCTGCCGGCTTCTACCGCGCCGCCCGACGGAGCGCCTCGACGAAGCGGTCCGCGTCCTCCTCGTCGTTGTAGACGTGCGGGCTGACGCGGACGCGGCCGACGCGCGCCGCGACGTGGACGCCCTCCGCCGCCAGCCGTTCGACCAATCCTCCGGGCATCCCGTCCGGAAACTCCAGGCACAGGAGGTTCGGCGCCCGCGTCCGCGCGCCCGCGACCCGCACGCCCCCCGCCGCGCCGCGCAGCCCCTCGGCCATGCGGTCCGTCAGCGCCCGCAGCCGCTCCGCGACCGCGTCGGCGCCCCACCCCGCCATCATCTCCATGCCCACGGCGGCCATCTCCAGCGAGATGAAGTGGTCGCGCTCGCCCATGTCGAAGCGGCGCGCGCCGGGCGCGAAGGACAGGTCGCGGAGGTAGGGCACGCGGTCGGCGGCGACCCCGCGCCGCCCGTGGCTCGTCTGTTCCAGCGGCACGCCCTCCGCTTGCCGGCGCTTCGCCACGTAGAGGAAGGCGCGGCCGTAGGGGCCGAGTGTCCACTTATAAGTGGGGAACACGAGGAAGTCGGGGTCGAGCGCCGCGACGTCCGTCCGCACCACGCCGACGCCGTGCGTCGCGTCCACCACCAGCGCCGCCCCTCGCGCGCGCAATAACTGGGCAACGGCGTCCAGCGCCAGCGCCCCGCCATCGGACCAATGCACGGAGGACACGGAAGCGACCGCCACCGGCGGGGCGCCGGGCCGCTCGATCGCCTCCAGCAGCGCCGCGGCCCAGTCGCCGTCCCCGGGCCGCCGCACGGTTTCCACGGCGAAGCCCTCCGCCGGGGCGCGCGTCACCCACTCCAGCACGGGCGAGGAGTGGTCGTCCTCCAGCACCAGCACGCGCGAGCCGGCGGCGAGCGGCCCGAGCGCCTTGCCCGCCGTGGCGACCCCGTAGCCCACGGAGGGGATCAGGGCGACGTCGTCCGGGTCGGCGCCGATCAGCCGCGCCGCGGCCGCGCGGGCCCGTTCATGCTGCGCGGCCGCGAAGTCCGGGGCGAGTTCCCACGGCCGGCCCTTGCGCGCGACGCCCGCGCGCCCGGCCTCCTGCACGGCGAGCGGCAGCGGGCTCCAACCGGCGGCGTTCAGATAACAAATCTCGCGCGGCAGATCGAACAACGCCCGCTGGGACGGCAGCATCGGTTTCAGGCCCCCTCGCCGGTGGTGGTGACACCGGCGCAGGCTAGAACCGCCGTTCAGCGATGCCCAGGCGCCATCGGCGCGGCCTCGCCGAGCGACTCGCGCCGCCCCGCCCGCAGCAGGAACCACCCGCCGACGAGCATCGCCGCGCCCCAGATCAGGAACCCGATGTCCCAATAGATCCACTGCCCGCGCGGCACCGTCTCGTTGACGTGGTGGATGCCGAGCAGGTGGTGGTCAACGACGCCCTCGACCACGTTGAACAGGCCGAAACCCATCAGCAGCGTGCCCGCCAGCAGCTTGCCGGACCAGCGCAGGTGCGTCCGCCGCGCGCTCCGCCACAGCACGGCGAGGCCCGCCGCGACGAAGGCGTAGGTGCTGGCGTGGAAGAGGCCGTCGGCGAGGGTGTTGACCTCGATGTTGGCCACGCTGTCGGCGGGATAGCCGACGCTGGTGAGCATGTGGTGCCATTGCAGCACCTGGTGCAGCACGATGCCGTCGAAGAACCCGCCCAGGCCCAGGCCGAACAGCACGCCGGCGGAGACCGGGAACGCCCCGGCCCCGCGCCCGGCGTCGGCGCTCACGCGGTCAGCCCTCCTTGGGCTCGAAGCGCATCGCCACGCCGTTCATGCAGTAGCGTTGGCCGGTGGGCTTCGGCCCGTCCGGAAAGACGTGGCCGAGGTGCCCGCCGCAGCGCGCGCAATGCACCTCCGTGCGCGTCATGAACAGGCTGCGGTCGGTCTGGGTGCCGACCCCGCCCTCGATGGGCGCCCAGAAGGACGGCCAGCCGGTGCCGCTCTCGAACTTGGTGCCGGCGTCGAACAGCGCCTCGCCACAGCCGGCGCACAGGAAGGTGCCGGGGCGCTTCTCGGCGTTGAGCGGGCTAGAGCCGGGCCGCTCCGTGCCGTGCCCGCGCAGCACGCGGAATTGCTCGGGCGACAACTCGGCGCGCCATTCGGCGTCCGGCTTCTGCACCTCGTAGGTCTCGGTGGGCGCGGCGGTCTCGCGCTTGAAGAAAGCCATGCGTTCGGTCCCCTCGTTCTTCAGGCCGCCGGCCGCTTCACGCGGTCGGCGAAGGTCTTGCGGAACTTCTGCACCTTGGGCGCCACCACGGCGCGGCAGTAGCCGCTCCAAGGGTTTCGCGCGAAGTAGTCCTGGTGTTCCGGCTCGGCCGGGTAGAACTCGGGGGCGGGCGCGAGTTCCGTCACCAGCTTCCCGTCCCACACGCCCGCGGCGGCGACCTCGGCCATCACCGCTTCCGCGACCCGCTTCTGCTCCTCCGAGTGGAAGAAAATGACCGAACGGTACTGCGGCCCCACGTCCGCGCCCTGCCGGTCCTTCGTGGTCGGGTCGTGGATGGTGAAGAACACCCGCAGGATGTCGGCGAACTCGATCTCCGCCGGGTCGAACTCCACCTGCACCACCTCGGCGTGGCCGGTGCCCTTGCCGCAGACCTGCTCGTAAGTCGGGTTGGGGACGTGCCCGCCGGCGTAGCCCGACACCGCCCGGTTGACGCCCTTCAAACCGCGATAGACCGCGTCCAGGCACCAGAAGCACCCGCCACCCAAGGTCGCCGTCTCGTTCCGCCTCGCGTTCTCAGAACCCATGCCCGCCTCCTGCGCTTTGCTCTTAAATGGTGCGTCAGGGTTCTGCCGTCAGGAGCGGGTCCGGCTTTCCCTGCCGGAAACCGGCCACCTAGGGTTGCAGAAGCCGCGTGCCGTCCTAACTATCTAAGAACGACCAACAAACCGCGTTCGGAACACGGAAAGTGGGTGTCCGGCGAGGCTGTGAAGGTTTATTAATACGGGATGACGCGCCCGGCGGCGCGCCCTCCCTCCTCCGGTCGGACCCGGCGAGCCCGCTTCCGCGGGCTTTTCGGCGTCGCGGCGGTGGGATCGGGCGCGTCCGGAATCCGGGCCAAGCATCGGGAGCGGGTCAGCGAATGGATGGTATGTTCGCGTATGGAGCCACGGATCGGGCCGGGGATACGGAGGCGTTGTCCCTGGAGATGCGCTGGCCGGCCTTCGCGGAGCTGCTCGCGCGGGGCCGTGCCCGTGGGCGCGTGACCCGCGACGAATTCGAGGCGGCGCTGCCGCCTGGCCAAGTCTCCCAAGAGGACATCGACGAGGGCTCTGCCGTCCTGGAAGAGCTCAGCATCGACGTGATCGAGGCCGAGCGCGACCAGGTCGCCGACGAGGAAGTGCCCAACGCCGCCGCGTCCGTCGCGCGCGTCGAGGAGGAGGACGAAACCACCGCCACCGCGGTGGACACCGCCCTGCTCGGCCGCACGGACGACCCGGTCCGCATCTTCCTCCGCGAGATGGGCAACGCCGCGCTGCTGACGCGCGAAGGCGAGATCGCCGTCGCGCAGCGCATCGAGGCCGGGCGCGACACCATGCTGGCGGCGCTGGGCGAGAGCCCGATGACGCTCGGCACCCTGTCCGCGTGGCGCGACGCCGTGGCCCAGGGCCGCCTGCCGCTGCGCGAGGTGATCGAGTTGGAGGCGATGGCCGCCGACGCCCCCGCCGGCCGCGACGACGACGAGGGCGAGGCCGCCGCCCCGGACGCGCCGCACACCACGTTGGAAGAGCGGCTGAAGCCCGAAACGCTCGCCGCCTTCGGCGCCGCGCTGGAGGCCGGCAAGAAGCTGCGCCGGCTCAAGAACACCGCGGCCCGCCACGCCGGCCGCCAGGAGCTGGCCCGCCTCGTCAAGGACTTGCGCCTGCGCCCGGCCCGCACCGAGGAGCTGGTGGGCAACCTGCGCGCCGCCAACCGCCGGCTGGTGGCGCTGGACGGCAAGGCGCTGCGCCTCGCGCTCGCCGCCCAGCTCGGGCGGGAGGAGTTCCTGTCGTTGTGGGACGGCGGCGAGGACGCGGTGGAGCGCGTGCTGAAGGCCGCCGGCAAGGTGCGCCGCCAGTCGGCCTCCCGCCTGTCCGCGCTGCGGAGCGGGCTGGACGAGTTGCGCGGCGACATCGCCAAGCTGGAAAGCGACGCCGGCCTGCCGGCGCCGGAGCTGCGACGCGTCCACACCGAGGTCAGCCGCGGCGAGCGCGAGATGCGCCGCGCCAAGGAGGAGATGACGCGCGCCAACCTGCGCTTGGTCGTCCACATCGCCAAGAAGTACCGCAACCGCGGCCTGATGTTCGGCGACCTGATCCAGGAGGGCAACATCGGCCTGATGCGGGCGGTCGATAAGTTCGACTGGCGCCGCGGCTTCAAGTTCTCCACCTACGCGACGTGGTGGATCCGGCAGGCCATCACCCGCTCCATCGCCGACCAAGCGCGCACCATCCGCGTGCCCGTCCACATGACGGAAACGGTGGTGAAGGTGGCGCGCATCGGCCGCCGCCTGGCGCAGGAAAGCGGCCGCGAGCCGACGCCGGAGGAGCTGGCCGAGAAGCTCGGGATGCCGCTCGACAAGGTGCGGACGGTGCAGCGTCTGGTGCGTGAGCCGGTCAGCCTGGAGGCGCCGATCGGCGACGAGGAAGAGGGCCGCCTCGGCGACCTGATCGAGGACCGCGCCGCGGTGATGCCCTTCGACGCCGTGGCGCAGACCAACTTGCGCGAAGCGGCTTCCAAGGTGCTGGCCGACCTCACGCCGCGCGAGGAGCGCATCCTGCGGATGCGCTTCGGCATCGGCATGAACACCGACCACACGCTGGAGGAGGTGGGCCGCACCTTCAACGTGACGCGCGAGCGCATCCGGCAGATCGAGGCCAAGGCGCTCCGCAAGCTCCAGAACGGCACCCGCGGCCGGCGGCTGCGGAGCTTCTTGGAGGTTTGAGTGTCCGGGGCGGTGCGATCAGCGCCCCGCCCCGCGATCGTCGTGGTCGTCGAGCACCACGTAGAAGTAGATAGCCGCGCTTTTCATCACCCTTAAGTTGACGCGGCATGTTTGTCACAGGCATGGTCTCGGCGTTCATTTCGCCGAGGTTCTGATGCTCCGCCGCGATTTGCTCGTTTTGACCGCCGCTGGCCTTTCGGCGCCTTCCGTACTTCGCGCCCAAGACGCTGCTTGGCCGGAGCGGCCGATCCGCTTGGTCGTGCCCTGGCCGCCGGGCGGTAGCACCGATGTCATCACCCGCCTTTTCCAGCCCAAGCTGTCCGAGGTGCTCGGCAAACCGGTGGTGATCGAGAACCGCGGCGGCGCGTCGGGCTCCGTCGGCGCCTCGGAAGCGGCCCGCGCGGCCGCCGACGTCTACACCTGGATGATGGCCTACGACACGGAGGCCATCAACCAGACCACCATGCGCCTGCCCTACCGGTTGATGGAGGCTTTCGCGCCGGTCAGCTTGGTGGCCACCGCCCCGCTCACGCTTGTCGCGGGCCAGAACGCGCCGTGGCGCACGTTCCCCGACCTGATCGCGGCGGCCAAGCGCGCGCCGAACACCATCCCCTACGCCACCGCCGGCGTCGGCACCCTGGCCCACATCTCGAACACGCTGTTGCAGCAGGTCGGCGGCTTCAGGCTGACGCACGTCCCTTACCGGGGCGGCGGCCCCGCCGCGCAGGCCATGCTGTCCGGCGAGGTGCCGCTGTTCATGACGCCGATTCCGCCCGCCAACCAGCACATCCGCGCCGGCACCTTCCGGCCGCTCGCCGTGTCGACCGAGAGCGAGTCCCGCCACCTGCAAGACGTCAAGAGCTTCGCCCAGCAGGGCTTCCCCGGCTTCGAAGCGCCGACCTGGTGGGCCCTGCTCGGCCGCGCCGGCACGCCGGAGCCGATCCTGCGGCGGATGTCCGAAGCGGTGTCCACCGCCCTGGCGGCACCCGAGGTGCGGAACAGGATCGAGGAGCAGGGCGCGGACGTGGTGGCGAGCGGCCCGGAGCGGTGCCGGCGCTTCCTCGAAGCCGAAGTCGAGAAGTGGGGCCGGGTGATCCGCGACAACAACATCGCCCTGGAGAGCTGAGCGCCCGCCGCGTCGAAAAGAACCGGGCCGTGCGCGCGACGCGGTCCGGCCCGGTTCCGCCCTCTCAACCCAGCTTGGCGTCCAGGGTGATTTCCGCGTTCAGCACGCGCGAAACCGGGCAGTTCGCCTTGGCTTCCGCGGCCAGCTTCTGGAATTCCTCCGGGCTGCACCCCGGCACCTTGGCCTGGAGGCTGAGGGCGACGGCCTTGATGGTCCAGCCGCTCCCCTCCTGCTCCATGGACACGCGCGCCTCGGTGTTCAGGCTTTCGGGCGTGTGCCCGGCGCCCGAAAGCTGGAAGGCCAGCGCCATGGTGAAGCAGCCGGCGTGGGAGGCGGCGATCAACTCCTCCGGGTTGGTGCCCGGCCCGTCGGCGAAGCGGGTCTGGAAGCCGTAGCGGGCCTCCTTCAGCACGCCGCTCTGCGTGGTGAGCTGGCCCGTGCCCTCTTTGCCGGTGCCCTGCCAAGCGGCGGTCGCGGTGCGGCGAATGCTTGCCATGTGCGGCGTCTCCCTGTTCGGAAGCGGGTGACTTAGGCACCCGGGCCGTTCGAGGAAAGGGAAGGCGAACCAAGTCTGGTCGCCTCAGCCGCCAGATGTGTTGACGCCGAAGACGATCAAAATCACCGCCGCTGCCATGAGCATCCAGCCAGGATGACGACCTTCGGTCCCCCAAAGATTGCCGAGAGCACCAAGCAAGTAGAGGCTGCCGACGAACAGGCCCGATTTATTCATCAATCGGAGCAGTGGCCTTGGACGATATCAGCGACCTGTTCGTGAAATAAACGTCCGAAACTCACGACGCGGACATGGACAAGCTGGTGAGGAGGCAAGGCACCACGCCGTAGCGCCGCCCCTCCCCGTCACTCCGCCACCGGCACGCCCACGCTCCGGCGGCGCAGCTCCGCCATCTCGGCCCGCAGGCTTGCCACTTCGGCGCGCAGCACGGCCAGTTCCTCGCCCACCGGGTCGCAAGGCCGCTCGTTCAGGCCGTAGCCCGGCGAAAAGCCCGTGGAGGGCCGCGCCGGCATGACGCGGCGCTCCTGCGGCGGCCGGGCCGGGATGCCGACCACGCTCGCGCCCGGCGGCACATCGGCCACCACCACCGCGTTGGCGCCGATGCGCGCCCCGGCGCCGACGGTGATTGGCCCCAGCACCTGCGCCCCGGCGCCGATCGCCACGCCGTCGCAAACCGTGGGGTGACGCTTGCCCGGGTGGCCCGAAGCGTCGAGGCTGAGCCCGCCCAGTGTGACGCCGTGGTAGACCAGCACGTCGTCGCCGACTTCCGCCGTTTCGCCGATCACCACGCCCATGCCGTGGTCGATGAAGAGACGCCGACCGATGGTGGCGCCGGGATGAATCTCGATGCCGGTGATGAAGCGGCCGGTGTGCGAGACCATGCGCGCCGGCGCCCGCAGGCCGACGCGGTGGAGCGCGTGCGCCAGCCGGTGCAAGAGCACCGCCTGCACCCCGGCGTAGCAGGTGAGGGCCTCCAGCCAAGTGGGGCGGGCCGGGTCGCGGGCGCGGATGGCGCGGGCGAGTTCGATCAGTTCCATCGGCGGCTCCTACGCCAGTGCCCTACTACGTCAACCAGGACGGCACCGGCAAGTTACGCTCGCGCAAGAAATCCGGGTTGAACAGCTTGCTTTGATAACGCGCCCCGCCGTCGCAGAGAATCGTCACCACGGTATGGCCGGGTCCCATCGCGCGCGCGACCCGGATCGCCGCCGCCACGTTGATGCCGGCCGAGCCGCCGATCGAAAGCCCTTCGTGCTGGAGCAGGTCGAAGACCTGTTCCAGCGCCTCCGGGTCCGGCACCTGCACCGCGTCGTCGATTACGCCGCGCGCCCCCTCCAGGTTGCCGGGCACGTTGGACGCTTGGCCGATTCCCTCGGTGATCGAGTTGCCCTCGGCCTTCATCTCGCCGGTCTTGACCCAGGAATGGAGGCCGCTGCCCATCGGGTCCGCCAGCACGATCCGCACGCCGGGCTTCTTGTTCTTCAGGAAGCGCCCCACGCCGGCGAGCGTCCCGCCGGTGCCGCAGGAGCAGGTGAAGGCGTCCACGCGGCCGTCGGTGCGGTCCCAGATCTCCGGCCCCGTCGTGTCCTCGTGCGCGCGGGCGTTCGCCAGGTTGCCGAACTGGTTGGCCCAGACCACCCGCTCGCCGGCCGCCGCCATCTCCTCGGCGATGCGGCGCGAGAAGTGCACGTAGTGGCCCGGGTCGCGGTAGGGCTTCGCCGGGATCAGCCGCAGGTCGGCGCCGATCATCCGCAGGAAGTCGATCTTCTCGCGGCTCTGCGTCTCGGGCACCACGATGATCGAGCGGTAACCGCGCGCGTTCGCCGCCAGGGTCAGGCCGATGCCGGTGTTGCCGGCCGTGCCCTCCACCACCGTGCCGGGCTCCCCGGGGATCAGGGCTCCGCGCCGCTCGGCGTCTTCGATGATGCCCAACGCGGCGCGGTCCTTCACCGAGCCGCCGGGGTTCATGAATTCCGCCTTGCCCAGGATCTCGCAGCCCGTGGCCTCCGAGGCGCGGCGCAGGCGGATCAGCGGCGTCTGGCCGACGGCGCCGGCAAATCCATCGACGACGGGGACCAGGGTGGGATGCGAATCGGCGTTCATGGGTCCTCCCACGCGGCTCGGTGATCTGTTGACGGGTGGTGCGCGTGTTCAAGACCCACAGGAGACGATCCTCGCGGGCGATCTTCGACCGAGACTTGGCATCAGCGCGCGCTTCGTGAAAGGGAGCGCTTGACCGGAGCCGCTCCACTACACGAACATAACGCGAACACAGCCAATCGGTCCCGCTCGACACCCATGCGCCAGCCGTTTGACCACACCCTACCCGATCGCGACATGGACCGCCCCGCCCTGCTTTCGGCGCTGCGCGCGCGCATCGCGCGGCTGGACCGGAGCGGCGGGGTGGCGGAGTCGGGCGAAGGCATCCCTCTGTGCGAGGCGCTGGACGCGGCCTTGCCCGGCGGCGGCGGCCTGTCGCGCGCCGCGGTGCACGAGGTGCTGGAAGCCGAGCCCGGCGCCGCCGCGGGCTTTTGCGCCCTGGTGCTGGCGCGCGCGGGCGGCACGGTGCTGTGGATCGCGGCCGAGCCGGACGCGTGGCCGCCCGGCCTCGCCCGATTCGGCCTCTCGCCCGCCAATCTGGTGCTGGTCCAGGCGCCCCGCCCCGTGGACGGCCTGTGGGCCATGGAGGAAGCGCTGCGCTGCTCCGGCGTCGCCGGCGCGTTGCTGGTGCTGCGGGAGTTGGACCTCACCGCCGCCCGGCGCCTCCAACTGGCCGCCGAGGCCGGGGGCGCCGTCGGCCTGCTGCTCCGCCCGGACGAGGGAGAAGAAGCGGCGGGCGCCACCGCCGCCCTCACGCGCTGGCGGGTCGGCGCCCTGGCCGGCACCGGCGGCTCGGCGCACGACCTCGGCGACCCGCGCTGGCAGCTCGACCTCCTGCGCTGCCGCGGCGGCCGCCCGAAGAGCTGGCAAGTGGTCTGGCGCGGCGCGGCGGAGCGGCTGGAACTGGACGAGGACGGCGCCGAAACCGAACAGCGGGTGGTGCGGCCGATCCGCGCCGCCGCGCGCCGCCGGTGAGAAGCGGGCGTGCGGAGTCCCGTTCCGCCCTGCCCGGAACGCCGACAAGCCGACAACCGCGCAGCCTGGGCACGCTCCTGGCCGCCCGGATCGCGGCCCCCGCCGGTTTTGTCCGAACAACGCGCCGCGCCTGTCCCACCCTCCTGATTCGCCTCAACGGGGCAGCACGCCTGCCCCGGCCGGGTTTCGTCCGAACGTGGTGCCTCCCCCGCGCCCCAAGGATTTCGTCCAAACACGGGGGCGCCTCCACCGCGCCCCACGACGTTTGTCCGAACGCTGCGGCGCCTCCACCGCAGTCCCGGATTTCGCCCGAACGGCGCGGCGCCTCCGCGGTCCGTCCGGGGTTTGTCCGAAGAAAGCGTCGCATCCATCCCGCCCCTGGTTTTTGTCCGAACCGGGCGGCGCGCCTGCCGCGCCACTCGACTCCGTTCGAACGGCGCGGCGCCTCCGCTCCACCACCGGGTTTTGTCCGAACGGGGCGACGCCTTCGCCTACCTCCCGGCTTCCACCCGAACAAAGCGGTGCCCCTGCCGCTCCCCCGGGCTTCGTCCGAATGAGGCGGCGCGCCTGCCGCACGCCCGCGCTCGGCACGGAGTTGACGCCGGCGACGGCGGCGCAACCGCACTTGTCGCTGGCGCCCCCGCCCTCCACCTGCCGCCGCATCCTGGCGCTGCACCTGCCCTGGTTGCCGACCGAGCGCCTGCGCCGCCCGGGCCCGCTCGCGGTCTGGACCACGGAAGGCGCCCGGCGGGTGCTGCTGGCGGTGGACCCGGCGGCGTCGGAGGCCGGGCTGCGACCGGGGCAAGCGCTGGCGGACGCGCAGGCCATCCTGCCGGAGGTGGCGCTGCACCCCGCCGAGTTGGAGGCGGACGCGGCTTGGCTGCGGCGCCTCGCGCTTTGGGCGCTCTGCGTCACGCCGCTGCCGGCGGTGGACGCGCCGGATGGTTTGCTGCTCGACATCACCGGCGCGGCGCACCTGCACGGCGGCGAGGAGGCCCTGCTGCAAGCGGTGACGACGCGCTTCGCCCGCGCCGGCGTGACGGTCCGAGGCGCCATCGCCGGCACGCCGGACGCCGCGGCGGCGCTGGCGCGGGCCGGGCAACACGGCGCGGTGGTGCCGCCGGGCGGCGAGGCGGCGGCCATCGCTTCCCTGCCGCTGGCGTCGCTGCGCCTGCCGCACGCGACGGTGGCGATGCTGCACCGCCTCGGCCTGCGCCGCGTGGGCGCCGTGCTGGAACAGCCGCACGCGCTCCTGGCGCGGCGCTTCGGCGCGGGGCTGATCGAAACGCTGGACGCGGCGACCGGCGCGCGCCCGCGGCCGATCCGCCCGCTCCGCCCCCCGCCCGACTTCACGACTGCCCGCGAGTTCCTGGAACCGGTCGTGACCCGCGAGGCCATCGATGCCACGCTCGACCGCCTGCTGCCGGAGTTGTCCGAGCGGCTGGAACGCGCCGGCCGCGGCGCGCGGCGCCTGGTGCTGCTGGCGTTCCGCGTGGACGGCGACGTGCAGGCCGTGGCGGTCGGCACCGGCCTCCCCTCCCGGAACCCGGCGCACTTCGCGCGGCTCTTCCGCGAGCGGCTGGAGCGCCTGTCCCCCGGCTTCGGCTTCGAGCGCCTGGCGTTGGAAGCGCGGACGACCGAACCGATGGCGGAGGCGCAAGCCGCGCTGCCCGGCCGTCGCGGCGGCGCCCGCGCGGACAACCCGTGGGACCTAGCGCAATTGCTGGACCGCCTTTCCCAACGCCTGGCGGTGTGGCGCTTGGCGCCGCGGGCGAGCCACTGGCCGGAGCGCGCGGTGCTGCGGGTCGGGGTCTTGGACTCCGTGTCGCTGCCCGAAGGTTGGAACGCCGCGTGCCGGCCGCTCCGCCTGCTGCGCCGGCCGCTGGCGTTGCAGGCGATGGCGGAACTGCCGGACGGGCCGCCTTTCCTGCTGCGGATGGGCCGGGCCTCCTGGCGCGTGCTGCGCGCCGAAGGGCCGGAGCGCCTGGAACCGGAGTGGTGGCGCGACCGCCCGGATCGGCGCTTCCGCGACTACTACCGGGTGGAGATCGCCGGCGGCGCGCGGCTCTGGGTCTGCCGCTCCGGCCCCGTCCTGGCGGGCGAAGCGACCGGCTGGTGGCTGCACGGAAGGTTCGAGTGAAGCCCGGCTACGCCGAACTCGGCGCGCTCTCCAACTTCACCTTCCTCGAAGGCGCCTCGCACCCGCACGAGCTGGTGGGGCAAGCGAAGGCGCTGGGCCACGCGGCGGTCGGGATCGCGGACCGCAACTCCTTCGCCGGGTTGGTGCGCGGGCACGTCGCGGCGAAGGAGGCGAACGTTCAATTCGTGCCCGGCGCGCGAGTCCGCATGCCGGACGGCATCGAGTACCTCGCTTGGCCCACCGACCGCGCCGCCTACGGCAGGCTCGCGCGGCTGCTCTCGAAAGGCCGGATGGAGGCGCCCAAGGGCGAGTGCCGCATCACCCGCGACGAGCTGATCGAGCACGCGGAAGGGCTGGTGATGGCGCTGCTGCCGCCCGAGACGCCGGACGAGGCCTTCGCAACCCGCCTGGCGCGCGACGCCGCGGCGCTGCGCCGCCACCTCGCCCTGCCCCTGTTCTGCGCCGCCGACCACCGCTTCCGCGGCAACGACCGCAAGCGGCTGGACCTCCTGGCGGCGATGGCGGGCGCGGCCGGCGCCCCGTTGCTCGCCGCGGGCGGCGTGCGCTTCCACCACCCGGACCGGCGGCGCTTGGCCGACGTGCTGGCGGCGATCCGCCTCCGCACCACCGTGGACGCGCTCGGCTTCGCCGCCGCGCCGAACGCCGAAGCGCACCTCAAGCCGGAAGCCGAGGTGCGCCGCCTCTTCGCCGGGCACGAGGACGCGGTGGACGCGACGATGCGCGTCGCGGGGGCCTGCCGCTTCTCCATGGGCCACCTCTCCTACGAGTACCCGGAAGAGATCCTCGACGAGGGGCTGTCGCCGCAGCAGACGCTGGCACGCCGCGCCGACGAAGCCATGCGCGCCCGCTGGCCGGACGGCGTGCCGGAGAAGGTGCGGAAGCAGATCGCGCACGAGCTGCGGCTGATCGCCCAGCTCAACTACGCGCCCTATTTCCTGACGGTCCACGAGATCGTCCGCTTCGCGCAGAGCCAAGGCATCCTCTGCCAAGGCCGCGGCTCGGCCGCCAACTCCACGCTGTGCTACGCGCTCGGCATCACCTCCGTCGAACCCGAGAAGCACACGCTGCTGTTCGAACGCTTCATCTCCGCCGAACGCGACGAGCCGCCCGACATCGACGTGGACTTCGAACACGAGCGCCGCGAGCTGGTCATCCAGCACATCTACGGGCGCTACGGCCGCCACCGCGCCGCCATCGCCGCCACCGTGATCCGCTACCGCGACCGCAGCGCGATCCGCGAGGTGGGCAAGGCGATGGGCCTATCGGAAGACGTCACCGCCGAGCTCGCCAAGGCGACCTGGGGCATCGGCCAGCTCCCCTTGGCCGAAGCCGCGGCGGAGCGCGGCCTGGACCCCGCCCGCGGCCCGCGCCTCCGCATGGCCTGCGAGCTGGCCGAGGAGCTGGTCGGCTTCCCCCGCCACCTCTCCACCCACGTCGGCGGCTTCGTCATCACCCGCGGGCCGCTGACGGAACTCGCCATCGTCACCAAGGCGGCGATGGAGAACCGCCACACCATCGAGTGGGACAAGGACGACATCGAGGCGCTCCGCATCCTGAAGGTGGACGTGCTGGGCTTGGGGATGCTGACCTGCGTCCGCCGCGCCTTCGCGCTGATCGCGGCGGCGCACGGCGGACCGCCCCTGACGCTGCAAACGGTGCCGCAAGACGACCCCGAGACTTACGCCATGCTCCGCCGCGCCGACAGCGTCGGCGTGTTCCAAGTGGAGAGCCGGGCGCAGATGAACATGCTGCCGCGGCTCAAGCCCGATAAATTCTACGACCTGGTCATCGAGGTCGCCATCGTCCGCCCCGGCCCGATCCAAGGCGACATGGTCCACCCCTACCTGCGCCGGAAGAACGGCGAGGAAGAGCCCACCTATCCCTCGGAGGCGCTGAAGGGGGTGTTGCACAAGACGCTCGGCGTGCCGCTCTTCCAGGAGCAGGCGATGCAGATCGCCATCGTCGGCGCGGGCTTCTCGCCCGACCGCGCCGACCAGCTCCGCCGCGCCATGGCCACCTTCCGCCACGTCGGCCTCGTCCACACCTTCCGCGAGGAGTTCGTCGCGGGCATGGAGCGCAACAACTACCCGCGGGAGTTCGCCGAGCGCTGCTTCAGCCAGATCGAGGGCTTCGGCACCTACGGCTTCCCCGAAAGCCACGCCGCCGCCTTCGCGCAACTCGTCTACGTCTCCGC
Source organism: uncultured Acetobacteraceae bacterium (assembly GCA_902805625.1). GTDB lineage: Bacteria > Pseudomonadota > Alphaproteobacteria > Acetobacterales > Acetobacteraceae > Craurococcus. Next base: position 17,249 of record CADCTL010000080.1, read on the forward strand.
CTGGATCAAGCGCCACCACCCCGCCGCCTTCGCCGCGGCGATCCTGAACAGCCAACCCATGGGCTTCTACGCCCCGGCGCAACTCGTCCGCGACGCGCAGGAGCACAACGTCCGCGTGCGCCCGATCGACGCGTTGCGGAGCGATTGGGATTGCACGCTGGAACCCGACGCGGAGAGCGAGGGCGGCTTGGCGTTGCGCCTTGGCCTGCGGATGGTGGAAGGGTTGTCGAAGGAGATGGCGGAGCGGCTGACCAAGACGCGGCCGGCGTGGGGCGCCGAGCATCTCCAGCACGCGCCGGATCGGGCGGTCGGAGCCTGTGCGGCAGCCCAGTCGCAACCGGCCCGCCGCATTGGGCTCGACCGCGCCACGCTGGAGCGGCCGACCGGAACGCGGCCAAGTGGGAGCCCCGAACGTCCTCCGCACACGCCGCCGGATCGGACGCAAGGCGCGCGGCCCGGCGCGGGAACCCTGGCGCGCTTGGCCCACCGCGCCGGCCTCGACCGCGCCGCCCTGGAGCGGTTGGCGGGGGCGGACGCCTTCCGCGGCCTCGGCCTCGGCCGTCGCGCCGCGCTGTGGGAGGCCACGGCGTTCGAACCGCCTTCCGCGCTCCCCACCGAAGTCGAAGAACCCGCCGCCCTCCTGCCGGCGGCCACGGCGGGCGAGCAAACGGTGCTCGATTACGCCGGCACGAGCCTGACGCTGCGCCACCACCCGCTGGCGCTGCTGCGGCCGACCCTGGCCGCGGAAGGCTTGGCCGACACGCGTGCCCTGAACTCCGCCCGCCGCGGCACCCGGCTGCGCCTGCCCGGCCTGGTGCTGGTGCGGCAGCGGCCCGGCAGCGCCAAAGGCGTGGTGTTCTTCACCGTGGAGGACGAGTGGGGCACCGCCAACCTGGTGGTCTACGCCGACCTCGTCCGGCGCTTCCGCGCGGCCGTGGTCGCGGCGCGGCTGGTGGTGGCGGAGGGGCGCGTGGAGCGGACGGAAGCCGAGGTGCCGATCGTCCACCTGATCGTGCAGCGCCTGCTCGACCGCTCGGACCTGCTGTTCGGCCTCGCCGCGCTCGACCGCCCGGAGGCGGCGCCGTGGCGCCGCGCCCTCGCCCACGCCGACGAGGTGGAGAAGGGCGAACCGCGCGGCGCCCCCCGCCCGCGCCTGCCGCGCAGCCGCGACTTCCACTGACGCCTCCGCACCGCATATTGCGAGTAAGTCGCATTTGCCCTAGGCGTCGAAGGAGCACCACAAGGAGCGACTCCATGGCGACACGCGGCCTCCCCGCCTGGCCCTGGACCCGAGAACCGGCCGACGACCTGCCCGAGCCGGAGCGCCTGCTGCTGGAAGGCTGCCGCCTCTGGGCCGCCGCCGCGCGCGACGGCCGGCCGACACGCCTCGCCCTGCGCCCGCCCTTCCTCGCCGAAGACGCGGCCGACGCCGTGGGCCCGCTCGACGCCCTGCTGCGCCAAGCCGCGACCCTGAAGCCCATCGCCTTCGGGTGCCCCTTGTGCCCCCGCGTGACGGAGGACGAGGCCACCCTGCTGATGGGCTGCGCCCTCACCCAGCGCGGCGCCCGGCGCGAAGGCTTGGCGCTGTTCCTGCGCTGGCTCCCGCCGGGCGGCGCGCACGCCGCGATGCCGGCGGCCATCCATCTCGGCGCCGCGCTCCGCGCCGCCGGGCTGGTGCTGCGCAACCCGCTGCGGATGCCGCGATGACGACGGCGGCGCTGTCAGTCGCCGGCCACGTCGAGGGTGACGATCTCCGTCCCTTCCTCGACGCTGTCGCCGACCGCGCAGCCGACATGCGCCACCGTGCCGTCCGCCGGCGCGGTGATGCGCAGCTCGGTCTTCATCGCCTCCAGCACCGCGAGCACCTGTCCGCGCGCGACGGCGTCGCCCTCGCCCACCAGCAACTGCACGACGCGGCCAGGGATCGGCGCCGACAACCGGCCCTCCGCCGCCGCTTCGCCGCCCGGCGGGGCGTAGGGGTCGAGCGGGCGGAAGGTCCAGGTGCCGGCGTCGGCGCCGGAGAGGGTGACGGTGAACGCCCCGCCCTCGCCGGTGGCGACGCCGACGCGCAAGACGAGACCGTCCACTGCGACAGTGCGGTGGCGCTCACCATCGGCGGCGACGCGGCCGATGCGAACCTCCTGCCCGTCGCCCAAGAGTAGGCGCAGAGCCCCGCGCTCCTGCCGCAGGCGCAGGTCGCGCGCCGCCGCGCCGTCGTGCAGCCGCAGCAGGCGCTCGGCACCGCCCCTCAGCCGCCAGCCGTCCGTGCGCTCCCAAGGCGACGCGTGGCGCCCGCGCGTCTGCCGGTCGAGATGCACGGCGGCCGCGACGGCGAGGATGCGCGGCGTCGCCGTCGCGGCGACGGGCACCAAGTCGGCGAGGTGGCGGCCGAGGAAGCCGGTGTCCAACTCCACCGCCAGCATGGCCGGGTGCCGGGCCATGCGGCGCAGGAAGTGGAGGTTGGTCGTGAGGCCCGCGACCTCGGTGTCGTCGAGCGCCGCCGCGAGGCGGTTGAGCGCCGCTTCGCGCCCCTCATCCCAGGCGACGATCTTGGCGACCATGGGGTCGTAGTTCGGCGTGATGGCGTCGCCGGAGCGGATGCCGGTCTCGACGCGCAGCCTCTCCCCCTCCGGCGGAGCGGTGAAGCGCCGGACGGTGCCGACGGCGGGGCGGAACTCCTGCGCCGGATCTTCGGCGTAGAGCCGCACCTCCACGCTGTGGCCGCGCACCGGCGGCGCTTCGCGCAGCGGCAAAGGCTCGCCGGCGGCGACGCGCAACTGCCACTCCACGAGGTCCAGGCCCGTGACCATCTCCGTCACCGGGTGCTCCACCTGGAGGCGGGTGTTCATTTCCATGAAGAAGGCGTCCTCGCCTTCGACGATGAACTCCACCGTGCCGGCGTTGACGTAGCCCACCGCGCGCGCGGCGGCGACGGCCGCTTCGTGGAGGCGTTCGCGCAAGGCGGGTGCGAGATCGGGCGCGGGCGCCTCCTCCAGCACCTTCTGGTGCCGCCGCTGCACGGAGCAGTCGCGCGTGTGCAGGTGGATGGTGTTGCCGTGGGAGTCGGCGAAAACCTGCACCTCGACGTGGCGGGGGCGTTGCAGGTAGCGCTCCAGCAGCACGCGGTCGTCGCCAAAGGCCGCTTTGGCCTCGCGCCGCGCGCCTGCAAGTTCCGCCGCGAAGTCGCCGGCCGCTAGCACGGGGCGCATGCCCTTGCCGCCGCCGCCGGCGCTCGCCTTGATGAGCACGGGGAAGCCGATGCGCGCCGCCTCCGAGGCCAGCAGCGCGTCGTCCTGCGCCTCGCCGTGGTAGCCGGGCACGACCGGCACGCCGGCCGCCGCCATGATGCGCTTCGACTCCGCCTTGCTGCCCATGGCGCGGATGGCGGCCGGCGGCGGGCCGACGAAGGCGATGCCGGCGGCGGCGCAGGCTTCGGCGAACTCCGCGTTCTCGGACAGGAAGCCGTAGCCGGGGTGTATCGCCTCGGCGCCGGAGGTACGCGCGGCGTCGAGGATGCGGTCGGCGCGCAGGTAGCTCTGCGCCGCCGGGGCGGGGCCGATCGGGTGGGCCTCGTCGGCCATGGCGACGTGCAGCGCGCCGGCGTCCGCCTCGGAGAAGACGGCGACACAGCGGATGCCGAGGCGGCGCGCGGTGCGGATGACGCGGCAGGCGATCTCGCCGCGGTTGGCGATGAGGAGGGTGCGGAACATCGCGCGCTACATCCGGAACACGCCGAAGCGCGTCCGGTTTATCGGCGCGTTCAGCGACGCGGCGATGGAAAGGCCGAGCACGTCGCGCGTGTCCGCCGGGTCTATGATGCCGTCGTCCCAGAGCCGTGCGGTGGCGTAGTACGGGTCGCCCTGCGCCTCGTACTGGTCGCGGATGGGCGCCTTGAACGCGGCCTCCTCCTCCGCGCTCCAGGTGCCGCCGCGACCTTCGATGCCGTCGCGGCGCACGGTTGCGAGGACGCTGGCCGCCTGCTCGCCGCCCATGACGGAGATGCGGCTGTTCGGCCAAGTGAACAGGAAGCGCGGCGAGTAGGCGCGGCCGCACATGCCGTAGTTTCCCGCGCCGAAGGAGCCGCCGATGATCACGGTGAACTTGGGCA
>CADCTL010000081.1:0-20781 GCA_902805625.1 uncultured Acetobacteraceae bacterium
AACTTCGGCTAGCGTCCGCGGCCCATGATCGACGCGAGGGATTTCTTCGCCGAGGCGGCGCGCGCCGGCTTCGGCTTCTACGCCGGCGTGCCGTGCAGCTTCCTCACGCCGCTGATCAACGGCGCCCTGTCCTCGCCGGGGCTCGCCTATGTCGGCGCCGCGAGCGAGGGCGAGGCCGTGGCGATCGCCGCCGGGGCTTGGCTGGCGGGGCGGCAGACCGTCGTGATGTGCCAGAACTCCGGCTTGGGCAACGCGGTGAACCCGCTCACCTCGCTGAACGAGCCCTTCCGCATCCCGACCTTGCTGATCGCCACTTGGCGCGGCGAACCCGGCATCCCCGACGAGCCGCAGCACGCGCTGATGGGGCGCATCACGCAGGATCTGCTCTCGGTGATCGGCGTGCCGCACGCGCCCTTCCCGGCCTCGCGCGACTCCCTCCCGCCGGCCTTCGCCCAAGCCACGGAGGCGATGCGGGCCACCGGCCTCCCCTTCGCCTTCGTCATGCGCAAGGGCGACGTGGCGGAGCAGGCGTTGGGCGCGGCGGACCGCCCGCTGGCCGCGCCGGGGCGGCGCGCCAATTTTCCCGCCGGCGCCGAGAGGCCCGCGCGCGCGGCGGCGCTGGGACGCTTCCTGCAGCTCGTCCCGGACGAGGGGGCGGTGATCGCCACGACGGGCAAGTGCGGCCGCGAGCTCTTCACCCTGGCCGACCGGCCGCAGCACCTGTACCAGGTCGGCTCCATGGGCGCGGCGAGCGGCATGGCCCTCGGGGTGGCGCTGAACACCGCCGCCCCGGTGTTCGTCCTCGACGGGGACGGCGCGGCGCTGATGAAGCTCGGCACCTTCGCCACCATCGGCGCCCACGCCCCGCGGAACCTCGTCCACATCCTGCTCGACAACGGCGTGCACGATTCGACCGGCGGCCAGCCCACCGCGTCGCCCGGGGTGGACTTCGCCGCCGTCGCGCTGGCCTGCGGCTACCGCTACGCGGCGTCCTGCGAAACGCTCGACGGGTTCGAGGCCGCTTTCCAGGACGCGGCGGGCGGGCCCGGGCCGGCGCTGATCCACCTGCGTATCGCGCCCGGCTCGATGGCGAAGCTCGGGCGGCCCACCGTCGGGCCGGCCGAGGTGGCGCAGCGCTTCAAGGCCTTCCTCGCCGGCGCGGCGGCAGCGGGACGGGGCGAGCCGGCCGCGGCGTGACCTGGTCCGCCCTCATCACCCTCGTGGTGGGCCTGGCCGCCGTCGCCTTCCTCGTGGCCGCCAACGAACCGGCCGAAATCTTCGGCCTGCTGGGCGCCGCGGGCTGGGGGATGCTCGCCGTCCTCGCCCTCCGCCCGCCGCAGATCCTGTTCGCGGCCCTGGGCTGGGCGCCGCTGATCTACGGCCCGGGCCGGCCGGGATGGGCCGCGCTCGTCCGGATGCGGTGGATACGGGACTCGGTGAACGCCCTCCTGCCCGTGGCCCAGGTCGGCGGGGAGTTCGTCCGCGTCCAGTTGCTCGTGCGGCGCGGGATCGGTGCCGTTCCCGCCACGGCCAGCGTCGCGGTCGACCTCGCGACCGAACTGGCGGCGCAGTCCGCCTTCGCGGCGATCGGGGTGGCGGTGCTGCTGCGCCTCCCGCACCAAGGGCAAGCGGCCGCTGGATGGGCGATCGCCGCGACCGCCGCCTGCGGCGCCATGGCGCTCGGCTTCCTGGCGGCGCAGCGCTGGGGCTTGTTCCGCTTGGTGGAGCGCCTGCTGCCGAAGCTGACCGGCAGGGCCGCGGGCCGGGCCGGGATGGCGGGGCTGCACGAGGCGGTCCTGCGCCTCCACCGAGCGCCGCGCCGGCTGTGGTCGAGCGGCGCCGCGCATCTCGCCTCCTGGCTCCTCGGCACGCTGGAGACTTGGGCGGCGCTGCGCGTCCTGGGCGTCGAGGCCGGGCCGGCGGAAGCGCTGGTGGTCGAGAGCCTGGGCCAGTTGGCGCGCAGCCTGGGCTTCATGGTGCCGGGCGCGTTCGGCGTCCAGGAGGGCGGCTTCGTGCTGGCCTGCGGCCTGTTCGGCATCCCGCCCGAACAGGCCGTCGCCTTCGCGCTCATCCGCCGCGTCCGCGACATCTCCTTCGCGCTGCCCGGCCTCGTTGCTTGGCGGTGGGGGGCGATGACGGACGCGCGCACCAGGGTCGCAACCGACGCCGCGATCGCAGGGAGGCCCCCACCGCGATGAACGACCAGATCCTGCTGACGCCCGGCCCCCTCACCACCCGCGTCGAGACGCGGCGAGCGATGCTGCGCGATTGGGGCTCCCGCGACCCCGCCTTCATCGCCCTGACGGCCGAGTTGCGCGCGCGCCTGCTGGCCGTCGTGCAGGGCGAGCCGACGCACGCCTGCGTCCCGCTGCAAGGGTCCGGCACCTTCATCGTCGAGGCGGCGATCGCCACGCTGGTGCGCCCCGAGGACAAGCTGCTGGTGCTGGCCAACGGCGCCTACGGCGAGCGCATCGCAACCATCGCCCGGCGCATGGGCCGCCCGGTGGAAGTCCTGCGCTGGCCCGAGGACCGGCCCGTCGAAGCCGGGCGCGTCGCCGAGGCGCTGCGCGCCGACCCGGGCCTGACCCACGTCGCCCTCGTGCACTGCGAGACGACGACCGGCCTGCTCAATCCCTTGGCCGAGGTCGCGGAGGCGGTCGCCGGCGCGGGACGGCACCTCCTGCTGGACGCGATGAGCAGCTTCGGCGCGCTCGGGATCGACCTCCGCTCGGTCCCGGTGACGGCCGTCTTGGCGTCTTCCAACAAGTGCCTGGAGGGTGTTCCGGGCATCGGCTTCGCGCTCGTCGAGCGGGCGAACCTGGCGCGCTGCGCCGGCGTCAGCCCCTCCGTGAGCCTCGACCTGCACGACCAGTGGCGCGGCCTCGAGAAGGACGGGCAGTGGCGGTTCACCCCGCCCGTGCAGGTCGTGGCTGCGTTGGTGGAGGCCTTGCGCCAGCTCGAGGCAGAGGGCGGCCCTCCGGCCCGGCTCGCGCGGTACACGGAGAATTGCCGCACGCTGCTGTCCGGCATGCGCCGCCTCGGCTTCGAGCCCTATCTGGAGGCGGCGGCGCAGGCTCCGGTCATCGTGACCTTCCGGATGCCGGCCCGCCGCCCCCCATTGCGGTTCGGGCCCTTCTACGACGCGCTCGCGGCCCGGGGCTTCCTGATCTACCCGGGCAAGCTGACCCAGGCCGAAACCTTCCGGATCGGCTGTATCGGCGCGCTCGATCGCCGCGACTTCGATCGGTTGTTGGTCGCCGTGGCGGAGACGTTGCGGGCCGCTTGACCGCCCGGCGGCCGCCGCCGCCGGGCGGTCACTTCCCGTGGGCCGCCGCCCGCGATCCGGTGAAACCGATCCACAGCGCGGCGAGCGGTGTGATCACAGCGGCCGCGATCAATGTGGGCACCGCGGCGCCGATCCAGACGAGCAGTGGGACGAGGATCAACGCGTCATCCGGGTCCGCGTTGAAGCGGTCGTCCCAGGCGCTGTAGGGACGGAGTTCCACGAGCTTCAGCGCGTTCAACTGCCAGAACAGCGCGCCGATGCCCGCACCGGCGAGGATGCCGAGCAAGGGTCCCAGGAGGCCGAGCGTCGGGACGACGCCGACGCCGATCCCTATGAACGCGAGGATGTTGGAGGTACAGTCGCTAACCAGATCGTAGCGGTGTCCGCTCACGCTCGCACGGCCAGTCTGGCGCGCCAGCTCCCCGTCGGCGCGGTCCAAAAGCATGGACAGTATGAAAATGGCGCCGCCGATCGCCAGCCATAGGGCCTCCCCTTGAGCGAAAGCGAGCGCGGCCGCAGTTCCTGTGAGCAGACGCAGCGTGGTGATGTGGTTCGGTGTGATCCCTGTGGGCGCGATTCGCCTGACAGCGGGTCGGACGATGCGATGGATGAGGGTGTTGGTGCTCACGTCATGCCACCTGCGCGGCGTATGTTCGGCGGTCCCCGGATGGCCAGCCGGCGCGCCTCGGGCTCGCTGCCGGTCGGCACGTGATTAGAGCGGCAATGCCTGCCACGGGCAACCCGCTCGCGCCTGGGGCTGGCCCTGCGGGGCGAGGCTGGCCTGTGCATGTGCGGTGCCGCCACACCCACCCGTCCGGCTCCTCGCCTCCCGGCGACCGGGTGCCCGGGTGACCGGCGCGACGCCGCTCGGCGGCCGCGTCGTCGCGGCGAGCTGCCGCATGCCCTGGGCCGTCGTGCTGCTCGGCCTCGTCCTGGCGGCGGCCGCGCTCGTCTACACGGAGCGCAACTTCGCCATCAGCACCGACACGGCCGAGCTGATCTCCCCGGAGTTGGAGTGGCGGCGGCACAGGATCGCGTTCAACGCCGCCTTCCCCCAGCACGTCGACTCGATCGTCGCCGTCATCGACGCCCAAACGCCCGAACTGGCCGACGCCGCGGCCTCCGCGCTGACGGCCAAGCTCCGGCAGGGCGCGCGTCACGTCCGCGGTGCGAGGCAGCCGGAGGGCGGGCCCTTCTTCGAACGCAACGGACTGCTCCTGCTGCCGCTCGCCGAGGCGCAAGCGACGACCGAGCAACTCATCGCGGCGCAGCCCTTCCTCGGCGCCCTGGCCGCTGACCCCAGCCTCCGCGGCGTCATGACCAGCCTGTCCACCGCGCTGGAGGGCGTCAGGAGCGGCCAAGCGCGGCTGGGCGATCTCGAGCGCGCCATGGCGGCGTTCGCCGACGTCTTCGCGGCCGCGGCCGAGGGCAGGCCCGCCTTCTTCTCGTGGCGGCGGCTCATCGCCGGGACGCCGGTGGGGGGGCACGACGACACGCGGCGCTTCGTCCTCGTCCAGCCGGTGCTGGACTTCGGGGCGCTGGAGCCGGGCGCGGCGGCGACCGCCGCCGTCCGCGCGGCGGCGCGGGAGCTGAACCTGGATGCCGACCACGGCGTCCGCCTGCGCCTGACCGGCCCGGTGCCGCTGGCCGACGAGGAGTTCGCGACGCTCGCGGACGACGCGGCGCCGATGACCGGCGTCATGGTGCTCGCGTTGCTCGCGGTGTTGTGGGCGGCGGTGCGCTCCGTCCGGTTCGTCGCGGCCATCGTGGCCACCACGCTCCTCGGCCTGGCCGTCACCACGGGGCTCGGACTGCTGGCCGTGGGCCGCTTGAACCTGATCTCGGTGGCCTTCATCCCGCTGTTCGTCGGGCTGGGCGTCGACTTCGCCATCCAGGTCTGCGTCCGGTGCCGCGCCCAGCGGCTGGCGCAGCCCCGCTTGGTGGACGCGCTGGTGGCCACCGGCGCCGGCCTGGGCAAGCCGCTGACGCTCGCGGCGCTGGCCGTCGCCGCCGGCTTCTTCGCTTTCCTGCCGACCAGCTACGTGGGCGTGTCCGAGCTCGGCGCGATAGCGGGCGTCGGCATGATCGTCGCGCTGGTCACGAGCGTCACCTTCCTGCCGGCGCTCCTGATGCTGCTCCAACCCCCGCCCGGCGGGACCGTCGAGGGCGGCCTCGCCCTGCTGGCGCCGGTGGAGGCGAGCCTTCGCCGGCATCGCCGGCGGGTGCTGGGGGCCGGCGCGGCGGCCGCGGTGGTTTCGGCCGCGCTGCTCCCGATGCTGCGGTTCGACTTCAACCCACTGCACCTCAGGAATCCGCAGGTGGAGTCGATGGCCACGCTCGCGGACCTGATGGCGGATCCCGACCGGACGCCGAACACGATCGACGTCCTCGCCCCGTCGCTGGCGGAAGCCGACGCGCTGGCCGGGCGCTTGGCCGCCCTGCCGGAGGTGTCGCGCGCGGTCACGCTCAGCAGCTTCATCCCGGCGCGGCAGGAGGAGAAGCTGGCCCTCGTCGAGGACGCCGCGGCACTGCTCGCGCCCACCCTCGATCCGGTCGAGGTGCGGGCGGCGCCCTCCGACGCCGAGGTGGTGCGGAGCCTCCGCCGGACGGCGGCGGACGTCCGGCATGCGGCGGAGGAGGCGAACGACCGGGCAGGGACCGAAGCGCGCAGCCTCGCCGCCGCCCTGGACCGGCTCGCCGACGGGGCGCCGACGCTTCGCGTGGCGGCCGCTGACGCGGTCCTTGAACCGCTCGGGATCCTGCTTCGGCAAACGCGCAACTTCCTCCAAGCGGGTCCCGTGACGCGGGAAGACCTGCCACCGGAGTTGGTGGCGGACTGGATCACGCAGGACGGCCGTGCCCGGGTGATGGTGTTCCCGGCGGGCGGCATCGCCGACAACGCGGACCTCCGGCGCTTCTCGAGCGCGGTCCAGGCGGTCGCTCCCGGGGCGACCGGCACCCCCATCATCATACGCGAGGCCGGCGACAGCATCGTGGTGGCCTTCCTGCAAGCGGCGGCGCTGTCCGGGATCGCGGTCGCCGCGCTGCTGTTCCTCGCGTTCCGCCGAGTCTACGACGTGGCCGTGACGATGCTGCCGGTTCTGCTGAGCGGCGTGCTCACGCTCGCCACCTGCGTCCTGCTGGGCCAGCCGCTCAACTTCGCCAACGTCATCGCGCTGCCCCTGCTGATCGGCATCGGCGTCGCGTTCAACATCTACTTCGTGCTGGCCTGGCGGGCCGGGGAAGCGGGGCTGCTGCAATCCAGCCTGGCGCGCGCCGTCGTCTTCAGCGCCCTGGCGACCGCGACCGCCTTCGGCGCGCTTTGGCTGTCGAGCCATCCGGGCACGGCCAGCATGGGCAAGCTGCTGATGATCGCGTTGGGGTGGGAGCTCGCCATCACCCTGCTGTTCAGGCCTGCGCTGCTCGCTCGGTAAGCGGCACGGCACCGTCAACTTGGACGAGGTTACTGATCCGGCCGAGGTGATCTTGAATTAGGCCGCGTAGCGGAAGGTGGGGTGCTGGAAGTAGGACCTGACGCGTGCGGGCGACCTCGACAGCTTGCGCATGTGACCGACCACGGCGCGCTTGAGCTGCTGCTTGCCGCGGGCGGGCGCCTTGCGGGTCACCGCCTGTTTCAGGTCGGCGTTGAGGCCCTCGTCGGGGTTCAACTCCGGGCTGTACGGGGGCAGGTGGAAGACCTCGATCTCGGCTTCGCGCCCGGCCAGCCAAGCGCGCACGGCCCCCGCGCGGTGGACGGGCAGGCGGTCGAGGATCAGGAACACCTTGCGGCCGGCATCCCGGACCAGGCGGCCGAGGAAGCGGATCAGCGTCGGTGCCTTCACCGCGCCGTCCAGCACCATCCAGCGCAGTTCACCCCGGTTGGTCACGGCCGAGATCAGGCCCAGGCCGGCGCGCTTGTGGGGGACCCGGACCGTGGGCGTCCGGCCCCGGGGCGCGTAGCTCAGGCCGCGCACGTCGTCGGACCGCAAGCCGGTCTCGTCGCCCCAGAAGACGGCGCCGCCTTCCGCCCTGGCCCGCGCCGCGATCGCCGGGTAGTCCCGCCGCAGCCAGCGCCGCATCGCCGCCGGGTCCTGCTCGTAGGCGCGCCGGAGCGGCTTCTGGGCGGTGAAGCCCCAGCGCGCCAGGTAGGTGCCCATGGTCCGGACCGCCAGCCGGACCCGGAAGCGCCGCAGGATCAGCTCCCGCACCGCCGCGCGGCTCCACAGCGCCAAGGGCAGGCCCAACTCGTCCGGTGTGTGGCGCCGGACCAGGTCGCGGACCGCCGCCTCCTGGCCGGCGTCGAGGAAGCGCCCGGTGCCCGGCTCGGGACCGCGCGGGCCGCTCCTCAGCCCGGCGGCGCCCCGCTCCGCATGGCGCTTGCAGATGTCGAACACCCCGGTCCGGGTCAGCCCCACCTGCGCCGCGATCGCGTCGTAGGTCATGCCGGCCTGCCGCAGCCCGATCACCTGCCGCCGGCGCTCCTCCTGCGCCGCCGGCGGCAGCTTGCGCATGTCCACGTGCTTCATGCCGCCGACCTGAGGCGATCCCACGCATCTTCAAGATCACCCAAGCCGGATCAATAAACCGCTGCATCTGGCGCTCTCGCCGACGCGTCGGCCGATGCGAGTTCTCCGCCCGGTTGTTCAGGTAGCGGCTGGTCCGGTGCCGTACGTCCGGGAGCAGCTCGCGCCGGGCCACGCCGTAGCTCCTCAACCCGTCGGTGACGAGGCGCTTATACCAAGCGCCCTAGACGTTGACCTGCGCCCAGGTGCGGGTGGTGATCGAAGCGACGCGCTCTGGCATGCGCATCAGCGTGGTCCAGGCTGAGCAGCAGGCGTCCACGATGGCGTCGTAGCTGTCCCACACGCGGTGGCTCAGGAAGTTGGCCCGCAGGAACTCCCACAGGTTCTCGACCGGGTTGAGTTCCGGCGCGTAGCGGGGCAGCGGCAGCAAGCTGATGTTCGCGGGCACGCGCAGCTTGGGCGAGGTGTGCCAGCCCGCGCCATCCAGCACGAGAACGGCGTGGGCGCCCTCGGTCACACCGCGGCTGACCTCGGCCAAGTGCAGGTTCATGGCCTCGATGTTGACGTGCGGCAAGACGACCGCGGCGCCGACGCCGCGTTCAGGGCAGACCGCGCCGAACAGCCAGGCCCAGGTGTAGCGGTGGTCGCGCACGGCGCGGGGCCGTGCGCCCCGCTTGGCCCAGACGCGGGTCAGCGTGCCCTGCTGGCCCACTCTCGCCTCGTCCATGAACCAGACCTCGATCGGCGTGCCGCGCGCCACCCCGGCCACGGCCGCTTTCACCAACTCCGCGAAGCCCCCTTGAAAGCCGCTTGCGCGGCCGGGTCGCTCTGGGGGTGGTGCGGGCGGACCGACAAGCGGCGGAAGCGGAGCTTGGCCAGCAGCTTGCCGACCGTGCGCTCGTGCAGGCCCACCCCGAACTCGCGCCCGATCCGCTCCCGCAAGTCGCGGCAGCGCCAGCGCACCACGCCGTCGCGCTCCAACTCCGGCCCCTGCTCGACCCAACGGTCCACCGCGGCCTCCTGCTCGGCCGAGAGCCGCGGCGCGGGGCCGGGAGCGCGGCGGTTCGCGAGCCCGGCGAGCCCCTCGGCGTTGTAGCGGTGCACCCAGTCGCGCAGGGTCTGCCGGTCCATGCCGCAGCTCGCGGCCGCGTCCTCCCGCGAATGCCCGTCCAGCACCAGCGCGATCGCCAGCATCCGGCGCGCCGCGTTCGCGTCCCGGCTCCGCGCCGCCGCCTGCCGCAGCGCAGCCGCCGACAACTCCCGCCGCATGATCTCCACCGCCATGTCCGCCTCCCGAACCGAGCGCCGGGGTGAGCGAATCACAGCCGCGGCGTCGGCCGGATCACATGCGAGTCAGCGACCAAGGCGGTTGGTATTAGGCCTGTACTTCAGGCCGGCCAGCAGGCGCTTGAAAAAGCGCTCGGCCGCGGTCGCGTTCCGCCGGTCCTGCACGAGGATGTCGAGCACGACGCCGTGCTGGTCCACCGCGCGCCAGAGACAGTGCAGCACGCCGTTGATGCGCAGGAAGACCTCGTCGAGGTGCCAGGTGTCGCCCGGCCTCGGCCGCAGCCGGCACAGCTGCGGGCGAAGTCGGCCCCGAACCTGCGGCACCACTGGCGGATGCTCTCGTGGGTGACGCCGATGCCCCGCTCGGCCAGGATCAGCTCGATGTCGCGCAGGCTCAGGCTGAACAGGTGGTACAGCCAGACGGCATGCTGGATCACCGCGGCCGGGAAGCGGTAGCCGGGATAGGTGGCAAGCTCTGGCGTCATCCCGCCATCCTGGCCCGGCCGGCTCGTTCCGACCACAGGCAACCAACGTGACAATGCCCCGCGAGGTGCTCCTCGGTCATCGGCTTCATGACGGCCGCGCCTCCCTCCGACGTGTCGGCCGCAGGGCAGCACCGCTGTTGCGCCCTGGTCCGCTGCTGTGCGGGCGGGCGGATCAGCCCTGCGTGCCGCGCTGCAGCTGCTGCGCTTCCCGGAGGTGCCCCTCCAGCGAAGGGAGGGTCTGCGACGCCCACTGCTTCAGCCGCGCGTCGTCGCCGGACTGGGCGTAGGCGCGGAACAGGTCCACCGCCGCCTGGTGCGACTGCACCTGCTGCCGGGCGAAGGCGCGGTCGAACTCCGCGCCCTGCGCGCCTTGCAACTGCTCCAGCAGCGCCTGGTGCTGCCGGTCCAGGCTCGTCGCCATCTGCTGGGCGGAGACGCCCTGGAGCTGCGGCAGCATGCCTTTCAGTTCGCCCGTGGTCTTCCCGTGGTCGCGGAGCATGTGCTGGGCGAACCGCTTCACCTGCTCGTTCTGCGACCGCTGTTCGGCGAGCCGGCTCGCCTCCATCTCGTACAGGTCGCTCGTCGCGGCCGCGCGCACGAACCCGGCGGCGGTCAGCGCGTCGCCGCGGGTCGCGGTGGAGCCCAGGCCAGCCGCCGGCGTCGCCGGATCGGTCGGGGGCGGGCTTCCGGTTTGCGACTGCGTGCCCAGCGCGCGCTGCTGCTGCGTCTGGGCCAGGGCCGGCGCCGCGGCCAGCAGCGACGCCGTCGCCGCGAGAAGGGCGAGTTCCCTCATGTCGTGTTCCTCCCGGAGCCGACCGGAGCGGCCGGCCTGCCACCGGAACGGGCGCGGGACGGCAGGGTTCGTTGCGCCGAGCTGAGCCGCTGGAGCCACCCGGGCCGGAAATGCCCATCGTCGCCGCTCGGCGAGCCACGCACCCACCAGGCCATCGGGCAAGATATCGCGCCCGTCAGTTGCGAGGTCCGGCCGGGACAGCCCCGGTCGGCCCGTCCAGCGGCCGCCATCTCGTCGACTGAGAGCCTGACAATGAGTTCGCGTCGAGGGGTCTGATGCGATCTGGCGCGAGTTTGGTGATGGCTAACGTTGTGTGGCGGTCCGGCAAGGTCTCGTGACGGTGCGTGGGCTGGGTGTCGCCGGATGGTCCAGCGAATGGCCAGCGGTTGGCGCCACGCGGAGTGCCCTGAGCAGCGTGGGGGGGGTGCGTGCGCCGGATCAGGTGGCGAGGAGACGGCCGGTGCGGGTCATGTTGTGCGCCAGCGCATGCCAGAGCCCGACCGTTCGGGCCTTCTCGATGCCGCGCACGAAGAAGCGCAGCAGGCCGCGGTTGCGGCACTGGGCGTTGACGCATTCGGCGGCGGCGGCGCGCTCCTTGTAGACCGCTTTGGCCGCCTCGCTGCCCATCCGCTGCCGCCAGGCCGCCACACCGGGTCCGTCGCCGTCCCGTGGCGCGTGCGGGTCGCGCGCCGCATCGCGCGGCTTCGGCACCGGCGCGAACACCGCCACGCCCGCGGCGGCCAGCGCCTCGATGTCGGCGAGTTCGGCGAAACCGCCATCGGCCAGGTGCCCGCCCGGGCGCACGCCATAGACCGCGGCCAGCCGCTCGCTCATGGGTCGCAGCCGGCCCTTGTCGGAGCCGGTGTTGTCGAGCGTGACGGCGGCGACCATGCCGCTCCGGGGATCGCTGGCGAAGCCGAGATTGGAGGCCGGGCGGAACCCGCCGTCGGGCATCTTCATCACCCGCGCCTGAGCATCCGTGGTCGAGACCCGCGGCTCGGGCGGTGGCTTGGCCGCAGCCTCGCCAACGGGCCCGTCCCCTGACCGGGGCGGGTCCTCGCTCTGTGGGCGGCGATCGCCTTGCCGCGTCGCCGCGAGTTGCCCAGCCACGGCCAGCGCCGCTGCGACGCGGCGCTCCCGGTCGGCCGCCGCGCGGAGGCGAGCGGCCGCCTGCCGGCGGCTCACCGCCCCAGGATCGGCGTCGAGCTCGGCCCGCAGCCGCACGATCTCGGCTGCCGCTTCGGCGCGGCAGCGCTCCAGCGAAGCCTGCGGGCGGAACGACGCGGCGCCGGCCGCCGCCCGCACCCGCATGCCGTCCTGCGCCACCCGCCCAAGCGAGGCGTGGCCCGTCTTCAGCATCGCCGCGAAACTGTCGACCAAGAGGCGCTCCAGCACGGCACCGTGGGCCACGCGGAACTCAGCCAGCGTGGTGTGGTTCATGCCGACCCCGCCGCACAGCCATTCGAAGCCGATGTGCTCGCGGCACAGCCGGTCCAGTTCGCGGGCGCTGCCCACGCCCTCCACCGTGGCGTAGAGCCGGAGTGCCAGCAGGACGCGCGGGTCGGCCGGCGGATGCCCGGGACGGCCCTCGACCGCCTTGGTCGCCCCATACAACGCGGAAAGGTCCAGCCGCTCGGCGAACGCCCAGACGAAGCGCGCCCGGTGATCCGCCGGCAGCGGATCCTCCAAACTGACCGGCCGCAGGCTGACCCGCCGCCGCTCGGCCTTGCGCAGCCGTGGCGCCGCCACGGGCCGCTCAATCGGCACCTGCTCCGGCAGGTTCTCGAACAGGCCAGAGCTCGATCCCTCGGGCATCCCGCTCACCGCGCCTAACGTGTCGACCTGCCCGATAGCCAACCGGCGAGCTAAACGGAATCAGCCTCGTGCCGGCTGAAAGATTTACAGGCTCTGAGCGGAGCGGCCCTCCTCCAGCATCCGCTTCCACTGGTTCGCCTGGGCGAACGCCTTCAACCAGGGCCGGATCGGCGGCTGAGGTGGGTATGGGCGCGGGCGCTGCGGCCGGCCTTATGCCACTCCGGGGCCGCCCTGCGCGCCCGAATTGGGGGGCCGCTGCCATATGGCAGGAGCTCGAAGGCGAGGCTCTGCGACCATGAGTCGGCTCCAGTCGGCCCTTATCGAACCATTCTCCGTGCAAGTGCCGGCCGCGCCCAGGCGCAGGTTAGGCTGCGCTTCGCGCGCGGAGCTTGATACTCCGCCTGTGGAACGAAGGTGGAGATCCCCTTCCGAAGGGCCGCTTCTCTCCGAAGCTCGGGCCTTGGCCGGTTGAGTCTACAAGGTCGATCCCGGAAAGCGGGCGCATTCCGGCCGGCGCGTGCGGCACGAGTTGGTGGTTCCACCGCAGCCCAGTGAGGCCTGGCCCCGCTGATCTCAGGCCAGAGTGCGGCCGCGAACGCGCTGCCCCAGGTCACCCAGCGCCGCTCGGCGGGGCGGCGGCTCGGGCCGAAGCGGTAGACCAGCGCCAGGCCGAGCACCACGGCCAGGAGAAGCAGCGGCCAGCGCGCCACCGCGAGGACGCGCTCGGCCGGTGCCGCCACGCCGAACAGGTTGAGCGCCAGGGGCAGGACGACGACCGCGCCGACCGCCGCGGGCACGAAGCAGGCCGTCCCGAGCGTGAACAGGAAGGTCGTGACGTGAACGCGCGCCGGAGCTGCGCTCCCCACGCTCCTTCTGTACGAGCACGGCCGGGCTGGGCACAGCTGAGGAGCGTCGACCACCCTGAGCGGTTTCGCTCCGCAGCCCTTCATCCGCCACGACGCCGCTTCACACGCTTTCGTTCTCCTCCGCCTTGCCGTGGCGGGTGAGGCGGTCCAGCAAGCCGAGCAGCAGCGCCCCCAACACGAACAAGCCGTGGATGCCCATGCGCCACATCACCCCTTCCTGGCTGTAGCTCTCCACCTTCATGAAAACCTGCAACAGGTGGATGGAGGAGATGGCGACGATGGCCGTGGCGACCTTCAGCTTGAGGTTGGCGTAATCAGTCCGGCCGACCCATCGCAGCTCGTCCTTCTCCGCCTCGCCCGCCAGCCGGTCCACCAAGCTGTCGTAGCTCGACAGCACCACGATCATCACCAGGGATGCGATCAGCGCGGCGTCCACCAGATGCAGCACCGCGATCAGCACGTCCTCCTCCGGCATAGTCATCAGCTCGCCGGCCAGGCCCCAGAGCTTGGCAAGGAAGCGGATGGCGTAGAGCGCGAGGCCGCCCGCCAGCCCGAAGAAGAACACGACCAGCAGGTAGCGGCTGGCCAGGACGGCGCGGCCGAGCATCGCGAACAGCGATCCACTGGCGTTCTGGTCGCGGGTGAAGGAGGACATGAAGATGATCCAGGGTTTGGCCGAGGAGCAACGCTTGTCGGGCGCGATCGTCCAAGGCGGCCTGGTTTGGCTCGCCGGACGGGTCGCCGATGACGACAGCCCCGACACAGGAGGCCAGACCGCCGACGTCCTCCGGCAGGTGGACGCGCTGCTCGAGCAGGCCGGCACGCACAAGCGCCGCCCGCTTTCGGTGACGGCGGTGCTGGCCGACGTCCGGGACGCCCCGGCGGTGAACCGCCCCTGGGACGGCTCGCCCGATCCGGCGACCAAGCCGGCGCGCACGACGGTAGAGGCGGCGCTCGTGGCCCCGTCCTGGCCGGTGGGGATCACCGGGGTGGCGGCGCTGGACGGGCCCGGGGCGCGGCAGACTTGAAGGTCCAGCTCCCACCTCGCACGCCGCGCGGTTTCCTGACCGCCGAGGCCACCGCGCTCGCGCTGATGCTGCTGGTCGCCGGGGGCGTCGCCGACGAAGGGCTGCTGTTCTCGGCCGTGGCCTTCGGCGGCGTCGGCGTCGCCGCGGGCGCGCTCTACCTGGTGTTCCCGCAAGGGCCGCAGTTCGCCCTGAACGCGGCCAACGGCATGGCGATGTACACCTGCCTCTACGCGGTGATCGGACGCGCGGCCTTCCCGCAAGCGGCGGACTGGGCGCGCCTCCCTGCCTTCCTGCTGCCGATCGCCGCCTTCGTGGGGGCGTGCTGGGTGCGGCGGGGGGCGCTGCGGCCTTGGATCCGGGCCGCGCAAGCGCCGGACCTCGCGCACCTGCCGCGCTTCGCCCGCTGGCTGGGCGCGGTGGGCGCGGTGGCGGTGCTGTCCCTCGCGCTCCCCTTCAGCCGAGCCGCCCCCGGCACGCAGACCCTGGCGCTGCTCGTCGCCATGGCGACGATCTCCGCCGCCAGCACGGCGTCGGTGGGCGAGGTGGTGCGGCTGCTGGCCGACATCGCCGCCATCTTCCGGGAGGTGACGGGGCGCCTCGCCCTCCTCGCCGTGCCGGTCGCCGCGTATTGCAGCCTTTGGGCGCTGCTGGCGGTGGTGTTCGGGTGCCTGTACCGGATCGCCGACGGCCTGTCCTTGAGGCCGCTGTTCATCGGCTCCGACGGGCCGGTCCGCATCGACTTCCCGGGCGCGCTGCACTTCAGCGCGGCGACCCTGTCCACCGTGGGCTACGGCGACATCCAGCCGCTCGACGACGGCGTGCGGCTGTTGGCCACGGTGGAGGCGCTGGCGGGCCAGCTGCTGCTGCTGTTCGGCTTCTACGAGATCATGCGCGGCAGCCAGGCCGGCCCGCTGGAGGTCGAGCCCTCGGGCGGAGGTGACCCGGAGGAGGATGAGACGCGGACTACCCCGCCTTCACCGCCCCCGCGGCGGCCATAATGCACCGCGCCTGCTGGAGCTCTTTCCGGCTGGCCGTGTCCGGTCAGCGCGCTCGAGGCTGTTGTTTTGTGGGCATCCTCACGCGACCGACCGAGTGCAGTCAGGCGCGATCTGTTCTGGATCTCGCGCTGGCGCCGAGCGCGCCCCCTTGCGCCGAGCCGTCGTCCGCGCCGCCTCCGAAGCTTTCCGCGCCGAGCGGCTTGCGGAACGCCCAGCCGGTCAAGGCCGCAGACAGCGCCAGCTTCTCCGCCCCCAAGCCCTTGCCCCTCGTGGCGGGCCCGGTGGACCATCCGGGTTCGTCCTCGATGGGAGGCCGCCGCCCTGCGCACGCCGCACGACATCTCCGGGCTGATCGCCTGGGCCAAGCGGGAGGAGTGGCGCGGCGCCCTCGCGGCGCTGCTCGAACGCCACTGCGCCGAGGCGTGCGCCGCCGCTGGCATCGCGCCGGAGGAGATCGAGGACGTCCTCGGCGACCACGCCGCCGCCGTCCTCTGGGGCGCCGCCTTCGAGGACCTGCTCGCCACCGACCTGCCCGGCGGCCGCAACATCGCGGACGACTACCTGCGCCGGCGCGGCTGGAGGACCCCGCTCCGAGCACTGGCCGGCGAGCCGGGGAGCCTCGGGGTCCGGTGGCCGGTCAGGCCGGCCGCGCCGACTTGTCGTCCGTCGCAGGGCTTGGCGGCAGATCCGTGACCCGGTCTCGGAACTGGGAACTGAAAGCACTCAGGACATGGAGGTTGCCCGGGCCTGCGCGAGCAGGTCGTACCGATCGAGGTTCATGACCTTGTTCCAGGCCGACACGAAATCGCGCACGAACTTCTCCTTCGCGTCGTCGCAGGCATAGACCTCGGCCAGCGCGCGGAGATGGGAGTGCGCGCCGAAGACGAGGTCGGCCGCCGTCGCGGTCCACTTGACCTCGCCCGTCGCACGATCGGTCCCTTCGTAGACGTTCTCGGCCGATGCCGCCGGCCTCCAGGCGGTGCCGGCGTCGAGCAGGTTGACGAAGAAGTCGTTGGTCAGCGCTGCGGGCCGGTCGGTGAAGACGCCGTGCTTCGACGACCCGTGGTTCGCGCCCAGGGCGCGCAGGCCGCCGACGAGGACCGTCATCTGCGGCGCGGTCAACCTCAGCATGTTTGCGCGGTCGAGCAGCCGGGTCTCCGGCGACAGCAGGTCCTTCGCCCCCAGGTAGTTGCGGAACCCGTCGCCGGCCGGCTCGAGCACCTCGAAGGTGTCCACGTCGGTCTGCTCCTGCGAGGCGTCCGTGCGGCCGGGCGCGAACGGGACGGTCACGTCGTGCCCCGCCTTCCGGGCCGCCTCCTCGACGGCGGCGCATCCGCCCAGGACGACCAGGTCGGCCAGGGACACCTTCTTGCCGCCCGGCTGCGACCTGTTGAAGTCCCGCTGGATCCTCTCGAGGACATCCAGCACGGCGGACAGCCGGGCCGGCTCGTTGACCTCCCAGTCCTTCTGCGGCGCGAGGCGGATCCGCGCCCCGTTGGCCCCGCCGCGCTTGTCGGTGCCGCGGTAGCTGGCCGCCGCGTTCCAGGCGGTCGAAACGAGGTCCGGGATGGACAGGCCCGAGTCGAGGATCTGGCGCTTGAGAGCGCCGACATCCTGCTCACCGACCAGCTCGTGATCGACCGCCGGGACCGGGTCCTGCCACAGCTGCGGCTCCGGCACCCACGGCCCGAGGTAGCGCGCGCGGGGACCCATGTCGCGGTGGAGCAGCTTGAACCACGCCCGGGCGAACGCATCGGCGAGCTGGTCCGGATTCTCGTGGAAGCGTTTCGCGATCGGCGCGTAGATCGGATCCTCCCTCATCGAGAGGTCCGTCGTCAGCATCATGGGCGCGTGGCGCTTGTTCGGGTCGTGCGCGTCCGGCACGGTGCCCTGGGCTTCGGGGTTCTTCGGCTTCCACTGCTTCGCGCCGGCGGGGCTCTCGGTCAGCTCCCACTCGTACTTGAAGAGGTTCTCGAGGTAGCCGTTGTCCCACTTTGTCGGGTTGCTGGTCCAGGCGCCCTCGAGGCCGCTCGTGATGGTGTGGGGGCCCTTGCCGGTCCCGTGCTTGTTCTTCCAGCCGAGGCCCTGGTCCTCGAGGCCGGCGCCCTCCGGCTCCGGACCGATGTTCCCGACGGCGGGACCGGCGCCGTGGCACTTGCCGAAGGTGTGGCCGCCGACGATGAGCGCGACCGTCTCCTCGTCATTCATCGCCATGCGAGCGAAGGTCACGCGGATGTCCCGGGCCGCGGCCTTCGGATCGGGATTGCCGCCGGGTCCCTCGGGATTCACGTAGATGAGGCCCATCTGCACGTTTGCGAGTTCCTTGGCGAGCTCGCGGTCACCGCTGTAGCGCTCGTCTCCCAGCCAGGTGTCTTCAGGGCCCCAGAAGATGTCCTCGGGCTCCCAGACGTCGGGCCGGCCGAAGCCGAAGCCGAAGGTCTTGAACCCCATCGATTCCATGGCGACGTTGCCGGCCAGGACCAGCAGGTCGGCCCAGGAGATCTTCTGGCCGTACTTCTTCTTGATCGGCCAGAGCAGCCGGCGCGCCTTGTCGAGGTTCGCGTTGTCGGGCCAGCTGTTCAGGGGAGCGAAGCGCTGCTGGCCTTCGCCGCCGCCGCCGCGCCCGTCGGCGATGCGGTACGTGCCGGCGGCATGCCACGTCATGCGGATGAAAAGCCCCCCGTAGTGGCCGTAGTCCGCCGGCCACCAATCCTGCGACTTCGTCATCAGCTCGGTGAGGTCCCGCTTCAGTGCCTCGACGTCGAGGGATTTGAACTCCTTCGCGTAGTCGAAGTCCTCTTGCATGGGATTCGACAGGTGGGAGTGGCGGTGGAGCACCGAGAGGTCCAGCTGGTTCGGCCACCAGTCCTTGTTCGTCCTCGGCCTGCCGGTCTTGGGAGTCGGGGCGGGGATCGCGGGGTTTTCGCTCTCGCTGACGCTTCGGGTGTGGTCCTTGTCGGGCATGCGACCTTCTCCTCTCCGCCACGGCTGGCGGTCTCCGGCCGATCTAATAGCGCATCCCCCCAGGGCCGCGACCTGGACGCGCACCGCGCGCCACGCCGCAGGCGGCGGCTCAGCCACGGCGTTATCTCGGGTCTGCCTTCCATCTGCTCGCGCACCTTGGCCTCGAACGCCGCTCTTCGTTATCGTCGCGCTCGGCCTTGCTGCTTTCGGCGCGTTCGGCTTCTCGGCGGTAGTTCGCGGGACGAGCGGCCAAGCGGCGGATCCTGCCGTCGCTCCCTCCTTGCATAAGGCTAGCAGGCCCGAGAAGATAGAAGGAAGCCCCGACCGCCAATCCGGGTGATAGATAACGGCTATAAGAAGGCGGGCTGACCCGATGAACCTCCGGGACCTGCGATACCTGCTGGCGGTCGCCGAGCATGGGCATTTCGGCCGTGCCGCCGAGGCCTGCAGCATCAGCCAGCCGACGCTCTCGGTGCAGGTCCGCAAGCTCGAGGAGCTGCTCGGCACCGCGCTCTTCGAGCGCACCAGCAAGACGGTCACGCCAACCGTCGCCTTCGAGCGCCTGATCGGCCATGTCCGCGCCGCGGTGGCCGAGGCGGATGCGATCCTTGCCGTGGCGCGCAACCTGCGAGACCCGCTTGCCGGGCGCTTCCGGCTCGGCGTCATCCCGACGCTCGCGCCCTATCTGCTGCCGCTGGTCTTCGCACCACTGCGGGAGGAGCTGCCTTCGCTCGAGGTGGAGCCATGGGAGGACCAGACCGCAGCGCTGCTTGAGCGGCTGCGCGCGCACGAGCTGGACGCCGCCCTGCTGGGCACCGAGGTCGATGGGCCTGACCTCGCGAGCCAGCCCCTCTTCGCTGAACCCTTTCTGGCCGCGCTGCCGCCCGAACATCCGCTCGCCGCGCGCGAAGTGGTGGCGGAAGAGCAGCTCGCAGAGGACATCCTGGTGCTGGCCGACGGGCATTGCCTGCGCGAACAGGCGCTGGCGGCCTGTGGGCGAAGCGGGGTGCTGGGCGGCAGGCTGCGCGCGGCGAGCCTCTCGACGCTCCTCAACATGGTCGCCGCCGGCTACGGGACGACGCTGATCCCGGGGCTCGCGGCCGGCGCGGCGCAGGATGCGGGGATCGTCCTGCGGCCGCTGGCGGCGCAGGCGGGGCGGACGGTGCGCATCGCTTGGCGCACGCGTTTCCCGCGGCGCGCGGCGGTGGAGGCGATGGGCGAGGTCATCGCCAAGCGCCTGCGCGGCTTCGCGGCGGGGGGCGGCGGCGGGGACTATCTAGGGCCCGGTTCCGCAGGGATGCGAGCAGCCGCTCCCCTTCCGCACAATGCCCCGCCCCTCTCCACCCGGCCCGGCCCGGCCAGCCCCGCTCCGTTCGCCGTTCGACTAATCTCGCTGATCGAGGCGTACCGCCCTTGTCCAGCAGGCGCTGGTAACGGAACGCCCGCGCCAGCACCCTCACCGAGGCAGGGTCCGCCCGCGTCGGAAGGGCCGCGTCGCCGCCGTCCCGCACCGGCGTGACGACCGTTCTTCGCCCTGGCGGCCCGTCATACCGTCACCGGGTGATCAGTTCGGCCTTGTCGGCTTGGGCCACCAGTGGAAGTGGGTGTGCGGCTTGATGGTCTCCGCCTCGAGGCGGCGGCAGCGCTCGGCGATGACGGCCTCGAGGTCGGCAAGGGTGGCGAAGTGCCGGTTGGCGACAGGCTCGTCGACCAAGGGCCAGAGATGCTCGGCCGGCTGCAGTTCCGGGCTGTAGGGCGGCAGGAAGACGAGGCTGATCCCCTCGGGGACGGCCAAGCCCTTGGGTCCGTGCCAACCGGCGTTGTCGAGCACAAGGACGATGTGGCGCTCGCGCCCGGCGCCGGTCTGCCGCGCGAAGCCGGCGAGCAGCGCCTCGAAGAAGGGCTTCGAGAGGCCGCTGCAGAGATACCAGACCGCCTCGCCGCTGGCGGGCTGCACGAAGGCGACCACGTGCAGCCACTCGTAGCGGTGGTGGCCGAGCGCGACCGGCCGCTCGCCGACGGGCGCCCAGACCCGGCGGCGGACCGGCTTCAGGCCGAGGCGGTGCTCGTCCTCGGCCCAGACCTCGACCGGCCGGTCGGGATGCGCCGCCTCGGCCCGCGAAACCGCCGCGTCGAGCCCCTTTTGAAGGCAGCCCGCTCATCGGCCCCCGCAGCGCGCGGATGCCGCGGCCGCGGTGCCTGGGGCGACCAGCCGATCCGCCGCAGCGCCTCCCAGCCGCGCTGCGGGTGCACCTTCGTCTGGCCGAGGTGTCGCGCCATCCAGGCGGCGACCTTGGGGCCGCTCCACAGCCCGCCGTCCTCGGGCGGCGTCCGCACCCGCTCGGCCAAGGCGGAGAGCACGTCCCCGGTCAGCAGGCTAGCCGCTTTGCCGTTGCGCCGCCGCCGGTCGCCCAGCGCCTCGGGGCCGGAGGCGTTGTAGCGCACCGCCAACTGCGTCACCCAGCGCGGCACGAAGGCCAGCACCTCGGCCACCTCCAGCACGGTGCGCCCCTGCGCCAGGAGCCAGATCGCCTGGAAGTGCCGCGCCTCGGTCGCGTCCTGCGCGGCCCGGTACCGCGCCTCCAGTTCAGCGATGGAGAGATGCCCAACGATCCGCGCCATGGTGCCGCTCCCGAACCACCGCCCTCCAGCCTACTCCCGCCCGTCCCTCTCAGGAATCCTTCAGCCTACGGAGGCGATCACCCGGATCCCGTATGAGACGTTCGACGCGTGCCC
>CADCTL010000081.1:20791-21328 GCA_902805625.1 uncultured Acetobacteraceae bacterium
CCCCGTCTCGCTTCGCGCCCCGCCATGGCGGGTTCGGCCGCGTCGTGGCCCGGCCGCGCCGGACCTCCTGCGCGCCCCCGGCGCCGCGCTCCCCCGCGATTTCCTGCTCGGAGGCGGCGTCGGCCGCCGCGGCCTCCTGCACCGTTTCCTGGCTGCCGGGCACGCGGCCGTGCCCGTGGGCCTCGATCAGCCGCGCCAAGGTGGCGTGCGTCTCGTAGAAGCCGCCGCGGTCGCGGGTCGCCACGAAGGGCTTGCGATCGACGTGGAAGACGCGGCGCTGCATCGACAGGCGGGCGACCTCCGCCTCGGACGCGGGGACGAACGCGCAGCCGCACGCCTTCGCGGCCTCGACTTGCTCCTGCGACAGGTCCAATCGGCTTCTCCCATGTGCGACCTGTGTGAGGCCACCGTGGCTCCGCACGGGCGCCGGGATGGCAGCGGCGAGAGCACCGCGCCAGCCGACAGCGAGAACAACCCGCGCCCGAGCGGGCATGCCTCACGAAGGGGCCGAAGTACCCCCCGGCGCCTCACACTCCA
>CADCTL010000082.1 GCA_902805625.1 uncultured Acetobacteraceae bacterium
TGCGCAAGCAGGACATCATGTTCGCCATCCTCAAGCAGCTCGCCGAGAACGAGCAGGCGATCTACGGGGAAGGCACGCTCGAAATCCTGTCCGACGGCTTCGGCTTCCTCCGCAGCCCCCAGGCGAACTTCCTGCCCGGCCCGGACGACATCTACGTCTCCCCCGCCCAGGTGCGCCGCTTCGGGCTGCGCACCGGCGACACCGTCGAGGGCCAGATCCGCGCGCCCAAGGACGGCGAGCGCTACTTCGCGTTGCTCAAGGTCAACGCCATCAACTTCGAGCCGCCCGAGGCGCTGCGCCAGCGCATCAACTTCGACAACCTGACGCCGCTCTACCCGAACCGCCGGCTCAAGATGGAGAGCCCGGACGTGGAAGCGGCGACCGGCGGCAAGGGCCCGGCCAAGGACCACACCCACCGCATCATAGACCTGATCGCACCGATCGGCATGGGCCAGCGCGCGCTGATCGTTTCGCCGCCGCGCACCGGCAAGACGGTGATGCTGCAGAACATCGCCAAGTCCATCACCGCGAACCACCCCGACGTCTTCCTCATGGTGCTGCTCATCGACGAGCGGCCGGAGGAGGTAACGGACATGGCGCGCACGGTTCGCGGCGAGGTGGTGGCCTCCACCTTCGACGAGCCGGCGACGCGGCACGTGCAGGTGACGGAGATGGTGCTGGAGAAGGCCAAGCGCCTGGTCGAGCACAAGCGCGACGTGGTGGTGCTGCTCGACTCCATCACGCGCCTCGGCCGCGCCTACAACTCCGTGGTGCCGTCCTCGGGCAAGGTGCTGACCGGCGGCGTGGACGCCAACGCGCTCCAGCGGCCGAAGCGCTTCTTCGGCGCGGCGCGCAACATCGAAGAGGGCGGCTCGCTCACCATCATCGCCACGGCGCTGATCGACACCGGATCGCGCATGGACGAGGTGATCTTCGAGGAGTTCAAGGGCACCGGCAACTCGGAGCTGATCCTCGACCGCAAGCTCTCCGACAAGCGCACCTTCCCGGCGATCGACATCACCAAGAGCGGCACCCGCAAGGAAGAGCTGCTGGTGGACCGCGCGACGCTGTCGAAGATGTGGGTGCTGCGCCGCATCCTGAACCCGATGGGCACCCAGGACTCGATGGAGTTCCTGTTGGACAAGCTGAAGTACAGCAAGACCAACCAGGACTTCTTCGACGCCATGAACACCTGAGGCCGAACAGAGAGGCAGGCAGGCCGGGAAGGCCACGCAACGAACGCTTCCGCTAACTTTCCGGGGGCGCCTTGGTCGTCTTGCGCGCGGCCGAACCCTTGGCGAGCGCCGACCGCGCCTTCTTCGCCGTGCCTGCGGCGGCGCGCCGCGTCGGCGGCGACGGCGGCCTCGCCAACCCCAGCAGCGTGGCCGCCATGACGCCGACCGTGGCCATGTGCTGGCCGTCGAGCCTGCCGACCAGCCGGCCGACTTTGGCCCGCGGCACGGCCACGATCTTGTCCACCATGACGCTGCACGGTTGCGACAGGTTGTTGATGGTGTCGGGGGCGACCGGCAGGCGCAGCAATGGGGCCGCAGTTGGGTCGGTGGTCATCAAGGCGACAATCACGCTGTCAGTGGCGGCGAAGGCGTCGTCTTGCAAAATCAAGACCGGCCGCGGCTCGCCTGCGTAGCCCGGCCCAGCGGCCGTCCAGAGTTCGCCGCGTTTCACCGGCGGGATGCGGGTGCCGCCGCGTCCTCCCACGCCCTCCAAGCTGCCTCGTCGGCGAGCGCGTCGGCGAAGGCTTGGTCGTCGTCGGTGTGCGGGCCGCGGGCCACCAGTGCAGATTGCCGTCGGGCTTCGGCCAGGAACCCTGGCGACCGCACGTCCGGCACCCAAATCTGCACCGGGCGCAAGCCACGCTCGCGGAGGCGTTGCCGATGCCGCCGCACGTCCTCGCGATTCCTGTTCGCCGATCCGCTCACTTCATCACGTCCTGACCTTACATGTAAGGTAATCGGCCCCGGCCCGCCGGGCAAGGCCAGGGACGACGGCACGCTTCATCTCGGCTGACGACGCGAAGCAGGAGGTCACTTTGCGCCCTCTTCCCAACGAATGCCCGTTGCAGTTGCGGGCAGAGCTCGCCTGATGCCAGAAGGGATGGCGGTCTTCCTCGACTTCGAAGCGTCGTCGCTCGGCCGCAAGGGCTTCCCGATCGAGGTGGCCTGGGTGTTCGAGACCGGCGAGGAAGAGGCGCACCTGATCCGCCCCGCCGAGGGCTGGACGGAGTGGGCCGCCTCGGCCGAAGCCGTCCACCGCATCCCGCGCGACCTGCTCGACCGGGAGGGCAAGCCCGCGGCGGAGGTCGCGCGGCGGGCGCTGGAGGCGCTGTCCTGTCATCGGCTTTACGCCTCGGCCCCGAGCTGGGACGGCCAATGGCTCTCCCGGCTGCTCCGAGCGGGCGGCCTGCCGCGTCACGCCGTGCGGTTGCGCGACACGGAGGAAGCGCGGGCCGAAGCCGTAGCGGCCGTTCTGGAGGCGGCCGGCCTGCCACCTGAGGAGCGGCGGCGGTTGGGAAACGGAATTCTCGAAGACGCAGGACGCCTCGCCAAGGACGCCCAACCGGCCCACCGAGCGCTCGGCGACGCGCGGCGCGAGCGCGACCTGTGGCTCCATGTGCGGCGCCAAGCCGAGGAGGCCGTCTCGCGCCGGAACTCCGCCGGCATGTGACGCGCGCGGACGCGCTGCGTCGTGCGGTCCTCACCCCGGCAACAACACCGTGCTCCCCGTCGTCCTCCGCCCCTCCAACGCCCGGTGCGCCTCCGCCGCGTCTTTCAGCGGGTAGGTCTGGTTGACCATGATCTTCACCGCGCCGCTCTTCACCACGGCGAACAACTCCGCCGCCGTCGCCTCCAGGTCCTCGCGCTTCGCCGTGTAGGTGTTG
Source organism: uncultured Acetobacteraceae bacterium (assembly GCA_902805625.1). GTDB lineage: Bacteria > Pseudomonadota > Alphaproteobacteria > Acetobacterales > Acetobacteraceae > Craurococcus. The sequence goes on from CADCTL010000082.1 coordinate 2,900, forward strand.
AGCGTCGGCCGCGTCACGTAGAGCGAGCCCTTGGCCGCCAGCACGCCGAGGTCGGGGATGGCCACCGGGCCGGAGGCGTTGCCGTAGCACACCATCAGCCCGAACGGCTTCAGGCAGTCGAGCGAGGTGGTGAAGGTGTCGCGGCCGACGCTGTCGTACACCACCGGCACCATGGCGCCGCCGGTGATCTGCTTCACCCGTGCCGGGATGTCCTCGCTCGTCAGCAGCGCGTGCTCGGCGCCGTGGGCACGGACCAACTCGGCCTTCTCCGGCGTCGAGACCACGCCGATGACGGTGGCGCCGAGGTGCTTCGCCCACTGGCACAGGATCAGGCCGACGCCGCCGGCCGCCGCGTGGACCAGGATGGTCTCGCCCTTCTCCACCCGGTGGCAGCGCCGGACCAGGAACTGCGCCGTCATGCCCTGGAGCATCATCGCCGCGGCCGTGGTGGACTCCACGCCTTCCGGGATCTTCACCAGCTTGTCGGCCGCGACGCTGCGCGCCTCCGCGTAGGCGCCCAGTGCCCCGGCGTAGGCCACGCGGTCGCCGGGCTTCACGTCGGACACGCCCTGGCCCACCGCCTCCACCACGCCCGCGCCCTCCATGCCGATAGTCACCGGCATCGAAGGCGCCTTGTAGAGCCCGGTGCGGAAGTAGACGTCGATGTAGTTGAGGCCCACCGCCTCGTGCCGGACCAGCGCCTCGCCCGGCTTGGGTTCCGGTTTCGGGATCCTTTCCCAAACCAGCTTCTCGGGGCCGCCGTGCTCGTGGACGCGGATGGCGTTGATCATAGGAGGTGTCCCTTGAGGGGCCGGCCCCGCAGGGCGCGCCGTTCGAGGTCGAGCAGGTAGCGCTTGGTCGTCTGCCCCTCGGCGGCGGAGAAGCCGCCGAGCGAGCCGTCCGCCGCCACCACGCGGTGGCAGGGAATCAGGATGGGGATCGGGTTGGCGGCGTTGGCGCCGCCGACCGCGCGGGCGGCCACGCAGCCCACCTCCCGCGCGATGTCGAGGTAGGAGCGGGTTTCGCCGGCCGGGATGCGCCGCAGCGCGTCCCACACGCGCCGGCGGAAGGGTGTGCCGTGCGGCGCGAGGGGCAGGTCGTCGAAGCCCCCGGCCGCGCCGTCGAAGTAGTCCTGGAGCCGCGCCGCCGCCCGCCGGAGCAGCGGCGTCTCGGCGCGGTCGCGTCCGCGGCCCCAGTCGAGGGCGACGATGGCGCCGTCCTCCTCCGAAAGGGTGATGTCGCCGAGCGGAGTCAGGATGGAGAGTTGCGGCATGACCTGCTGAAGCGGCCCGGACGGGGCGGATGCGACACCGCCCGCCCTTCAGCGTCAAGCCGTCCGTGCCGGGCGTGCCAAGGCCGTGATGAGCGCCGCCGGGTCGGTCACGGGCAAGGAGCAAACGCCGCCGCGGCAGACATAGGCCGCCGGGGCGCCCTCGACGGTGCCCTTGCCGGCGGCGGGGTGGCCCGGCGGCAGGGCGGCCGGGTCCGGGGCGCGCAGCAGCGCCAACGCCGGGTCGGGGTGCGTCAGCACGGCCCGCACCAGGGCTTCGGCCGCGGGGTCGCCGGGCGGGCCGGCGACCACCACGCTCGCCGCTTCCGTCAGCAGGTCGGAGGCGGCGAGCAGGCCCGGCATGCCGGCCAACGCGTTGCCGCTGCCGGCGAAGGCGCCGATCGTGGCCTCCGCGGCGCGGCGCCAGCGATCGTCGCCGGTCAGGTGGAAGAGCCGCGCCTGCACCTCCGCCATCATGCCGTTGCCGGAGGGGGTGGCGTTGTCGCCCGCGGTGCGGCCGCGCACCAGCACGTCGCCGGCGTCGGCGGCGGAGGTGAAGTGGCCGCCGTCCGGCGCGGCGAAGTGCCGCTCCACCGCTTCGGCCCACTTCAGGGCGTGTCGGAGGTGGCTGTCCTCGCCCGCCGCCTCGAACAAGGCCAGCGCGGCGCGGGCCATGGCGGCGTGGTCTTCCAGCAGGCCGGCGGCGGAAATCTGGCCGTGGCGGAGGGCGTGCATCAAGCGCCCGTCCGGGGCCGCCATGCGGGCGGCGACCGTGTCGAAGGCGCGCCGCGCCGCGTCCAGCCAATCCGGGCGGCCGAACACGGCGGCGGCGCGGGCGAGGGCCGCGATCGTCAGGCCGTTCCAATCGGCCAGCACCTTGTCGTCGCGCCCGGGCGGGACGCGCCGGGCGCGGGCGGCGAACAGCTTGGCGCGGTGGCGGGCGAGCGCGGCTTCGTCGGCTTCCCCCAGCATCTCCGGCCGTTGGCGGCGGTTCAGGATCGTGTGGCCTTCCCAGTTGCCCGCCGCGTCCACGTCGTAGGTTTCGCTGAACAGCGGGCTGTCCTGGCCGAGCAGCGCGTCCACCTCGGCGGCCGTCCAGACGTAGAACTTGCCCTCCTCGCCCTCGCTGTCGGCGTCCAAGCTGGAGGCGAAGGCGTCGCCGTCTTCGGCCGCCAGCATCTCGCGCTGGAGCCAACCGACGGTCTCTTCCGCCCGCTGCGCGTAGAGCGGATCGGGCCGCGCGGCGTGGGCGAGGGCCAGCAATTCGAGGATTTGCGCGTTGTCGTAGAGCATCTTCTCGAAGTGCGGCACCAGCCAGATGGCATCCACGCTGTAGCGCGCGTAGCCGCCGCCCAGGTGGTCGTAGATGCCGCCCTGGCTCATGCGCCGCAGCAGCAGGTCCACCGCCTCGGCGCAGGCCGGCTGGCCGAGGCGGAAGCGCATCTGCCACAGGAAACGAAAGACCGGCGGGTTGGGGAATTTCGGCGCGCCGGCCAGCCCGCCCTCCGTCGCATCGGTGGCGCGCACGAGGCCGAACGCCACCTTCCCCAAGGTGGCCGTGTCCGGCAGCGGCCCCGGCGCCGCCGCGGCCATGCGGGCCAGCGCGCCGCGCAACGCCCCGACGTTCTGCATCACCTTGCCGTCCTCCGCCCGGTGGGCGGCGGCGATCCCTTGCAGCACTTGGCGGAAGGAGGGGCGGCCGTAGCGCGGCTCCGGCGGGAAGTAGGTGCCGCCCCAGAAAGGCTCGCCCTTGGGCGTCAGGAACATGGTGAGCGGCCAGCCGCCCTGCTCGCCGAGGAGGTGCAGCGCGCTCATGTAGAGCGCGTCGATGTCCGGGCGCTCCTCCCGGTCCACCTTGATGTTGACGAACAGCGCGTTCATGAGCGCCGCCGTGTCCGGGTCCTCGAAGGACTCGTGCGCCATGACGTGGCACCAGTGGCACGCGGCGTAGCCGACGGAGAGCAGGATCGGCTTGCCCGCGGCTTCCGCCTCGGCCAGCGCCTCCGGCCCCCAAGGGCGCCAATGCACCGGGTTGTCGGCGTGCTGGAGCAGGTAGGGCGAGGAGGTGCGACGCAGCAGGTTTTCCGGCGGGAGGGGGGCGCTGTCGGACATGGAGAGGACCCTGGCCGGGGTGGGGCGAGGCCCTTACATGGGAGACGCGGAACCGCGTTGCACCGGCCCCGCCGACAACGCCGCGCCCGCCACACCGGAGAAAATGTCGTGACCGCTGAGGCCGACCCGCCGCCCTTCTTCCGGGCGCACGTCTTCGTTTGCTGCAACCGCCGGCCGGACGGGCACCGCCGCGGCAGTTGCGCCGCCCGCGGCAGCGAACGCCTGCGCGACTACATGAAGGCGCGGGCGAAGGAGTTGGGGCTGGAGGGTGTGCGGGTGAACATGGCCGGTTGCCTCGACCGCTGCGAATTCGGGCCGACCCTGGTGATCTATCCGGAAGGCGTGTGGTACCGGCCGCAATCCACGGGCGACATCGACGAGATCCTCGAAGCGCACCTCCAGCGAGGCGGGCGGGCGCGGCGCCTGATGCTGACGGAGCGGGACGCACCACCGCCTGAAGCCTGACGTCCGGCGCCGGCCCAAGGTAATCGTTTCGTGAATGATGTGATATTCGCCCTTGCATCCGGTGCCGGCCGGGCGGCGGTGGCGGTGGTGCGCCTGTCCGGCGCCGGGACCGAGGACGTGGTACGCCGACTGGCCGGATCGCTGCCCGCGCCGCGCACGGCCTCGCTGAGGCGGCTGCGCCACCCCGAAACGGGAGAAATCCTCGACCGCGCCTTGGCGCTCTGGTTTCCCGGGCCTCGCAGCTACACGGGCGAGGACTGCGCCGAACTGCACCTGCACGGCGGACCCTCCGTGGTCGCGGGGGTGGCCGAAGCGCTGGTGGCGGCGGGCGCGCGACCGGCCGAGGCCGGCGAGTTCACCCGCCGGTCGTTCATCCACGGCAAAATGGACCTCACCGCCGCGGAGGGCGTCGCCGACTTGATCGCGGCCGAGACGGCCGCCCAACGCCGGCAGGCGCTGCGGCAGGCCGAAGGCGGCTTGGCCGCGCTCTACGATGGATGGACGGGGCGGCTGACTGGGCTGCTGGCGCGGCAAGAGGCTTTCATCGAGTTCGAGACGGAGGATCTGCCGCCCGACCTGGACGTTGCGGTCGGCCGGGACGCCGCGGCGCTGCGGGCGGTGATGGAGGCCCACCTCGCGGACGGCGGCCGGGGCGAGCGGCTCCGCGAGGGGCTGGTGGTGGCCATACTCGGCGCGCCCAACGCCGGCAAATCGTCGCTCCTGAACGCATTGGTGGGGCGAGACGCCGCGATCGTGTCCGCGCGCGCCGGGACCACGCGCGACGTCGTGGAGGCCCGGCTCGACCTCGGCGGGGTTCCGGTGAACCTGGCAGACACGGCCGGACTCCGCGAAGCGTCCGACGAGATCGAGGCCGAAGGCGTGCGCCGCGCCCTGCTCCGCGCGGAAACCGCGGATGTGCGGCTGCTCGTCTTCGCCGCGGACCAGCCACCCGACGCGGACACGCTGGCCTTGGTGGCGCCCGGCGCGCTGGTCGTGGCGAGCAAGGCCGACTTGGTTTCCGCGCCGGCCCGCATCGGAGGCGCCGCCCCCGTGCCTGTTTCCGTCCGGACCGGTGAAGGGATGGCGGCGCTGCGGGACAAGCTCGTGGCGGTCGCGGCCGATCTCGCCTGCCCGGCGAACGCGATCCCCCTCACCCGAAGCCGGCATCGGGCGGCGCTGCTGGAGGCCGTCGCCCGCTTAGGCGAACTCGACGGGGCGGGCCTGCCCGAGCTGCGGGCCGAATGCCTGCGCGCGGCCTCCGCGGCGCTGGGGCGCATCACGGGGCGGGTCGGGATCGAAGCGGTCCTCGACGCGGTGTTCCGGGAGTTCTGCATCGGCAAGTAGCGGCCGCCTCGCCGCGCACGGACGGGCTGGCAATGGAGCCCGCGCCGCCGCAAATAGGCGCACATGCGCGATGAGACATGGGACGTCGTGGTGGTCGGCGGCGGGCACGCGGGCTGCGAGGCCGCCGCGGCCGCCGCCCGGTGCGGCGCCCGGACGCTGCTGCTCACCCACCGGGTGGACACGATCGGGGAAATGTCCTGCAACCCCGCCATCGGCGGGATCGGGAAGGGCCATCTTGTCCGGGAGATCGACGCGCTCGACGGCATCATGGGCCGCGCCGCCGATGCCTCCGGCATCCACTTCAAGCTGTTGAACCGCAGCAAGGGCCCCGCCGTCCGCGGGCCCCGCGCCCAAGCCGACCGGAAGCTTTACCGCGCCGCGGTGCAGTCCATGCTGCGGGCTACCCCGAATCTGACGATCCGCGGCGACGCCGTGGAGGATCTGCGTCTAGGGCCGGGCAACGCGGTCATCGGCGTGGAAACGGCGTCCGGCCTCCGCGTCGCGGCCGGCGCGGTCGTCATCACCACGGGGACGTTCCTCCGAGGCGAAATCCACATCGGGGACAAGCGCGTGCCCGCCGGGCGCGCGGGCGAGGCTCCGGCGCTCGGGCTGGCCGCTGCCTTGCGCCGCCTAGGGCTGCCGCTCGGCCGCATGAAGACCGGGACGCCGCCGCGACTGGACGGGCGCACCGTCGATTGGGACGCCCTCGAGGCCCAGCCGGGCGACGATCCGCCGGAGCCGCTCTCCTTCATGACGGAGCGAATCGGCAACCGGCAGATCGCCTGCGCCATCACCGCCACCACACGAGCCACGCACGCCATCATCCGCGAGAACCTGCACCGGAGCGCGGCCTATGGCGGCGGCATCGAGGGCAGGGGGCCGCGCTACTGCCCCTCCGTGGAAGACAAGGTCGTGCGCTTCGCCGAACGCGAGCGGCACCAGATCTTCTTGGAACCCGAAGGTCTCGACGACGACACGGTCTACCCTAACGGCATCTCCACCAGCCTGCCGGAGGAGGTCCAAGCGCGCGTGGTCGCGTCCATCCCCGGCTTGGAGCGGGCGCGCATCACCCGGCCGGGCTATGCCATCGAGTACGACCATGTGGACCCGCGGTGCCTCGACCCCACCCTGGAAGTCCGCGCCGCCGAGGGCCTGTTCCTGGCGGGACAGATCAACGGCACCACCGGGTACGAGGAAGCGGCGGCGCAGGGGATCATGGCCGGGCTGAATGCGGCGTGCCGCGCCGCAGGCAGGACACCGGATCGCGTCCTCGGCCGGGCCGAAGCCTACATCGGCGTGCTCGTGGACGACTTGGTCCTGCAAGGCGTCACCGAGCCGTACCGCATGTTGACGGCACGGTCCGAGTACCGCCTGACCCTCCGCGCCGACAACGCTGTGTCCCGGATCGGCATGCGCGGCGTGGCTTGGGGGTGCATCGGCACGGAGCGGGCGGGGAGCCAAAAGACTTACCTGGATGGACTGCGCGCGGCGCGGGAGAGGGCGAAGCAGGTCGGCGCCTCGCCTGCGTACTACGCCGCCCGCGGCGTTCCCATCAATCAGGACGGGCGTTGGCGCAGCGCCTTCGAGGTGCTGGGTTCAGCCGGCGGGCTCCTCGAAGCCCTGCGGGGCGTTTTCCCTTGGCTCAACGACGTCCAACCGCGAGTCGTGCACGAATTGGCCGCTGAAGCGCTGTACGCCCCGTACCTCGCCAGGCAGGCCGAGAGCCTCCGCATGTTGCAGGCGGAGGAGCGGGTCGCGCTGCCGGCCGGGCTGGACTTCTCCGCCGTTCCCGGCCTGTCGCTCGAAATGCGCCAGCGACTCGAAGCGGCCAAGCCGTCCAACCTGGGTGCCGCCTCGCGTGTGCCCGGCATCACCCCCGCGGCGCTCGCGGCTTTGACGGTTCATCTCCGGTGACGGCGGCATGGCGTTTCACGTGAAACCGCACGGCGCGACCCCGTCCGATGTTCCACGTGAAACGGCGGAGAAGCTCCGGGCCTTTGTTGACCTCCTGTTGCGGTGGAACCGTCGCATAAACCTCGTCAGCGCACGCTCCGCCGAGGATGTCTGGCGACGGCACGTGCTGGACTCGCTGCAGCTCCTCCCGTTGCTCCCCTCAGCGCCGTTGCCGTTTCTGGATCTCGGATCGGGCGCCGGCTTCCCTGGGTTGGTGCTCGCGGTGGCGACCGGGCGGGAAGCCGGCCTGTTCGAGGCCGACAAGCGCAAGGCCGCCTTCCTGGCCGACGCGTCGGCTCGTCTCGGCCTCCCCAATGTCCGTGTGCACGCCCAACGCGTCGAGGACGCGTCGCTTCCGAAAACGCCCGTTCTGACGGCCCGCGCCTTGGCGCCGTTGCCGGTGCTGCTCCGGTACGCCCACGATTTGCTCACGCCGGACGGTTCGGCGTTGTTTCCGAAAGGGCGGACAGCAGAGGAGGAATTGACGGAGGCCTCCCGCGACTGGATGATGCGGGTGGAGCGGTTCCCGAGCCGCACCGACCCATCCTCCACGATATTGCGCATCAGCGAGATCCGCCCTGCCGGCTCCGAAGCCTGACCGCGGCGCGCCGCGGGTGATCGCCATCGCCAACCAGAAGGGCGGCGTCGGCAAGACCACCACGGCCGTCAACCTGGCGACCGCGCTGTCGGCCGGCGGCCACCGCATTCTCCTGATCGACCTGGACCCGCAAGGGAACGCCTCCACTGGCCTTGGCGTGCAGCGGATCGACCGGCACGTCGGCACCTACGCCATGCTGATCGACGGCGCTCCCTTGGACTACGTCGCGCAGGAAACGCGCGTCCCGAACCTCTCCCTCATGCCTGCCGACCCGGATCTCGCGGGCGCCGAGGTCGAACTGGTGAGCCGCCCCAACCGGGAACGGCGCTTGCGCGAGTGCTTCCAGGCCGCGTCCGAGGCGCTGCACGAATACGACTACGTCTTCCTGGACTGCCCGCCTTCGCTCGGGCTCCTCACCGTGAACGCCCTCGTGGCGGCGGGAAGCGTCCTGGTGCCCCTGCAATGCGAGTTCTACGCCTTGGAAGGCGTGAGCCAGATCGCCCAAACCATCGAGCGGGTGCGGCACGCCCTCAACCCGTCGCTCAAGCTGGAAGGCATCGTGCTGACCATGTTCGATAAGCGCAACAACCTGTCGGAGGCCGTGGCCCAGGATGTGCGCGGCTTCTTCGGCGACAAGGTGTTCGAAACCGTGATCCCCAGGAACATCCGGGTCAGCGAGGCGCCGTCCCACGGCCTCCCCGTGACGCTCTACGACTTCCGATCCCCCGGCGCCCAGGCCTACGTCAAGCTGGCGGCCGAGATGCTCCGGCGGGAGCGCCCGAAGCGCGCGAAGAGCCCGGCCGCGTGACGGCCGCCCGCAAAGGCCCCAGGCTCGGCCGCGGCCTCTCGGCGCTCCTCGGCGAAGCGCCCGCGCCCATGCCCGCGGCCGGCGCCACCGATGCCGCGGTCCGCGCCTTGCCGATCGAGATGCTGGAGCCCGGACCGTTCCAGCCGCGCGGCCCCATGGAGCAGACCCCGCTCCAGGAACTGGCCGACTCCATCCGGGAACACGGCGTCTTGCAGCCCATCCTGGTGCGCCCCAAGCCGGGCGGCGACGGCCGGTACGAGATCATCGGCGGCGAACGCCGCTGGCGGGCGGCGCAGCTCGTGCCGTTGCACGAAGTCCCGGTCGTGGTGCGCGATTTCGGGGACCGGGAGGCGATGGCGGCCGCGCTGGTCGAGAACCTCCAACGCCAGGATCTCAACGCGCTGGAGGAGGCCGAGGGCTATCGGCGCCTGATCGAGGAGTTCGATCTGACCCAGGACGCCCTGGGCCAAGCCGTGGGCAAGAGCCGCAGCCACGTCGCCAACACCATGCGCCTGCTCGCCCTGCCCGACCGCGTGCGGGAGCTATTGCGCGACGGCGCGTTGAGCGCCGGCCACGCCCGCGCGTTGCTGGCGTCGCCCAGCCCCGAGGCCTTGGCCATGCAGGTCGTGGACCGCGGCCTCAACGTGCGGCAGACCGAGGCGCTGGCCGCCGCCAAGCCGCGCGACCCCGCCGCCGACCGGCCGGCGGCCCACGCGGACCCGGAGATCACGGCGCTGGAGCGGCGGCTCTCCGGCCGCCTCGGCCTGAAAATCGCCATCCGCCAAGCCGGGCGCGGCGGCCAAGTGACCATCCAGTACCGCGACCTCGATCAGCTCGACGGGGTGATCCGGCTGCTCCAGGGCTGAGGGGGCGTCAACGCCGCGACGCCGCCTGCCGAGCCAGGCGCATGACCGCTTCGCGCGCGACCGTGGCGCCCGGCAGGCCGGTGGTCTTGGTCCGGCGCTCCGCGTCCAAAAGGGCGGTCCCGGCAGCTTCCAGCGCCTCCGGGCGCCACTGGCGGAGCGCCCGCTCGAAGGCGGGCTTGTGCCGGAAGAAGACCGGCGGGCGCAGCCCGTCCAGCGCCGCGCCGGGCGCCGCCCCGCCCGCGACGGCCAACGACGCCAAGTGCAGCCGCTGGACGTGGCGCAGGGCCGCGCGCACCACCTGCACCGCGTTGGCGCCTTCCGCGAAGGCGGTTTCGAGCGCCCGGTCGGCGGTGGCCAAATCGCCCGACATGGCCGCCGTCAACGCCTCCTCCAGGCCGAGCGCGGAGCCCTCGGCCACGCAGGCCACGGCGTCCTCGACGCCGACCTTGCCGCCTTCGCCGACGTAAAGGGCGAGCTTCTCCAACTCCCGGCGCAGCAGCATCCGGTCCTCGCCGAGGCGCTGCGCCAGCCAATCCATCGCCGCCGGCTCCGCCGAAACGCCGAGCTCGCCCAGGATCGCGCCGACCGACCGCGCCAGGTCGGCGCCCCTTTCGCGGTAGCAGGCGATCACGGCCGCCGCCGGCGCCGGTTCCAGCAGGGTGCGGAGCTTGGACCTCGCCTGGGCTTCCGGCGCTTCCAGCACCACCACGCCCGGCCCCGGCCCGGCCAGCGCGGCCTTGGCCGCCGGCGCGAACCCGTCGCCGGCGTCGCGCACCCGCACCAGGGGGCGGCCGCCGGTGAGCGGCACGCTGGCGGCCTCCGCGGCGAGCAGGCCGGGGTCGCGCCACCCGTCCCGCGGCACCTCCACCAGCCGCATCGCGTCGCCGCCGGCGACGGCCCGCACGAGCCGCTCCGCCCGCTCCCGGATAAGCCCGGGGTCGTCGCCGTGCAACAACACCACCCGGCAGTCCCGCGGGTCGGAAAGGAAGGCCTCGACGCGGCGCGCGTCCAGCTTGGCCACGCGCTCAGCCGGCCCGCTGTTCCCGCTCGCGGCGCAACTCCATCGCCACGCGGCGGAAGATCTCCTCGGCCAGTTGATCGACCAGCCGGCCCTCCATGGCGTCGCGCGCCGAGTCCGCGGCGAAGAACTGCAGGTCCGGGATGTTGAAGGCGTCGATCGCCCGCGACGGGATGGCGGAGGCCGCGATCTGCCGCGGCGGCACCGACAAGGTGGCGAGGCTCCAGATCCCGCTCGCGGTGTAGCGCAGCCGGGTGATGGTGCCGTCCCGCCGGTAGCCGAGCGGCTCGGCCGCGTAGGTCACGGCCACCTGGAGCGTGTAGCGCGCCGGCACGCCGAGCCGCACGCCCTCGAAGCGGCGTTGCAGGTCCCGGCGCAGCAACTGGCCCGACCGCTCCGGGACGTTGCCGACGCGCACCGCCGCGAGGTCGTCGCGGATGTCGGCCGTGCTGCCGTCCTCCGCCGTGATCGGCGCGTAGAGGGGGCGGAAGCCGCAGCCGGAAAGGCCGAGCGCCCCGCCCAGCGCCAGCAGCGCCCGCCGGTCCTTAAACAACGAAGTTCACCACGCGGCCGGGGACGTGGATGCGCTTGCGGACGGGGCGCTCGCCGATCGCGCGCCGCACGTTCTCCTCCGCTTCGGCTTGGGCGAGGATCGCGGTTTCGTCCGCCCCGACCGGCACCTCGATCGTGGCGCGCAGCTTGCCGAGCACCTGCACCGCCAAGGTCACGGTGTCGGCCGCGAGCAACGCCGGGTCGGCCTCCAGCCAGGGCAGCTCCGCCACCAGCCGCGTTTCGCCGGGGCGCAGGGTGGCCCAAAGCTCTTCCGCCAGGTGCGGCATCATCGGCGCGGAGAGCCGCGCCGCGATCTCCAGCGCCTCGCGCCGCGCGGCGCCCATGCCGGGTTCGTCCGTCGTCTCGACCAGACCGATCGCGTTGGCGAGTTCGTGGATGCGGGCGACGGCGGAGTTGAAGGCGAAGGTTTCCAACGCCTCCGTCACCGCGGCGATGCAGCGGTGCGAAGCCTGCCGCAGCCGCCGCGCCGCGCCGGCTGCGGCCGCCGTGCTCGTGTCCGGTGGAGGCAGTCCCGGCGCCGCGCCGGCCACCAGCCGGTACAGCCGTTGCGTGAAGCGGTGCGCGCCGGCGACGCCGCTTTCCGTCCACTCCATGTCCCGCTCGGGCGGGTTGTCGGAGAGGATGAACCACCGCGCCGTGTCCGCGCCGTAGCGCTCGATGATCGCGCCCGGGTCCACCGTGTTGCGCTTCGACTTGGACATGGCCTCGACGCGGCCGATCGTCGCCGCCTCGTTCGAGCCCTTCACGGCCGCCGCGCGCGCGCCGTCCGGCGTGGCGGAGATTTCCACCTCCTCCGGGTAGAGCCAGCGTCCGTCGGCGCCGCGATAGCTCTCGTGCGTGACCATGCCTTGCGTGAACAGCCCGGCGAAGGGCTCGGCCACCGAAGCGTGGCCGGTCGCCATCATCGCGCGGGTGAAGAAGCGGCTGTAGAGCAGGTGCAGGATCGCGTGCTCGATGCCGCCGATGTACTGGTCCACCGGCAGCCACGCGTCCACCGCCCCGCGCGTCACCGGCTCGGGCGCGCGCGGGGAGCAGAAGCGCGCGAAGTACCAGGAGCTGTCCACGAAGGTGTCGCAGGTGTCCGTCTCGCGCCGCGCCGGCTTGCCGCAACTCGGGCAATCCACGCGCTTCCAAGTCGGATGGTGGTCGAGCGGGTTGCCAGGGCGCGAGAAGTCCACGTCGTCGGGTAGTTTCACCGGCAACTGATCCGCCGGCACCGGCTGCGCGCCGCACGCCTCGCAGTGGATCACCGGGATCGGGCAGCCCCAGTACCGCTGGCGCGACACGCCCCAGTCGCGCAGGCGCCAGTTCACCACGCCGTCGCCGGCGCCCCGCTCCTCCAGCGCCTTGATCGCCGCGCGCTTCGCTTCGGCGGTCGGGAGGCCGTCGAGGAAGCCGGAGTTGAAGATCGTGCCGTCGCCCGTGTAGGCCGTGTCGCCGATCGCGTGGGCGGCCGGATCGGCCCCTGGCGGCAGCACCACCGGCAGCACCCGCAGGCCGTACTTGCGCGCGAATTCGAGGTCGCGCTGGTCCTCGCTCGGGCAGCCGAAGATGGCGCCGGCGCCGTACTCCATGAGCACGAAGTTGGCGATCCACACCGGGAACTCCGCGCCTTCGATGAACGGGTGCCGCACGCGCAGCCCGGTGTCGAAGCCGCGCTTCTCCGCCTGCTCGATCGCCGCTTCGCTGGTGCCCATGCGGCGGCACTCGGCGATGAACTCCGCCGCCCCCGCGTCCCGCTCCGCCGCGGCCGCCGCGAGCGGGTGCTCCGGCGCGACGGCGAGGAAGCTCATCCCGAACAGCGTGTCGGGGCGCGTGGTGAACACCTCCACCTCGCGCAGGTCCTTGACCGGCTCCGCCAGCGCGAAGCGCACCCGCGCGCCCTCGCTGCGGCCGATCCAGTTGGCCTGCATCAGCTTCACCCGCTCCGGCCAGCGGTCGAGCGTGCCCAGCGCGTCCAGCAGCTCCTGCGCGTACTTCGTGATGGACAGGAACCACTGGCTGAGCTTGCGCTTTTCGACCACCGCGCCGCTGCGCCAACCGCGCCCGTCGATCACCTGCTCGTTCGCCAGCACGGTGCCGTCCACCGGGTCCCAGTTGACCCAGCTCTCCTTCCGCTCGACCAGCCCCGCGCGCCAGAAGTCGAGGAACAGCCGCTGCTGCTGCCCGTAGTACTCCGGGTCGCAGGTGGCGAACTCCCGCGACCAGTCGAGGCTGAGGCCCATGCGCTTCAGCTCGGCGCGCATGTTCGCGATGTTCTCGTAGGTCCACTTCGCCGGGTGGACGCCGCGCTCCCGCGCCGCGTTCTCCGCCGGCAGGCCGAAGGCGTCCCAGCCCATCGGGTGCAGCACGAGATGGCCCCGCGCCCGCTTGTAGCGCGCCACCACGTCGCCGAGCGTGTAGTTGCGGACGTGCCCCATGTGGATCTTGCCCGACGGGTACGGGAACATTTCCAGCACGTAGTACTTGCGGGCGTCGGCGGGCGGCACGTCCGGCACGGCGAAGGCGCCGCGCTCCTCCCACGCGGCCTGCCAGCGGGGCTCGGCGGTTCGGGCGTCGTAGCGGGCGGCGGCGGCCGGGGCGGCCGGGCTCGTGTCGTTCATGGCGCTTGGAATAGGCTTCCGTCGAGCGCGGGGGAAGTGTCGCGTGAGCGCCCTTGCCGGCCGCCCCGCCGAGGCACCAAATCCTCCCCGTGTCGCACCTCATCAAGCTCTCGGTCGGCCCGCGCGACGTGGGCCAGTTGCGCGCCATCCAAGCCCGCCGCGTCGAGGCGGACCCGCCGCTCCGGCACCAGACGCGCATGATGCCGAAGCGCGCCGCGGAGATCCTCTCGGCCAACGGCTCGATCTATTGGGTGGTGGCGGGCTTCGTGCAGGTGCGCCAGCGCATCCTCGACATCCGCGAGGAGAGCTGGGACGACGGCACCGCCTGCGCCGGGCTGGTGCTGGACCCCGAGCTGGTCCCGGTCGAGGCGCGCCCGCAGAAGCCCTTTCAAGGCTGGCGCTACCTGGCGCCCGAAGCCGCCCCGCCCGACATCCGCCCCGGCGCCGAAGCGCGAGGCCTGGAAGCCTTGCCGCCGCGGCTGCGGCGGGAGCTGCGGGACCTCGGCCTGCTATAGCAGCGCCCGCACCAGCAGCAGCGCCGCCAAGCCGGCGCCGAGGGACGGCAGCATCCGTCCGCCGGTCGCCGCGTGCGCCGCCAAGCCGGCCGCCAGCGCCGCCACCCGCGCCGCCAAAGGCAAGCTCGCCAAAGCGCCGGCGGGCGCGATCACCGCCAAGGTGACGAAGGCCGCGAGCACCGCCTGCGACACCGCCGCCGCCCACTGGATGAACGGGTGGTCCGGCCGCAGGGTGCCGGCCAGCAGCATCCCGGCCCCGCGCAGCGCCAGCATGGCCGCGGCCGTCAGCAGCAGCGGCACCGTCGCCGCGCCGTCCACCTCTCAGCCGCCACGCCCGCGGTGCCGCCCGGCCAGGAAGGCGAGCGTGCCGCCGAGCAGCCCCGCCCCCAGCAAGGCCCAGGCGGGCGGCAGCAGCAGCCCCACCGGCGCCGCCAGCGCGCCCGCGAGCACGGCCCGGCGCGAAGCGGGCGCGCCCACCCCCGCCGCTAGCAGCAGCGCGAAGTAGAGCGGGTTGGCGAAGAGCAGCGCCGCCAGGGCGGCCGGGTCGAGCAGCGGCATCAGCGCGTGCCCCGCCGCCGTGGCCAGCCCGGCCAAGCTCCAGGACGCGGAGGCGAAGCCCAGGAACCACGGCAGCCGCGCGTCGGGCGCCAAGCCGGGCAAGGCCTGCATGGCGGCGGCCCAGGGCGTGATGGCGATGAAGGGCAGGGCCAGGAAGCGCGCCCGCCGCCCGCCGCCCAGCCACGGCGTCAGCGCCACCGCCATCGGCAGGAAGCGCGCGTTGGCCGCGACGGCGCCCAGCACCGCCGGCGCCGCGCCCCCACCGCCGCCCGCCGCGAATTGCAGCAGCACGAGCTGCCCCGGCATCCCGTAGATCAGCAGCGCGGCGCCGAGCGCCCAGGGCAGCGGGAGCCCGGCGTCCCGCACCGCCGCGCCGAAGGCGAGGAACGTGGCGACCATGGCGACCGCGGGCGCGCCGAGGGCCGCCAAAACGCCGGGGCGCAACCCGGACAGGAAAGGGGCGATGGGCATGCCGCGCCGCGCATCGTGCCACGCCCGGCGGTCCGCGCCAGAGGGCGCGGATCCGAAGCCGGGCCCGGCCGAGCCGGGAGCCGATCGGCGGGCCGTCCCCGCGGCTTCGCCAAGGGGCGCCGGAGCCGTGGCGCCCGCTCGCCGTGGGGGAGAAGGGAAGAAGCCGCGGGCCGGGGTGTCGCCGCCGCGCGGCGCGCCGGGACCGGACCTACTCCAGCCAGAGGCCGCCGTTCGTCGACGCCGCGGCGCCGATCAGGACGCCCTCGGCCGGTGTCCAGATCGGCACCCCCGTTTGGTCGGTGATGGCGTTGCCCCGGCCCGGCGCGTTGCCCTCGGCCAGCCGGCCGTAGCCCCAGCCGTAGTGCAGCACGCCCCCCGCTTCCGGCAGCGGCCCGGCGAAGGACAGGTCTATCGTGTTCGGGCCCTGCACCACGGCCGACCGCGCGGCGGCCGGCGGAGCCGCCGTGCCGGACACCCCCCAGCCCACGCCGCGCGCGGCGTCGGCGTCCAGCGGGGCGAAGGCGCCGCCTTCGTCCTGCGCCACCGTCAGCCGCAGCGTGTCCCACCCGATCCGCTCCGCCGCCAGCACGCGCGGCCCGACGTCGGCGATGTCGCCGCCGGCGAGGAACACGGGCGAACCGGGCCGGGCGTAGGCGGACCAATCCTCGGCGATCGTGCGCGCCGCGCGGTCCGCGATCAGCAGCGCGTCGCCCGGCGCGATGTGGGCGCCGCCGTATTCGATGGTGCCGCCGTCGCCGTCCGTGTCGTCCAGCGACGCGTCGATGTCGAGCGCGCGGGCCGCGATGCGGGCGTGGAAGGCCGGATCGGCGGACAGCGCCTCCATGCCCATGCGGATGGCTTGGTGGCCCTCCGGCGTCCCGTCCGCGTAGGGGTGGGCGCTGACGAAGTGGTACGGGATGCTGGCCGCGTCGCCGCCCAGCACGCTCCGCAGCAGGGCGGCGTCCTGCCGCACCGCCGCCGTCCATTCGCCGACTGCGAGGTTCGCGCTGCGGCTGTCGTACTCGCTGTGCAGCCAGAGCACGGCGGTGGCCGCGGCGGTCGGATCATCGAGCTCGCCGGCCGAGCTCAGCAGGCCCGCGCCCAGGAGCGCCGGTTGCCAAGCGCCGTCCGGACCGCGCTGCATCCACTCGCCCAGGAAGGCGGTGCCGCTGTGCGCCGTGCCGCGCTGCTCCTCGCCTCGGGCGTAGAGCACCTCCACCGTGTCCGAAACGCCGTCGAAGCCCAGGAGGCGTTGCACCTCCGCCGCCAAGCGGGAGGCCCCGGCCCACCTGTCTCCCTCCGCGAAGAGGATCGCGTTCGATTGGCCGCGGACCAGTATTTGCAATTCCAACGCTTTGGTTCCCGAAAATGAGCCAGAGCGCCGGCAGGGTGAGCATTTTTGTGGAGCCGTCAATACGGCAGGATTAAAGTCCGTTTAGGACCTTGAGTCGGCGAGGACGAGTTCCAGTCGCTGGAATGAGCCAAGCGGTGGCGGCACTGTCGCCGCGGGCGCGCGAACGACGCGTCGCGGGCGGGAACAGCCGTGTCCGGGTCAGCGGGATGCGGATTGGCTGCGCAGCTCGCGCGCGCGCGCCAGGACCTTGTCTTCCATTTCGGAATTGGTCGCGGTGGAAACCGGGCTGTCCGTCCACTGCCCGCGCTCCAGCGTTTGCCGGAAGATCTGCACGCGCACGCCGTCCGAACGGAGCTGGCGGCCCATGACGTAGGCCTGGGCGCGGAAGCGCTCGCCCCCTGCGGCGGGCGGCGAATACCAGTCGGTGATGATGGTGCCGCCGAAGGGGTCGGCCGAAGCGAGCGGCATGAACGACAAGGTGTCGAGCGCGGCACGCCAGAGATAGGCGTTGACCGAAAGCCCGGCGCCGCCGCCGGCCGCCGCCGCTTGGCGCTCCTCGCGCTCCTTGTCCACGCCGAAGATGACGATGCCGGCGCTGGTGCCGAGCGGCCGCTGCCGGACGGCGCCGCCGCGCCAATCGCCGTATTCGTCGTTGCGCACCATGCGCTGGTTCTCGCCGCCGCAGCCGGCGGCGAGGAGGAGCGGCAAGAGAAGGCCGAGGGCGGCGGGGGAAGGTTTCATGGCGGTCCGAAGGATAGCCCGGATGGGGCGGGTGTAAAACCGGCGGCGCCGAGACCCGGAAACGAGAAGGGGCGGCGGGTTTCCCCGCCGCCCCGTTCCATCAGCCGAAGCGGCCCAGGCTCAGAAGGCCAAGCGCGTGCCAACCAGGAACACGTTGGCCCGCAGCTTGTCCTGCACGCCGTTGTTGGTCTGGCCGTCCCGGTCCGTCCCGGTTTCGTGGATCACGTGGCGCACGTACTCAGCGACCAAGTCGAGGCCAGGCGCGAGGCGATAGTTGGCGCCCACGGCGTAGGCGTAGCGACGCTGGCCTTGGCGCTGGTTGGTGGAGGTGTAGGCGCCGTTGTTGACGTTGAAGGCGAAGCCGGCACCGCCGGCGTACTGGCCGACGAAGGTGTTGGCGCCGATGGTGAAGGGGCCGGCGGTGTAGGACGCGCCCACGAACCACTGCTCCATCCGTTTGTCGCCGCGCGTCGAGGGGATGTAGAAGAAGTCCGTGTTGCCCCACATGTAGGTGCCGCCGACGGTGAAGCCGTAAGCGGTCGCCTGGGCGCCGACCTGGTACACCTCCGGGCTCCTCAGCGTCTGCACTTGGCGGCCCTGCACGGTGATGTCGCGCACCACGCCGGACTGCATGGTGCCGCCGCTGAACGCGAGGCCGACCGGGCCCACGTTGCCGCGCCAGCGGGCCATCGCCTGCCACTCGTTCCGGCGACCCGGCAGGTTCTCGGTGGCGCGGCCGAAGCCGGTCACGCCCTGGGAAGCGTAGGAGCGGTCGCAGTACGGGCCGGCGAAGGAGCTGACGCAGCCCGTGTCGCTGCCGCTGCCCTCGTTGAGGGCGAAGGACGCGCCGAAGTCGAAGCCGAAGAACTGCGGCGACAGATAGATGATCTTGGTGTTGTCGCCCACGTCGCCGGGCGAGGTCGTCGTGCGGTTCGGGCGGATGACGAAATCCTGCCAGTCGCCGTACACGC
>CADCTL010000083.1 GCA_902805625.1 uncultured Acetobacteraceae bacterium
CGGTGCCCGCCGTGCCCGTGCCGCTTGTCGCACCGCCGGAAGCGGTCCCGCCGGTGCCGCCGGCCGCGCCGCCCGCCGCTCCGCCTCCGCCGGCTCCACCACTTCCGCCCCCGCCTCCTCCACCACCGCCCTGCGCCAGGGCGGGCGAGGCGGCGAGCAGGCCGAGGGACAGGCAAGCGGCGAACAGGCGCGCGCCGGGTGAGAGGCGGGGTGGTTGTGGAGAAGTCATGGGAGGCTCCTTCCTGAGCGGGTCGAGGACTTGAACGCGGAGCCTCGCCGCAGGATCACCGCTCGGCGGCGAAAGGCGTGGCGACGGCCAAGGTCGCGCGTTGTGCCGGGGGGGCCAACGGCGGCGGAACCGGTGCGAGGAAGGCGATGGACGAAGGCAGTGTCGAGGAGCGCATCACGGCGTTGCTGGCCCAACGCCACGGATCGGATTGGGGAACCGGTCGTCCTCTGGAGCGCCGCGACTTCCTGCACGGCTTCGGCAACTACAGCGGCGCTCTCCTCTATTCGGCGCTGTTCGTGCCGGAGCTGATCGAGGTGGAAGGGTGCGTCTTCCTCTGGAAGTTGGGCCCGGGGGCCTGTGATTGGCCGGATCTGGTGGAGAGGGCCAAAGCTGCGCGGGCGGAGTCACCGGAGAAGCTGAAGCGGTTGGTGGACAGCCTCAACTGGGTCGAGCTGCCTTTCCTGTTCTTCGATCCGGGAGACTCCGACGAGGAAGAGGACGCGTTGGCCGAAGTGCTGGCGCAGGCGTGGCGCGCCCGGCTGAAGGACCTCTTCCCCGACCGGCGCTCCGTTGTCCGGATCATGGGCCCCGAGGAGACCGGCGGCACGCTCGGGCTCGGATTCGAGATGGTCTTGGAAGCGGCGGCGTAGGACGTTGGCGCACGGTGCGCCCGCCTCACGCCCCCCGCCGGACCATCTCCGCCGCCCGCTCCGCCAGCATCAGCACCGCCGGGTGGATGTTGGACGAGGGCACCAGCGGGAACACGGAGGCGTCCACCACGCGCAGCCCTTGCACGCCGCGCACGCGCAGCTCCGTGTCCACCACCGAGCGGTCGTCGGCGCCCATGCGGTTGGTGCCGCAGGGGTGGTACACGGTGGTGCCGGCGGCGCGGAGATAGGCGAGGAACTCGTCGTCGCTCTGCGTGCCCGGCCCCGGCGACAGCTCCTCCTCCACCAAGCCGGCGAAGGGCTGCGTCGAAGCGATGCGGCGGGCAAGCTTGCTCCCTTCCAGCATCACGCGCACGTCGCTCGGCGCGGTCAGGTAGCGCGGCTGGAGGCGCGGCTTGTCGGCGGGGTCCGTGCTGCGCAGCGTCAGCTCGCCGCGGCTGTCCGGCCGGCACTGGGTGAAGTTGAAGGTGAAGCCGGGATGCTTGGCGAGGCGCGCGGTGGAGACCGCCTGCGAAGAGTCCAGGCTGAAGTTGACGAACTGGTACTGCACCTCCGGCTCCTCCGAGCCGGGCAGCACGCGGGCGAAGAGGCTGGCCTCCGCCGCGCCGATCGTCATGTGCCCGCGCCGGCGCAGCGCCCATTCCGCGCCCATCTTCGCCACCTTCACCGGGTTGGCCATGGTCTCGTTCAGCGTGTCGGCGGGCTTGGTGCGGAAGGCGAGGCGGATCATGAAGTGGTCCTGGAGGTTGCGCCCGACCTCCGGCGCCTCCGCCACCACCGGCAGGCCGAACTCCTGCAACGCAGAGCCGTTTCCGACGCCCGACAGCATGAGGAGCTTCGGGCTCTCGATGGCGCCGGCGGAGAGCAGCACCTCGCGCCGGGCGCGGTGGACCTCCTCCACGCCGTCGGGTCCGCGCACCGCCACGCCCACCGCGCGCTTGCCCTCGAAAACGATGCGCAGGCCCAGCCGCTCCGTTTCGACGCGCAGGTTGGGGCGCTTCATGGCGGGGCGGAGGTAGGCCACGGCCGGGCTCCAGCGCCGCCCTTGGTGGACGTTGAGCTGGTTGGGCGCGACGCCCTCGTACCATTTGCCGTTGAAGTCGGCGCAGCGGGGGAAGCCGAGCGCCATGCAGGCCTCCACGAAGGCGCGGCAGCCCGGCGTCGGGTACGGCACCTCGGCGATGCGCATGGGGCCGTCCTTGCCGCGGTACTCGTCGCCGTCCCCGTCGCCCGCGAAGGTTTCCAGCTTGCGGAAGGCGGGGAGGCAGTCCTCGTAGCTCCAGCCTCGGGCGCCGGATTGCGCCCAGCGGTCGTAGTCGCGGGGCGAGCCGCGCAGGAAGACGAGGCCGTTCACGCTGCCGGAGCCGCCGATGACCTTGCCGCGCGGCCAGTACATCTGCCGGTTGTCCAGCTCCGGCTCTGCCTCCGTGCGGTAGTTCCAGTCGAACTTCTGGGTGACGTAGAGGCGGGCGAAACCCATGGGGATGTGGATCCACGGGTTGCGGTCCCACGGGCCGGCTTCGAGCAGCGTGACCTTGGTGTTGGCGTCCTCGGAGAGCCGCGCCGCCAGCACGCAACCGGCCGAGCCGCCGCCGAGGATCACGTAGTCCGCCTCGCCCGCTTCGCGCGCCATCGCCGTTCCCTTCCCGTGCGTTGCAGGCATGAGGGCACGGCGCGGGCGGTTCCGCAATTCCGCCACGCTCCCAGGGCAGGAACCGCGGCGTGCCCGCCGAACGCTTGCTGCCGCGCCGCGTCTTCTTCGCATCCCTCGTCCTCGCCGTAGCGGCGGCGCTGCTGTGGCTCGCTTGGCGCGTCATGGCTCCGGGCGGCTGGACGGTGTGGGAGGTGGCGGCCTTCGCCTGCTTCGCCGGCACCGCGCCCTGGACCGCGCTCTGCGCCGCCAACGCGCTCGTGGGCTTCGCCGTGCTGACGGCCGCGCCCGATCCGCCCGCCGCGGTGCTGCCGGCGCTGCGGGGCATCCGTGCCGGCGTGCCGCGCCTCTCCACCGCGGTCGCCGTGTGCGTCAGGAACGAGCGGATGGAGGAGGTGCTGCCGGCGCTCGGCCGCCTGCTGGACGGGCTGGCGGCGCGGGGCGCGGGGGGGCGCTTCGCCCTGTGGCTGCTGTCCGACACGGCGGACCCGGCGCTGGCGGCGCGGGAGGAGGCGGCGGTCGCGGCGTTCCGCGCGGGCCGTGCCGGCGCGGGGCGCGTCCACTACCGGCGGCGGACGGCGAACACCGGCTTCAAGGCCGGCAACGTGATGGACTTCCTCGACCATCACGCGGAAGGGCACGACCTGATGCTCTGCCTCGACGCGGACAGCGAGATGTCGGCCGAAGCCGTGCTGCGGTTGGTGGCGTGCATGGAGGCCGACCCCCGCCTCGGCATCGTGCAGCAGTTGATCGCCGGGCGGCCCGCGACGGCGGCGTTCCCGCGCCTGTTCCAGTTCGGGATGCGCGCCGGGATGCGCGCCTGGGCCACCGGGCAAGCGTGGTGGCAGGGGCCGGAGGGTCCGTATTGGGGGCACAACGCGATCGTCCGCATCGCGCCCTTCCGCGAACACTGCCGGCTGGAAACGCTGCCCGACGGCAGCCCCATCCTCAGCCATGACCAGGTGGAGGCCGTGCGGCTGCACGCTTCGGGCTGGAAGGTGTGCTGCTTGCCGGACGAGGCGGGCTCCCTGGAGGGCAACCCACCGGCCCTACCGGAATTCCTGGCGCGCGACCTGCGCTGGGCGGCGGGCAACATGCAGTACGGCCGGCTGCTGTTCCTGCCGGGGCAGACGTGGATGGGGCGCTGGCAACTGGCGCAGGCCGTCTTGCTGTTCGCCGGCGCGCCGCTCTGGGCGGGCGCGCTGATCGCGGCGGCGCTGAACGCGGCGACGGGCGGCGGCGCTTCGACGCCCGGCGGGGCGCTGCTGGCGCTGATGCTCGGCACGTGGGCGGCGCTGCACGCGCCGAAGCTGCTCGGCTACGCGGAGGCGCTGTTGAAACCCCGGCTGGCCGCGCGCTACGGCGGGCGCGCGGCCTTCGCGCGCGGGGCGGCGGCTGAGATCGCCTTCACGGCGCTGCTCGACCCGGTCAGCACCTTCAACAAGGCGGTGTTCCTCGTGGCGCTGCCCTTCGGCGGCGCCGGCGGCGGCTGGGCGCCGCAAAACCGGGCGGACCGCGGCGTGGGCTGGGGCGACGCGGCGCGGCTGCTCTGGCCGCACACGCTGTTCGGCGCGGCGGTGTTCGGGCTGTTGCTGGCCGTGGCGCCAGGGGCTGCGCTCTGGGCTCTGCCTGTGGCGGGCGGGTTGCCGCTGGCGATCCCGTTCTGCGTCCTGTCCGCTTCGCCGCGCGTCTCGGCGCTGCTGCGGGCGCGGGGCGTGGCGGCGACCCCGGAAGAATTGGAAGCGCGCGTGGCGGGCGGCACGGAGCGGCCGCGCGCGGCGGCGGAAGAGGCCGGGGCCGAGGCGTGACCGGGCCGCGCCGTGGTCGGAACCCCGCCGCGTGGTAGGCTCCCCGAAAAGGAGGAACCGCGCCCATGCCCTCGCGTCGCCGCACGCTGTTCGCCGCCGCCGCCGCGGTGGCTTCCACCGTGCCTGTCCGGAGCTCCGCACAGGAGGGCGGCGCGTGGCGTCCGTCCCGGCCGATCCGCTTCATCGTCCCCTTCGTCGCCGGCGGCAGCACGGACGTCGCGGCGCGGCTGATCGCCGAGCGGATGGGCGAGCTGCTGGGACAACCCGTGGTGGTGGAGAACCGCGGCGGCTCCGGCGGCAACATCGGCGGCGAGATGGCGGCCCGCGCCGCGCCGGACGGCCACACCCTGCTGATGGGCGTCACTGGGCTGCTCAGCACCAACCCGCACATCTACCGCAGCATGGGCTTCGACCCGGCGCGCGACCTCGCGCCCGTTTCCATGGCCTACACGAGCGACATGGTGATCGTGGCGCCGCGCGGCCTGCCCGTCGCCACGCTGCCCGAGTTCGTGGCCCACGCCCGCGCGCGGCCGGGGGCGCTCTCCTTCGGCTCCTCCGGCCATGGCGCCTCCACCCACACGGCGTCCGAGCTGTTCCGGCTGGCCGCGGGGATCGAGATGCTGCACGTGCCCTACCGCGGCAGCGGCGCCGCGATGAACGACCTCCTGGCCGGCACCCTCCAGATGATGCTGATCCAGATCGCCGGCGCGGCGGGGCAGATCCGCGACGGGCAGGTGCGGGCGCTGGCCGTCACCGGCCCGCGCCGCCACCCGCTGCTGCCGGAGGTGCCGACGGTGGGTGAGGCGGGCTGGCCGGAAGCGACGGCGACGAGCTGGGGCTGCGTCATGGCGCCCGCCGGGACGCCGGCGCCGGTCGTGGCGGCGCTGAACGCGGCGGTGGTGGGCGCGGTGGGAACACCCGCCGTGGCGCAGCGCATGGCGGCGGCCGGGGTGGACGGCGAGGCGGGCACGCCGGAGGCGCTCGCCGCCTTCATCGCGGCCGAGCGGGCCAAGTGGGGCCGGGTGGTGCGGGACGCGCGGATCGCGGTGGAGTAGGCCGCGCGCGCCGCGCACGCCGGTGCTCAAACCTGGCGGGAACCGGAAGCCCTTTGCCGGCCCGATCCGGACGCGGGGCGGCGGCGCGGCGTCAGCGCGCGTCCAGCGGTTGGCCGCTCGCCGTCATGGACAAGGCGATGCCGCCTGGCACGGGCTGGCGCGCCTGCATGGCGAAGCGCGCCCCGCCCTCTTCGAGCGGCGGGACGCCGGCGGAGAAGACCATGGTGATGCCCGGACGGCCGCCGGCCGAGGATCGCTCCTCGGAGTCGCGGCGGATCATCACCCTCGGCCCGGCCAAGCCCTCGATCATGCCCCGGAACTCCCCTTCCGCGATGGAGATGTCCGTGGTCGGCGCCCGCACCTCGCACTGCGCCGCGGCGGGGCGCACGATGACGGCGACGGCCGCGGCGGGGTCGTTCGAAACGAAGAGCGTGCCCGGACGCCCGCCCAGGTGGAGCGTCGCTTGCTCGGCCGGGGCCGCGCGCAGCCCGGCCGCTTGCAGCACCTCCTTGAGGCCGGCTTCCTGGCGCAGGTTGCGGATGCAGCCCTGGCTGAACAGGCGCATCGCCACCTGGGTGGTGCGAACAGGGTCGGCTCCGCCCTCCGCCCGCGCCGGGGCCCCGCCGGTCTGCAGCACCAACCCCGTCGCGGCGAGGACGGCAAAAAAGGCTCGCGGGCGGGGGAAGGGCGGCATGAGTGCTGTCCCGAAACTTCAGCTTGTAGGATGGCTTCCTGGCGCGGCGCACGCAACCACAAAGCGATAAGTCGTTATAAAATGATATCGCTATGATTGCGAGGCGCTTCGATGAGAATGCGGCGTCAGACCAGCAGGAGGCGCACGATCTGGATCACCGCGGCGAGGGCCGCGAGCAGGAGAACAATCCGCCCGAGCTTTTCAGGAGAGGGCACGGGGCGCGGTCAAGCGGCGTTCGGCCTGGTTTCACGGTCCAGCACGGAGCGCAGCAGGGCTTTCAGGTCCATCGCCTCCATCTCCGGGAAGCGGGCGAGGACGGTGGTCTCGTGCTGACGGGCGGCTTCGATGAGTTCCTTGGCCAAGCCCTCCCCTTTGGGGGTGAGCGCCACGCGGACGACGCGGCGGTCCCGCGCGTCCTGGGTGCGCGTCACCAGCCCGTCCCGCACCATGCGATCCAGCAGCTTGGTCATGGTGGGCTGCTGGAGCAGGCACACCTCGGCCAAGCCCGTCACCGTCTCGCCCTTGCTGCCGGAAAGGCTGGCCAGCACGCGCCAGACCGGCACGCCGACGCTGCGGCGGCGGAGTTGGTTGTGGAACTCGCCCGAGAGGACGTGTGACACCCTCGCCAACAGGTAAAGGAGATAATCCTCCACGAAGGCGCCGGTGCCGACGCGCTTCGGCGATGCTGACGAGCTGTGATTCACGCCCATTCTCCACGAGCCGATTGTTCCGAAACCAATATGGTATGACTTCGGAACATTTGCTAGCGGTAAATAAGCGAGACTTGTGTATATTTTTGCACAGGCCCGTGAGCGATGGAGGTGATTGGAAGTAATCAAATAGGTGGCAAGGCGCCTCAGAACAGCAGCGAGGACGCAATAAAGACCACGACGAGGTTCACCAGTATGGCGCAGGCGATGAGCGCCAGGGTGAACACCAGCGCTTTGTCCTCCGGCACGCGCGCCACGACGGGCACGCCCCTATAGAGGATGTACAGGCTGTAAAGCCCCAAAACGGTGAGAATGGCCAATGGCGGGACCAGGGCGAATATGCCCGCCAGCCACATGGCCGTGGGCGAGTACGCGGCGAGCTTCATCGCCGGCACCTCTTCGCCGGTGCCGCCGAACCGGGGCGCCAGCGCCTGGACGATCTTGCCGAACACCCAAACCCCCGCGAGGCCGAGGATGTAAGACACGACGCTCTGGACCAGCAGGCCGCCGACGGACAATCCGGGCAGCGCCGCGGCGAAGACCGCGAAGCCGATGAAGCCCGCCACCGCCGGGATGGCCGACAGCGGGATCACGTAGCCCTTGAACAGGCTCGCCGTGTCCGAGGGCTCCCCCGCGATGGCCTGCCACTCCTCCCGAGGCCGGGTGATGAGTCCCTTGGCGCGTGCGACGATGTCCATGGGTGCCGTTGTATCCATTGCGGTGGTCCCGCGGCAGGGTGCGCATGAAGCCGCCGGGAGGGCAATGATGGCGCTGCGCGACGACGGGACGGGCGGCCCCCCAACGGCCGGGGAAGCGGAGGCGGGCATAAAGACGCGCGCGACGGGCCTGCTCGGCATCCGGCTGCCCATCGTGCAGGGCGGGTTGGCGCGGGTGGCCTTCGCCGACTTGGCCGCCGCCGTGTCGAACGCCGGCGGGCTGGGGCAGATCAGCACGGTGGGCCTCGGCACGCCGGAGCGGTTGCGGGCCGAGATCCGCCGCTGCCGGGCGCTGACCGACAAGCCCTTCGGCGTGAACTTCCCGATCGGCCGCTCCGACATCACGCCGCTGCTGGAGGCGGCGCTGGAGGAGGGCGTGCGGGTGGTGGCGCTCACCGCCGGCAACCCCGCGCCCTTCATCCGCCGCTGCGAAGGGACGGGCGCCCGGACCCTGGTGCTGACCGCCGGGCCGGAACTGGCCCGCAAGGCCGAGGCGGCGGGCGCCGACCTGGTGGCGACCGTGGGCTACGAGGGCGGCGGGCACATCGGCCGCGGCGACGAAACGACGCTGGTGATGGTGCCGCGCGTGGTGGCCGCGGTGAAGATCCCCGTGCTGGCCTCCGGCGGCATCGCCACCGGGGCGGGCCTCCTGGCGGCGTTGGCGCTCGGCGCGGAAGGGGTGGAGATGGGCACCCGCTTCGTCGCCACGGACGAGGCGCGGGCGCACCCCGCCTACAAGGCGGCGCTGGCCGCGGCGGGGCCGGCGGAGACGGTGGTGGTCAAGCGGAGCCTCGGCACGCCGGGGCGGGTGCTGGACGGCCCGCAAGCGCGGCGCATCCTAGCGGCCGAAGCGGCGGGCGCGCCGCCGGAGGAGGTGCTGCGCCTGGTGAGCGGCGCGGCGAACGCGCTGGGCACGGAGGAGGGAGACCTGGAAGCGGGCTACGTCTGGGCCGGGCAGTGCGCCGGGCTGATCGGGGCGGTGGAGCCTGCCGGGGAGGTGGTGCGGCGCATGGCGGCGGAGGCCGTGGCGGGGATGGCGCGGCTGCAGGGTTTGGTTGGGGGGAAGTAGCAGCGAGGCAGGTTTCCCGCCGCGGGATGGGTGCAGCGGAAGGAGACGCGATCTCAGGCCGCCAATCCCGTGTCTTGAACGGCCCGCCCACCTCAGCCGCTCGATGCCTGACTGGCGGAGTCCAGGGACGTGGGCTGTTTCGAAATCACCTTGACAGACCTGCCCACGAAGCGCGGGCTGCACGCAGGCGGGTCGGGCCCAACGCCCGGTTGATCTCGCCACGAGGAGCGTGCCTGATGAGGCGGGACTGTCGGATTTTCTGTGTATGAGCGGTCGGTTGCACACTGTCAGGCCAGGGCCCTCGTGAAGCGTCCGCCGAACAGGACGGCGAACTGGGCCTTGGCCATGGACCACTCACGAGGCGGCATGATCCAGTCCTTCTCGGCGCGGTTCAAGACGAGAAACAGCAGCTTCATGGCCGCCTCGTCGGTCGGGAAGTGGCCCCTGGCGCGGACGGCCCGGCGCAGCTTGGCGTTCAGCGCCTCGATGGCGTTCGTGGTGTAGAGGATGCGCCGGACGTCGGCGGGAAAGGCATAGAACGGGATCACCTCGTCCCAGGCCCGCCGCCAGCTCTGGCCGATCGCCGGATACTTCCCGCCCCAGGGCCCGGCTTCGAAGGCCGTCAGCGCGGCTTCGGCGGCGACGGGGTCCACCGCGCGGTAGATGTCCTTCAGCGCCGTCGCCACCGGCTTGCGGTCCTTCCAGGACACGAAGTCCAGGCTGTGGCGCAGCAGGTGGACGATGCAGGTTTGGACCGTCGCCTCCGGGAACACCGCCAGGATCGCCTCGGGGAAGCCCTTGAGCCCATCGACCACGGCCAGGAGCACGTCCTCGACGCCGCGGTTCTTCAGCTCGGTCATGACGCGCAGCCAGAACTTGGCGCCCTCGTTCTGCTCGAGCCACAGGCCGAGGATCTCCTTGCCACCGTCGGCGCGCACGCCGAGCGCGATGTGCACCGCCTTGTTCCGGACCAGGCCCTCGTCGCGGATCTTGACCCGGAGCGCGTCGAAGAACACCAGCGGGTAGACCGGCTCCAGCGGCCGCGCCTGCCATGCCGCGATCTCGTCCAGCACGGCGTCGGTGACCGCGCTGACGAGGTCCGGCGAGACCTCCACCCCGTAGAGATCGCGCAGGTGCCCGACGATCTCCCGCGCGCTCATCCCCCGCGCGTACATCGAGACCACCTTGTCGTCGAAGCCGGGGAAGCGGCGCTGGTACTTGGCGATCAGCTGCGGGTCGAAGCTCGCCTGGCGGTCCCGCGGCACCTCCAGGGCGATCCTGCCGGTGTCGGTCACCACGCTCTTCCGGCCGTAGCCGTTGCGGCTGTTGTTCTCGCCGCCCTCGCCCGCCAGGTGGTGGTCCATCTCGGCGTTCAGCGCCCGCTCGGCCAGCGCCTTCTTCAACTCGTCCAGCAGGCCGCCCCGGTCGAAGGCGGTCTTGGCCTCCGTGCCGGCCAGCAGCCGGTCCAAGATCGCGTCAGGGATCCGAGGCTCTTTGCGTCGGGCCATGGGGAAGCTCCTTCCGTCCCATCATGCCCGCCCACACACGGAATTCCCGACAGTCCCGGGCAGGTACGCGCCACGCCGCCCTTTCCTCCGAACACCCCGCCGCGCCCTCGCCGGAAAGTAAGATCGCGAGATGGTAAGGAGGTAAGGCGGATGGAAAGCGAGGCAGCGATCGCCCCCCGTGGACACCCAAGCCCTGCCGGCACCCGCCGACTTGCCCGAACGCCCCCGCCGAGCATCCGGCGGAAAGTAAGGATGCAAGATGGTAAGGCTGCAAGGTGGGCGGAGAGTAAGGCGGCTACCCCCGCCCCTGGACACCCACGCCCCGCCGACGCCCCCCGATTTGTCCGAACGCCCCCGCCCCGCGCGCAGCGGAAAGTAAGGGAGCAAGATGGTAAGGCAGTAAGGCGGGCGGAAAGGGAGGCGGACGCCCCTCCCCCTGGACACCCGCGCCGCGCTGGCGCCTCCTGCCGCGCATGAACGACGAAGCCCCCCGCGGCCTCGGCCGCAACGCCGCCAACTACGGCGACCGCGACTTCTCCCTCTACCTCCGCCGCTCCTTCGCCAAGTCCATGGGCTACTCCCAGGCCATGCTGGACCGGCCGGTGGTCGGCATCGCCGACACCGCCTCCGACTTCAACAACTGCCACCGCACCGTCCCCGAACTGGTCGAGGCGGTGAAGCGCGGCGTCCTCGCCGCCGGCGGCCTGCCCCTCGCCTTCCCCACGGTCAGCCTGTGCGAGCCGTTCCTGACGCCGACCTCCATGCACTACCGCAACCTCATGGCGCTCGACACGGAAGCCATGCTCGCCGCGCAGCCCATGGACGCCGCGGTGCTGATCGGCGGCTGCGACAAGACGGTCCCTGCCCAGCTCATGGCAGCCGTCAGCGCGGAGGTGCCCGCCGCCATGCTGGTGGTCGGCCCCATGCTCGCCCAGCGCTTCGAGGGCGAGCGCCTGTCCGCCTGCACCGATTGCCGCCGCTACTGGGCCCGTTTCCGCGCCGGCGACGTGGACGCGCAGCGCATCGGCGAGATCGAAGGCAACCTCGCCACCACCGCCGGCACCTGCGGCGTGATGGGCACCGCCTCCACCATGGCCTGCCTCGCCGCGACGCTGGGCTTCATGCCGCTGATGGCCGCCTCCGCCCCCGCCGTCCACGCCGACCGCCTCCGCATGGCGGAAGAGGCCGGCGCCCAAGCCGTGCGCCTCATCAAGGCGCCGGTGCGCCCTTCCGCGCTGGTCACGCGCGAAAGCGTGGAGAACGCCCTCCGCGTCCTGCTCGCCCTCGGCGGCTCCACCAACGCCCTCGTCCACCTCGCCGCCATCGCCGGCCGCGCGGGCGTGCCGGTGGACCTCCGCCGCCTGGACGATTTGTCCGAAGAGACGCCCGTGCTGGTGGACCTGAAGCCCACCGGCGACGGTTACATGGAAGACTTCCACGCCGCCGGCGGCCTCCGCGCCCTGTTGCGCGAGCTGCGCGACCTCCTGCACCTCGATTGCCCCGACCTCGACGGCCGGACGCTGCGCGACCGCCTGGACGAAGGCCCGACCTTCGCCGACCGCGCCGTCATCCGCGCCCGCGCCGAGCCGGTGAGCCCCGTCGGCGGCCTGGTGTCGCTGTTCGGCTCCCTCGCCCCGGACGGCGCCATCCTCAAGCGCAGCGCCGCCACGCCGTCGCTGTTCGAGACGGAAGCCCGCTGCGTCGTCTTCGACGGCCTGGAGGACCTCGCCCGCCGCGTGGACGACGACGCCCTCGAAGTCACCCCGCAGGACATCATGGTCCTGAAGAACGCCGGCCCCCTCACCCCGGCCGGGATGCCGGAGGCCGGCTACCTGCCCATCCCGCGCAAGCTCGCCCGCGCCGGCGTCAAGGACATGGTCCGCATGAGCGACTGCCGCATGTCCGGCACCGCCTTCGGCACCATCGTCCTCCACATCGCGCCCGAAGCCGCGGCCGGCGGCCCGCTCGCCCTCGTCGAGACCGGCGACCGGGTGCGCCTCTCCGTGCGCGACCGCCGCTTGGATTTGCTGGTGGAGGACGCCGAACTCGCCCGCCGCCGCGCCGCCTGGACGCCGCCGCCGGTGCCGCGCCGCGGCTGGGACAAGCTGATGCGCGAACAGGTGCTGCAAGCGCCGGAAGGGGCCGACCTCGGCTTCCTCCGGCCGGACGGGCGCTAGCGGAAAGGAACGAGCGGCCATGGCAAGGAAGATCTTCGTCAATCTCCCGGTGCAAGACCTCCAGCGCTCGATGGCGTTCTTCGCGGCGCTGGGCTTCGCGTTCAACAAGCAGTTCACCGACGACACCGCGGCCTGCATGGTGATCTCGGACGACATCTACGCGATGCTGCTCACCCACGCGAAGTTCCGGGAGTTCACCCGCAAGGAGATCGCCGACGCGACGGAGGTCACGGAGGTGCTCACCTGCCTCTCGGCCGACAGCAAGGCGGAGGTGGACCGGCTCGCGGACGCCGCGCTGGCCGCCGGCGGGACCGAAGCGCGCGGGCCGATGGACTACGGCTTCATGTACGGCCGAAGCTTCCAGGACCCGGACGGCCACATCTGGGAAGTCATCTGGATGGACCCGAGCCACGTGCAGGCGGCCTGATCGGGTCCCGGTCCTCGCGGCCCGGCCCTTGCCACGAACCAGCAGCGCGCCATAGGTGGCGGAGACAGGACGGACGGCCCATGCCCATCATCAACCGCATCGCCGAGTTCCACCCCGAGATGACGGCGTGGCGCCGCGACCTCCACCAGCACCCGGAGATCGGCTACGAGGAGGTCCGCACCTCCGGCGTCATCGCCGACAAGCTCCGCGAATTCGGCTGCGACGAGGTGGTGACGGGCATCGCCAAGACCGGCGTCGTCGCCACCATCCGCGGCTCCGGCGCGGGGGCGGACGGGCGCGCCATCGGGCTGCGCGCCGACATCGACGCACTGCCCATCCACGAGGAAACCGGCCTGCCCCACGCCTCCCGCACGCCGGGCAGGATGCACGCCTGCGGCCACGACGGGCACACCACG
This sequence comes from uncultured Acetobacteraceae bacterium, assembly GCA_902805625.1. Lineage (GTDB taxonomy): Bacteria > Pseudomonadota > Alphaproteobacteria > Acetobacterales > Acetobacteraceae > Craurococcus. The sequence goes on from CADCTL010000083.1 coordinate 13,129, forward strand.
ATGCTGCTCGGCGCCGCCAAGTACCTCGCCGAAACGCGCAACTTCAGCGGCACCGTCCACCTCATCTTCCAGCCGGCCGAGGAGAACGGCGGCGGTGGCCGCGTCATGGTGGAAGAAGGGCTGTTCGATCGCTTCCCGGTCGAGCGCGTCTTCGGCCTGCACAACTGGCCCGGCGTGCCGGAAGGCAATTTCATCTGGCGCGAAGGGCCGATCATGGCCGCCGTCGCCAACATCGAGATCTGCGTCACCGGCAAGGGCGCGCACGGCGCCATGCCGCACCAGGGCAACGACCCCGTGGTGATCGCCGCCCAAATCGTCACGGCGCTCCAGAGCATCGTCGCCCGCAACGTCGAGCCGGCGCAGGCCGGCGTCGTCACGATCGGCAGCATCCGGGGCGGCGACACGTTCAACGTCATCCCGGAGAAGGTGCGGATGCTCGGCACGGCGCGCTGGTTCGCGCCCGAGGTCGGCGACATCCTGGAGCGCAAGGTGCGCGAACTCGCCACCGGCGTCGCCGCCGCCTTCGGCGCCGAGGCCACCGTCAAGTTCGACCGCCTCTACCCCGCCACGGTGAACGAGCCGGAAAGCACGCGGATGACGCTCGACGCCGCCCGCGCCGTGGCGGGCGAGGCTCGCGTGCATCACATGCCCCGCCCCACCATGGGCGGCGAAGACTTCTCCTTCATGCTGAACGCGAAGGAAGGCAGCTACATCATGCTGGGCGGCGGTCGCGGCCCGGACGATCCGCAACTGCACGACGCGCATTACGACTTCAACGACGACATCCTGCCGGCCGGCGCCAGCTACTGGGCGACGCTGGTGGAGCAGCTCCTGCCGCGGCGCGGCTGAGAACGGGCCGCGCCCTCACTCCGCGGCGCGGGGCGCCGCGCCGCGCCCCTCCAGTGCCGGGTTGTGCCCGAGCACCAGCACCAGCACGCCCGCCCCCAAAGGCAGCGCCGCCAACGCCAGCAGGGCGAGCGAGAAGCTGCCGGTGGACTCCCGCACCCAGCCCACCGCGTAAGGCCCCACGAAGCCCGCCAGGTTGCCGATGGAGTTGATGAGCGCGATCCCGCCCGCCGCCGCCGCGCCGGTGAGCAAGGAGGTCGGCAGGGTCCAGAAGGTCGGGTGCGCGGCGAAGATGCCGACCGCCGCGAAGCAGAGGAGCAGCACGGTGGCCAGCGGCAGGTCCAGCACCGCGCACGCGCCGAGGCCGACGGCCGCCCCGAATGCCGGGATGGCGGTGTGCCACACCCGCTCCCCGGCCCGGTCCGAGCGCCGCCCCCACAGGATCATCGCCACCGCGCCGCAAGCGTAAGGGATGGCCGTGACGAAGCCGGTGGCGAGGTTCGACAGGCCGAAGCCCTTGACGATCTGCGGCAGCCAGAACGACAGCCCGTAGTTCGACGCGACGATGCCGAAGTAGACGAAGCCGAGGCCGATGACCCGCGGGTGCCGCAGCGCCTCGCCCAGGGTGAAGTGCTGCACGGCTTCCGTGGACCGCCGCTCCTCCTCCAGCTTCCCCACGAGCCACGTCCGCTGCTCCGGCTGGAGCCAAGCGGCCTCGGAAGGCCGGTCCGTCAGGTAGAAGAACACCACGGCGGAGAGGACCACCGCCGGCAGCGCCTCGATGATGAACAGCCACTGCCACCCGGCGAGGCCCAGCAGCCCGTTCATCCCGAGCAGCGCGCCCGAGATCGGCGCGCCGATCACCGTGGAGATCGGGATGGCCACCATGAAGGACGCGACGATCGCCGCCCGGTACTTCGCCGGGAACCAGAAGGTCAGGTAGAGGATGATGCCGGGGAAGAACCCCGCCTCCGCGATGCCCAGCAGGAAGCGCACGGTGTAGAGGCTCCACGGCCCCTGGATGAAGGCCATGCAGCCCGAAAGGATGCCCCAGGTCAGCATGATGCGCGCGATCCACACGCGCGCGCCGACACGCTCCAGGATGATGTTGCTCGGCACCTCGAACAGGAAGTAGGCGATGAAGAAGATGCCGGCGCCCCAGGCGTAGACGGTGGGCGAGAAGCCCAGCGCGCGGTTCATCTCGAGCGCCGCGAAGCCGACGTTCACCCGGTCCAGGTACGCGATGAAGTAGCAGAGGATGAGGAACGGGATCAGGCGGCGCGACACGCGCGCCATGGTCTCCGTTTCGATCGCCGACACCGACATCGGAACTCCTCCCCGTTTTCATGCACCAATGCACGACACGGGAAAGGGTTCGGGCGGCGCAGACCTCGTTCCGCGCCTCGGTCAGCCGCCGACCTTGAGCATGCTCGCCGGTCCGCGCGGCCAGACGAGATCGGAGAGCTGGGCGTCGGGGCTGGGCTCCGCCCAGCGTCGCCGGCGGCTGGACAATCGTTGTGGAGCGAGCAGCCGCGCGCCACGCTGGCGCGGCACGCTACTCCGCCCGGATGCCGGCCCGCTCCGCGGTCACGCGCGTCCGCGCCCGCTCGTTGTCGAGGAAAGCAGCCAGCCCCGCCGGCCCGCGCTCCGCGGCCTCCGCCAACTCGGCGCCGAGTTCCGCCTGGCGCGCCGCGTAGGCGGAGTCCTCAAGCGCGGCCCGCGCCGCCGCGGCGAGCGTGGCGACCGCCTCTTGCGGCGTGCCCGCCGGCGCCACCAGCGCCGCCCAGCTCGCGCCGGTGAGGCCGGGGAAGCCGCTCTCGATCAAGGTCGGCGCGTCCGGCACCAGGGCGGAGCGGCGCGGGCCGGTCGTCGCCAGGATGCGCGTCAGCCCGCCGCGCCAGGTCGGCAGCACGGTGGACAGTTCCGCCATCACCAGGGGCAGGTTGCCGGCGATCAGATCCGGCACCGACACGCTGCTGCCGCGGTAAGGCACGTGCGCCAGCCGGATGCCCGCCGCGGCCATGAGCTGCTCGATGAGGAAATGCGTCGCGCTGCCCTGGCCGGAGGAGCCGATGGTGAGCTCGCCCGGCCGCGCCCGCGCCGCGGCGAGCAGCCCGGCCAGGTCGCGGTGCGGGCTGTCCGCGCGGACCGTCAGGGTCAGCGGGCTGCGGCTGAGCAGCGCCACCGGCGCGAAATCGGCCGCCGCGTCGTAGGGCAGCCGCGGTTGGAGCACCGGGTTGTTCACCAGCGGCCCGTTGGACCCGAGCAGCAGCGTGTGCCCGTCCGGCCGGGCCTTGGCGACGGCGTCGGCGCCGAGCGTGCCGCCCGCCCCGGCGCGGTTCTCCACCAGCACCGGCTGGCCGAGCCGCTCCGCCATCCGCGCGCCCGCCAGCCGCGCTTGCAAGTCGGAGCTGGTGCCCGCGGCGAAGGGCACGACGATGCGCACGGGCCGCTCCGGGAAGCCCGGCGCGGCCGGCGCTTGCGCGAACGCCGCGCCCGGCACCAGCGCGGCGAGCAGCGCGCGGCGAGGCGCCACGCCTAGGTCCCCACCTTCAGCGTGCTGGTCAGCCCGCGCAAGCAGGCCAGGATGGAGAGCGGCGTGATGAGGCCGGTGCGCGGGTTCGCTTCGCTCGGCACGTTCTCGATGGTCATGGTGAGCCGCGCCGCCGCGGCCTCCACGCGGATGGTGTGCGTGTTGCGCGTCACGGCCGGGTCGGCCCAGATCTCCACGCGCGTGCGCTCCGGCCCGATGCCGGCCAGCGCCAGCGCGGCGGCGACGTTCACGTTGGCCGGGAAGCCCCGCGCCGCGTCGAAGGCGTTGCCGGCGAACACGCGCGTCGCCTCCGCCACGTTCGACACGTCGATGCCGTTCTCTTCGAGGTACGGCGCGCCGGCCAGACCGCGCGGCGGTTTGCGCGTCTCGATCGACACGCTCTCCACCTCGCCCTCCGCCGCGGCGCGCACCGCGTCGAGGCCGAGCAGCGCGCCCGTCGGCACCACGATGCGCGCGCCGGTCTCGCGCGCCCGCTCCACCAGATGCATCCGCGGCAGCAGCGCGCCGACGGACGCGGGGACGAAGACGCGGCCGCGCGCGATCGCCGCCTCGGCGATGTGTTCGAACACCGCCGCCGGCGCGGCTTCCACCACCACGTCGGCCCGCTCCGCCAGTTCGGGCAGGGCGACCACGGCCGGCGGCGCGCGGAAGTCCGCCACCGCCCGCTCCGCCTTGGTTCTGTCGCGCGCCGCCACGGCGACAAGGGAGAGCCCCTCCACGCCCGCGTCCAAGGCGCGCGCCAGGTGCGAGCCGATGGCGCCGAGCCCGCCGATCGCTACAGTCAATTGTTGCGCCACCCGCCCCGCTCCCGACACATTGCGCGCCCAGCTTCGCAGGAGCGCCAGGGATCGGGAAGTTCGGCAAGCAGACCGGCCTCGGAACCATTTGCCCCACGGCGCATTAGTGCAACGACCGCCCCGAAGCGGGTTTTTGTAACTAGAAAGGAGATCGCCAGATGTACAGCAACACGACATTGCGCGCCGCCGCCGCCGCGGCGCTGCTCGTCGCCCTCGCCGCCTGCGGCGGCGGCTCGCGCGACGGCACGGCGGGCAACCCGCCCAGCACCGCCACCCAGCGCGCTTACGACAGCGCGACCGACAGCCCGCGGACGCCGGCGGATGGCACCCGCGGCAACCCGGCCGGCACCGGCGCCGAGCGCGCTCTCGACCGGACGGTCGGCACCAACACCTCCGGCGCCTACCCGGCCCAGCGCGACGGCACGCGCGCCAACCCGCCCGGCACGGCGGCCGAGCGCGCCTACGACCGCGCGACGGGCTCCAACACCACCGGCGCCTACCCGGGCGTTCGCCGCTAAGGCGGGAAAGAACCGCGGCCCGGTGGTTCACACCACCGGGCTGCGACCCCCGTCCACGTTGATCGCGGTGCCCGTGACGTAGCCGCCGACTTGGCTGCACAGGTACAGGGCGAGGCCGGCGAACTCCTCCGGCTTGCCCAGCCGGCCGACCGGCACCGGCTTGCCCATCTCGGCCTTCCACTCGTCCCAAGTGATGTTGCGTTGATCGGTCGCGTGGCGCCGCACCCACTGGTCGCTTTCGATGATGCCGACCAGCAACGCGTTCACCAGCACGTTGTCCTTGGCGCCCTCGTTGGCGAGCACCTTTGTCAGCGCCATGCCGGCCGCGCGCGACACGGCGGTGGGCGCGCCCTCGGCCGGCGGCGCCTTCGCGCCGACGTTGAGCACGTTGATGATCCGCCCCCAGCGCCGCGCCCGCATCCCCGGCATCACCAAGCGGCAGAGCCGGATGGCGGCGAAGAGCTTCAGGTCGAGGTCGGCCTGCCACAGCGAGTCCGAAATCTCGGCGAAGGGCCCGCGCTGGCTGGTGCCCGCGTTGTTGACCAGGATGTCCACCCGCCCCAGCGCCGCCTCGGCCTCCCGGAAGGCGCGCTCGCATCCCTCGGCGGTGGAGATGTCGGCGGCGATGGCCACGGCTTCGGCGCCGGGCGCCGCGGCCCGCAGTTCGGCCTCGGCCTTGGCGAGCGCCTCCGCCCCGCGCGCGACCAGCGCCACCTTGCCGCCCGCCCCGGCGAAGGCGAGGCCCATCGCCAGGCCGAGGCCCTTGGAGCCGCCGGTGATCAGCGCGGCGCGGCCCTCGACGGATAGCTGCATGGCGTGTCCTCCCCCGTTCAGAGGGGCCGATCCTGCCGGCGGGCGCGATGGGGGAAAAGGGTGGGGCGACCAACGGGATTTGAACCCGTGACATCCAAGACCACAACCTGGCGCTCTACCAACTGAGCTATGGCCGCCGCAGGAACCCTGGCGACGGGAAATAGGGCTAGCCGGCCGCCGCCGTCAACACACTGCCGCGCGCCCCCAGCCACCCGCGCACCCGCTCCAGCGCCGCGTCCAGCACCGCCTCGTTCTTGCAGAAGGCGAAGCGGGCGTAGTGGTTCGGCGCGCGCGCCGGGTCGGCGTAGAACGCGGAAACGGGGATGGCGGTGACGCCCGCCTCCTCCGTCAGCGTCCGGCAGAAAGCCACGTCGTCGCCCGCGAAGCCGATCGGGCGGAAGTCGGCGGTGATGAAGTAGGAGCCCTGCGTCGGCAGCACGCCGAAGCCCAACCCGGCCAGCCCCGCGGCCAGCAGGTCGCGCTTCGCTTGCAACGAAGCCGCCATGCCGCGGAAATAGCTGTCCTCTTTCATCAACCCGACCGCCACGCCGCGCTGGAGGTTGGGCGCGGTGGTGAAGGTGAGGTTCTGGTGCGCCTTGGCCACGTTCGGCGCCAGGCTGCGGTCGCACGTCACGTAGCCCACCTTCCAGCCCGTCAGGCTGAAGGTCTTCCCGGCGCTGCCGACCCGCATGCACCGCTCCCGCATCCCCGGCAGCGTCATCAGCGGGATGTGCCGCCAGCCGTCGAAGGTCAGGTGCTCGTACACCTCGTCGCAGACCGCGTAGCAGTCGTGCCGCGCGACGAGATCGGCGACGAAGGCCAGCTCGGCGGCGGTGAACACCTTGCCGGTCGGGTTCATGGGGGAGTTGAGCAGGACGGCCTTGGTGCGCGGCCCGAAGGCGGCGGCCAGCTCGGCGCGCGGCAGCTCCCACTTCGGCGGCTGCAAGCGCACCAGCTTCGGCACCGCGCCGAGCAGCTTCACCACGGGCAGGTAGGTGTCGTAGAGCGGCTCGATCAGCACGCACTCGTCGCCCGGGTCCAGCACGGCCATGAGGCAGGCGGTGATCGCCTCCGTGGCGCCGGACGTGACCACCACCTCCGACAGCGGGTCGGCCTCGATGCCGTAGAAGCGTCGGTTGTGGTGGGACACGGCCCGGCGCAGCTCCGGCAGGCCGGGCATGGGCGGATACTGGTTGCGGCCGTCGAGCAGCGCCTCCGCCGCGGCCCGCACCACGTCCTCCGGCCCGTCGTGGTCGGGGAAGCCCTGGCCGAGGTTGATGGCGCCGTGCTCCTGGGCGAGCGCGCTCATCACCGTGAAAACGGTGGTCCCGGTGCCCGAAAGCAGGCTGTTCTGGGGCTTCATCCTGCCGACACTCCGAAAACCTCCGCGCCGCTGGCGGCCTGCATGATGAGGCCCGAAACCGGCCGCGACAACCGCGCCGCGCCGCCGCGTCTGCCGCTTCCGCGCGCAAACTGCCGACGGAAAAGGCAGCCGCCTGCCCCGCCCCGGCGGTTTTCTGCCGCGGGCCGGATTGAGGGGTGGCGCGCCTCGTGCGAAACCATCCCCGCCGGCACCCCCGCGCGCTCGGCGGGCGGGCGGCGCAGGACGCGGATGGTCGCGCCGGATCGCGAAGCGGAACCGATGAAGAAGATCGAGGCCATCATCAAGCCGTTCAAGCTCGACGAGGTGAAGGAGGCGCTGCACGATGTCGGCGTCTCGGGCATCACGGTCACCGAGGCCAAGGGCTTCGGCCGTCAGAAGGGCCACACCGAGCTCTATCGCGGCGCCGAATATGTCGTGGATTTCCTGCCCAAGGTGAAGCTGGAGGTGGTCGTCGACGACCCCCTTGCCTCTCGCGTGGTCGAGGCAATCGCGAACGCCGCGCGCACCGGCCGTATCGGTGACGGCAAGATCTTCGTCACCAATGTCGAGGAAGCGCTCCGCATCCGCACGGGAGAGCGCGGCTCGGATGCGATCTAGATCGCGTCGTGGGACTATGACGCGGGTGAAGCTAGACAGTCGGCGTGGATGACGAGGGCCTCAAAGCTTCGATGCTGCCGGACGAGCTCCGGACGGCGATGCGCACGCTCGGCTACCGCACGCAGAACGACCTCGCCACCGCGATCGGCGTCAGCCGCTCGGCGGTGAGCCTCTGGCTCGAAGGCAAGGTCGGCGTTCCAAGGCCGGTCGCGATGCTGCTGCGAATGCTGATCGCGGCGCAGCGCCGGCAGTTCTGACGGCTTCTCCACGTGAAATATTCACCGTCCGGCACGCGGCGCTGGACCTCGGCGCCCGCAAGCGGCGAAAGGATGAGCCAGGCACCTTCCGCGATTCTCGCGAGCGGGTGCAATCCATAGCGGCGCATCACAGGGGGCAGTTCAATGGCGAACGACGCAGGCACGATCCTGAGCATGATCAAGGACGGCGAGAT
>CADCTL010000084.1 GCA_902805625.1 uncultured Acetobacteraceae bacterium
GGGGCGGCGGAAGGCCTGCGGCGGGCGGAGGAGGCCGAGCGGGACGAAGGGCGCCTCGTCCCACACCACGCGCTGGATGTTCTCGGCGATGCGCCGCGCCGTTTCCGGGTCGGCCGCGTCGAAGGAGGCGTCGCGCAGGGCCTCGCGCCGCTCGCTCGTCGCCCAGCCGATCCAGCCTTCCAGCCCGTTGCCGCGGATGGGCTGGTGGCTGCCGGGCACGGAAACGTCGAGCCCCTCCCAAGTGGTGCAGAAGGCGTTCCAGCCGCCCTGGGCCGGCGGCTCGCGCTTGGCGCGGCGCTGCACCAGGGTGCCCCAGTCCATCACCTGCAGGTCCACCTTCATGCCGATGCGGCGCAGCATGTCCGCGGCCACCTCGGCCAAGGCGTTCTGCTGCGCTAGGTCGGACGGCGAGAGGAGCACCACCGGCTCGCCGCGGTAGCCGGCCGCCGCCAGGGCGCGCTTGGCAGCGTCCACGGAGCGCGGCCCGGTAAGGACCTCCAGCCCGGCGTCGTTGGCCAGCGGCGTCCCCGGCGTGAAGGCTCCGGCGGGCACGGTCCAGAGCGCCGGGTCCTCGCCCAGCGCCGCCTGCATGAAGGCGCGCTGGTCCACGGCGGGGAAGACGGCGCGGCGGACGCCTGGGTTGTCGAAGGGCGGGTGCAGGTGGTTGAAGCGCAGCATCCCCAGTGCGCCGGCGGTGTTCACCACCTCGATGGCGATGTCGCGGTTGCGCCGGAGCACGGGCAGGAGGTCGGCCAGCGGCTGTTCCCACCAGTCCGCCTCGTTGGCTTGCATCGCCGCCGCCGCCGTGGCCGGGTCGGGCATCACTCGCCACTCCACCCGGTCGAAATGCACCTGCTTGCCGCCGGCGAGGAAGTCCGCGGGCTCGTCGCGCGGGACGTAATCGGCGAAGCGCTCGTAGGCGGCGAGGCTCCCCGGCACCCATTGGTCCGAGCGGAAGCGGAAGGGGCCGGAGCCGGTGTAATCGGTTATCTGCCGGAAGGGATCGGTTTGCGCGACCCGCTCCGGCATGACGGCGCAGATGTTGGCGGAGGGCTTGCCGAGCGCCCAGGACAGGCCGGGCCAAGCCCGCCTCAACGCGATCTCGAAGGTTGCGTCGTCCTTGACGCGCATCTCGGCGAGGAGGGCTTGGAGCCGTTGCCCGAGCACGTCGCGCTTGGACCAGCGCGCGATGGAAGCCACGCAGTCGGCCGCCCGCACCGGCTCGCCGTCGTGGAACTTGAGGCCGGGGCGCAAGGCGATGGTGTGGACCAGCCCGTCCGCCGAGACCTCGTGCGAGGCCGCCATCTGCGGCTTCGGGCGGTGCTGCGCGTCCAACCCGAACAGGGTGTCGTACACCATCAGCCCGTGGTTGCGGGCCAGGGTGGTGGTGGTCCAGACCGGGTCCGCGTTCGCCAAGTTGCCCTGCGGCACGAAACGCAGGGTGCGCGCCGCCGCGCCGCCCTGCGCGCGGGCGAGGCGCGGCGCCGACAAGGCCGCCGCGGTCCCGGTGAGCAACGTTCGACGGCGCATCGCGGTCATGCCTTGCCCATGTTCCAGAACGCCGTCACCGGGGCGCGGAACACGCCGGTGACGTTGCGCCGCCAGGCGCTCGGCTGCCAGTAGAACCCGAGCGGGATGTAGGGCAGCACCTCCATGGCGCGGCGGTTCAATGCCTCGGCGATCCGCTTCGCTTCGCCCGCGTCCGCCGCGTCGAGCCAGGCAGCGCGCAGCCGTTCGATCTCGGCGTCCTGCGGCCAGCCGAACCAGGCGTTCGGCCCGTTGGTGCGGAGGAAGAGGTGGAACACGGGCAGGGTCAGGGTCTGCCCTGAGGAGGTGGTGTGGATCATGCTCCACCCCCCGCGTTCCACCGGCTCCTTGCTGGCCCGGCGCTGCACCAGCGTGCCCCAGTCGGTCGAGACCAGCTCCAGGTTCATGCCGAGGCGTTGCAGGAGGTCCGCCGTGACCATGGAGATGGCGTTGATCTGCGGGTAGTCCCCGGGCGCGACCAGCACCACCTTCTGGCCCGCGTACCCCGCCTCCCGCAGCGCCGCCTTGGCGCGCTCGATGCTGCGGACCTTCAGCACCTCGCTCCCCGCCTCGTTGGCGAGCGCCGTGCCGCAGGTGAAAACGCCTTCGCAGGTCTCCCAACCGTCCTTCTCGTTGCCGGCGACCGCGCGCATGTAGTCACGCTGGTCCACCGCCATCGCCACAGCGCGGCGAACGCCGACGTTGTCGAACGGCGGGTGCAGGTGGTTGAAGCGGCAGATCGCGTAGGTGCCCTCCGTCAACCGCTGCTGCACCACCAGGTCGCGCGAGCGCCGGAGCAGCGGCAGCAGGTCGTGCAGCGGGTATTCCCAATAGTCCTGCTCGCCCGTCACCATGGCGTTCGCCGCCGTGGCCGGGTCGGTGATGATCGTCCACTCGATCCGCTCGGTCTTCGGCGCGCGGCCGCCCGCCAGGCCGTCCACCGGCTCCTGCCGCGGCACGTAGGCGTCGTTGCGCGCCCACACGGCGCGCTGGCCGGGGTTCCACTCGTCGCGGAGGAAGCGGAAGGGGCCGGA
>CADCTL010000085.1 GCA_902805625.1 uncultured Acetobacteraceae bacterium
GGCCGGGCGACTTCATCTACGTGCCGCCCTACGTCCCGCACCAGGAGATCAACGCCTCCACGGACGAGACGCTGGAATGCCTCCTGGTCCGCTCCGACAACGAGGCGGTGGTGGTGAACCTCGACATAGAGCCTGTGGAGCGGCCCGAGAACGTCGCCTGGGTGGACCCGATCCACAAGGCGCCGGGAAGCTGAGGCGTCGGTCGGCCGCCGCGTGCTGACGTCGGCGGTCCCCATCCTGCCGGCGCGCGATCTGGACGAGGCGGTGGCGTTCTACCGCCGCCTCGGCTTCCAAAGCGTCGGCCTTCACCCGGACTACGCCCTCTTGCGGCGCGAGGCGGCCGAGTTGCACCTGTGGCTGTGCGCGGACCGCCACATCGCCGAGAACACCGCCTGCTATCTGTGGACCGACGACGTACATGCCTTGCATCGCGAAATGGCCGCAACGGAGCCGGGCCGAATAACTGCCCCGCATGCGAAGCCCTGGGAGATGACGGAGTTCGAGGTCTGGGATCCGAGCGGCAACCTACTCCGCATCGGGCAGTCGCCGGCCGCGGACCGCGCCTGAAGCGCCCCGCTCAGGGGCCCCCGATGAGCAGGCTCGAATGCGCCCAGCCCCAGGGCTCGCCGACGCCCACCCGCAACCAACCGCCCGGCGCCCGCTCGAACACGTCGAGGACTTGCCCGCGTGGCAGCACCGCGATCACCGCCGCCCCGCCACCGGGCCCGTTGCGGAGGTTGACGGCCGTGCCGCCGCCCACCGCCACCCGCTGCAACGCCGCCGCTGGGGCGCCGCCGCCCTGGATCGGGCCGCCCTGGGCGTTGCCGCCCACGCCGGGGTCAGGAACCGCCCCCGTGGCGGCGGCCGAAGCGGCGGAAGCGTCGGGCGGGGTCCGGGGCGTTTCCGGATCGTCTGCGTCCCGGCAGTAGCGGCGGCGGGCGTTGGCCGTGGCGCGCGGCAGGTTCGGCCCGTCCTCCACCACCGGCAAGGGCGCGCCGCCGGTGCGGCCGCCGCCGGGCAGGATCACCCGCACCACGAAATCCGCGCCGCTCGCCGGCGTTTCGCGCGGCGCCACCACGCGGCCGCACACGGCGCGCTCGTCCGGGGGGCCGAAACGATGAACCCGCACGTCCTGGAAGGCCGCCGCCGCGGGCTCCCGCAACCGGCCGCGAAGGGCCCGGAATGCCACGTCTTCCAAAGGCTCCGGCGACGGCGCGGCCTTGACGGCCTGCGCGGAAACGGCCACGGCCGGCTGGGCCTGCCAGACCTGCACGGCGCCCCACACCAGCCCCGCCACGCCCAGCGCCCAACCGAGCAACGGCAGCGCGCGGAACCGCGATCGCGGGGCGGCGGAGGGGACTGGACTGGTCATCGCCCCCTCCAATGCGCGACGTGACAGAAGGTTACACGCGCCAGCGAAACAAGTTCGCGGCAGTCGCGGCGACCGCGCACATGTACGCTCTTCCGCTCCGGCCCAGGCTTCGCCACCCTGGGCTTGGTCGGTGGCGGGGAGGATGCGATGCCCAAGGTGCGAGCTGAGCGGCTGCGGGAGATCGGCCGCACCCTGCTGGTCGCCAACGGCGTGCCGGAGGCGGAAGCCGCGACGGTCGCCCGCCACTGCGTTTCGGCCAACCTCGCCGGGCACGACAGCCACGGCGTCATCATGCTCCCGAACTACATCGAGCGCGTGCGGGTCGGGCACATCGTCCCCGGCGCCCCGTTCACCGTGGTCAAGGAAAGCCCCACCACCGCCGTCATCGACGGCAACTGGGGTTTCGGATACGTGGTGAACGAACGCGCCATGCGCCTGGTGATCGACAAGGCGCGCACCGCCAACCTCGCCGCCGCCACCGTGTTCCGCCAAGGCCACGTCGGGCGCTTGGCGAGCTACCCGCTGATGGCCGCGGAAGCGGGCATGATCGGCATGGCCTGGGCCGACTCCGGGCGCTCGCCCAAGTCGGTCGCGCCCTTCGGCGGGCGGGAAGCGCGGCTCGGCACCAACCCTTGGGCGATCGCCGTGCCCTCCGACCTCGGCGGGCCGCTGTTCCTCGACATGGCGACCTCCGCCGTCGCCGTGGGCAAGGTCAAGCTGGCCGAGGCGCGCGGGCAGCCCATCCCCCGCGGCTGGGTGGTGGACAGCGAAGGGCAGCTCACCACCGACCCGAAGAGCCTCGGCCGCGGCGGCGCGCTGCTGCCGCTCGGCGGCCCCGGCGAGGGCTACAAAGGCACTGGCCTCGCGGTGGTAGGCGAGATCCTGTGCGGCATCCTCACCGGCCTCGGCTTCGGGGTGGAGCCCACCGGCCGGCACAACGACGGCTGCTTCCTGCTGGCGATCAAGGTGGACGCCTTCCGTCCCTTGGCCGAGTTCCGCGCGCAAGTGGCCGACTTCGCCGGCTACCTGAAGGACACGCCCCCCTCGGAAGGCAGCCGCGGCGTGCTCTACCCCGGCGAGATGGAGCACGCGCGGGAGATCGAGCGGAAGCGCGACGGCGTCGAGATCGAGGACTCCACCTGGGGCAAGCTGAGCGACCTGGCCGAAGCCAGCGGCCTGTCCGCGCAACTCGGCTTCGCGTAGGGGCCGGCGCGCGTGCCGAAGAGCAAGCTGTTCGCGGGCTTCGCCGAAGCCGTGGCCGGCATCCCGGACGGTTCCACGATCGCCTTCGGCGGCTTCGCCGGGCCGGGCACGCCCTTCAACCTCATCCGCGCGCTGCTGGCCCAGGGCGCGCGCAACCTCACCTGCGTGTCCAACACCACCGGCGGGGCGCACCAGCCCCGGATGCCCGACATCGGGATGCTGGTGGAGAACGGGCAGGTGCGGAAGGTGGTCTGCTCCTTCACCGCCGCCACGCGTCCGACCGACGTGCTGCCCTTCGCCCGATTCCTCGAAGCGGGCCAGGTGGAGGCGGAGCTGGTGCCGCAGGGCACGCTCGCCGAACGCCTGCGCGCCGCCGGCAGCGGCATCCCCGCCTTCTACACGCCCACCGGCGTCGGCACGGAGATCGCGGAAGGCCGCGAAACGCGGAACTTCAACGGCCGCGAGCACCTGCTGGAGCACGCGTTGCCGGTGGACTACGCCCTTCTCCGCGCCTGTCAGGCCGACGAAGCCGGAAACCTCCGCTACCGGCTGGCGCAGCGGAACTTCAACCCGGTCATGGCCATGGCGGCGCGCACCGTCCTCGTCGAGGTGGAGGAGGAGCTGCTCCCCGCCGGCGCCATGGACCCGGACGCGGTCCACACACCCGGCATTTTCGTCCACCGCTTGGTCCGCATCCCACCGCCGCCGGATGGGCTCTGGCCCGCGCGCCGATTGGAGCGCGCGCGGTGAGCGGCACCGAAACGAAAGGCTGGTCCCGCCAGCAAATGGCCGACCGCTTGGCAGCGGAGTTCGAGGACGGCTGGATCGTCAACCTCGGCGTCGGCATCCCGACCCTCTGCTCCAACACCGACACCGGCGACCGCGACGTCGTCTTCCACAGCGAGAACGGCGTGATCGGCTACGGTCCCGTGCTGCCCGAGGGGCAAGAGGACCTCCACCTCGTCAACGCCGGCGGGCAGAACGTGTCCTTGCGGCCCGGCGCCGCCATCGTCCACCACGCCGACAGCTTCGCGGTCATCCGCTCCGGCCGGATCGACGCCACGGTGATGGGCGCCTACGAGGCCGCGAGCAACGGCGACTTCGCCAATTGGAAGGTGGCGGTCAACGCCAAGGGCGGCGGCATCGGCGGCGCCATGGACCTCGCCGCCTGCGCCCGGCGCGTCTTCCTGCTGCTGGAGCACACCACGCGCCGGGGCGCGCCGCGTCTGGTGCGGCGCTGCGCCCTGCCGGTGACGGCGCGCCGCGTGGTGACGCTGGTCGCCACCAACTACGGCCTGTTCAAGCCGGAAGGCGAAGGCTTCCGCGTGCTGGAGCTGGCCCCGGGCCTCACGCTCGACGAGGCGCGCGCCGCCACCGGCGCGCCGTTGGCCGCATAAGGAACCGCATGGCGCAGCACATCGACTACTACGCTTCCCTCAACTCGCCCTGGACGCACCTCGGCGCGGCGCGCATCGAAGCCCTGGCGGCCAAGCACGGCGCCGCGCTCCGCATCTGGCCGGTGGATTTCGGCACCGTCTTCGCGGGCTCAGGCGGTCTGCCCCTGCCGAAGCGCTCGCCGCAGCGCCAAGTCTACCGGATGCAGGAATTGGCGCGCTGGCGCGACCACCTCGGCATCCCCATCACCCTCCAGCCGCGCTTTTTCCCTGCCAACGAACTGCCCGCCGCCTGCTGCGCGATCGCGCTCCGCGAAACGCAGGGCGACGCGGCCGCCATCCGCTTCGCTCACCGCGTCCTGAAGGCGCTCTGGGAGGAGGAGCGCGACACCGGCGACCCGGCCACCCTCTCCGCCCTGCTGACCGAGATCGGGCAGGACGCGGACGAGGTGCAACGCCTCGGCGCCGAGCCCCGCTGGGCGGAGCGCCGGATGGCCGACACGCAAGCGGCGCTCGCCCGCGGCGTCTTCGGCGCCCCCTGCTACGTGGTAGGCGACGACATCTTCTGGGGCCAGGACCGGCTGGAGTTCGTGGACAAGCGGCTCGGCCGGATGGTGGCGTAGCGCGTGCCCGAAGGCCTCTCCGGCCAGCCGCTCCGCCGGTGCGAGGACGCGCGTTTCCTCACCGGCGCCGGCCGCTACACCGCCGACCTCGCCGTCCCTGGCGCGCTGCATCTCCACGTGCTGCGCTCGCCGCACGCGCACGCCCGCATCGCCAGCGTTGAAGCCAACGCCGCCCGCGCCATGCCCGGCGTGCGCTTGGTCCTCACCGGCGACGACCTGGCGAAAGCCGGCCTGGGCCCGCTTCCCTGCCCCGCCGTCGTGAACACGATCGGCCCGCTGGTCGTGCCGGAGCGCCACGCCCTCGCCCGCGACCGCGTGCGCCACGTCGGCGAGTCGGTGGCCTGCGTCGTCGCGGACACGTCGGCGGAGGCGCACGACGCCGCCGAAGCGATCACCGTCTCCTACGACCCCCTGCCCGCCGCCGTGGACGGCCGCGCCGCCCTCGCGCCCGGCGCGCCGCAGGTCTGGGAGCGGGCGCCGGGCAACCAAGCCTTCCGCTTCGAGCGCGGCGACCGCGCGGCTGTGGAAGCCGCCTTCGCCCGCGCCGCGCACGTCGTCTCGCTCGATCTGGTCAACCAGCGCCTGCACGCCGCGCCCATCGAGCCGCGCGCCGCCATCGGCCGGCACGACGCCGCCACGGATGGCTACGACCTCGTCCTGAGCGGCCAAGGCGTCCACAACATCCGCGCCCAGCTCGCCCGCGGCGTGCTCCGCGTGCCCGAGGACCGCATCCGCCTCTCCTGCCCCGACGTCGGCGGAGGCTTCGGCCTCAAGAACTTCCTGTTCCCCGAACACGTGCTGGTGCTGCACGCGGCCCGCCTGCTCGGCCGCCCCGTGCGCTGGGTGGCGGACGGCTCCGAAGAGTTCCAAGCCGCCGTCCACGCGCGCGACCTCCAGGGCACGGCGCGCCTCGCCCTCGACGCCGAGGGGCGCTTCCTCGCCCTGCGCGCCGACATGGCGGCCGACCTCGGCGCCTACTGCTCCGCCTTCGGCCCCGGCGTGCCGACCAACTCCATCTCCAACGCCATGGGCACGGTCTACGACGTGCCGGCCGTGCTGCTGGAGGTGCGCGGCGCCTTCACCAACACCCTGCCCGTGGACGCCTACCGCGGCGCCGGCAAGCCCGAAGCCAACTACCTGATGGAGCGGCTGGTGGACGCCGCCGCCCGGCGCTGCGGCTTCGAGCCGGTCGCGCTGCGCCGCCGCAACCTCGTCACCGCCTTTCCCCACCGCAGCGCCTTCGGCATCACCATGGACAGCGGCGGTTTCGCCGAGGCCCTCGACGCGGCTGAAGCGCTCGCCGACCGCGCCGGCTTCGCCGCCCGCCGCGCCGAGTCGGAAGCGCGCGGGAAGCGGCGCGGCCTCGGCCTCGCCTGCTTCCTGGAAACGGCGCGCGGCTCGCCGGGCGAGTGGGCCGCGGTGCGCTTCGCCGACGACGGCTTGGTGGACCTCGCCATAGGCACGCAATCCAACGGCCAAGGGCACGAGACCACCTTCGCCCAGGTCGCCGCGGACCGCCTCGGTTTGCCGGTCGAGAGCTTCCGCCTCGTGCAAGCGGACACGGCGCGGGTCGCGCGCGGCAACGGCCACGGCGGCGCCCGCTCCTTGCACATGGGCGGCACCGCTCTGGTTCTGGCGATCGACGCGGTGCTGGACCGCGCCCGCCGCCTCGCCGCGCACCTGCTGCAAGCAGCGCCCGACGAACTCTCCTTCGCCGCCGGGCGCTTCACCGCGCCGGGCACCGCCGAGCGCGGCGTGGACCTCCCGACGCTGGCCCGCGCCGCGCGCGACCCAGCCAACATCCCCGAAGGCATGGCGCCGGGCCTGGACGCGGAGGCCGACAACCCCTCCGACCTCATCACCTTCCCCGGCGGCGCCCACGTCGCGGAGGTCGAGGTGGACCCCGACACGGGCGCGGTCGCCCTCTTGCGCTACCAAGCGGTGGACGACTATGGCCGCTTGGTGAACCCATTGCTCACGGAAGGACAGGTGCAAGGCGGCCTAGCGCAGGGCATCGGCCAAGCATTGATGGAGCGAGTGGCCTACGATCCCGACTCGGGCCAGCTCCTCAGCGCGTCCCACATGGATTACACGCTGCCCCGCGCCGCCGACCTGCCGCCGCTGCCGGTGCGCTTCCTTTGCGTGCCGACCGCGTCCAACCCGCTCGGCGTCAAGGGCGCGGGCCAAGCCGGCGCCATCGCCGCGCCGCACACGGTGATGCTCGCGGTGCTGGACGCGCTGGCGCCGCTCGGCGTGGCGGAACTCGACATGCCGGCCACCCCGGAGCGCGTTTGGCGCGCGGTCCAGGACGCGCGCGCCGGAGGGGCCTCGGCGCCCGCCTGACCATGCCCGAAACCTTCGACATCCTCGTGGTCGGCGGCGGCGTCAACGGCTGCGGCATCGCCCGCGACGCCGCCGGCCGCGGCTTCTCCGTGCTGCTGGCGGAGCGCGGCGACCTCGGCGGCGCCACCTCCTCAGCCTCGTCCAAGCTGATCCACGGCGGCCTCCGCTACCTGGAGCACCGCGAGTTCCGCTTGGTGCGGGAAGCCTTGGCCGAACGCGAGGTGCTGCTCCGCATCGCGCCCCACATCATCCGGCCCATGCGCTTCGTGCTGCCGCACCGGCCGGAGATGCGGCCGCGCTGGATGATCCGCGCCGGGCTCTTCCTCTACGACAACCTCGCGCGGCGCGTCAGCCTCCCCGGCGCGGAAACCTTCAGCACGCGCGCCGACCCGCGCGCCGCCCCGCTGCGCCCCGAGATCACCTCCGCCTTCGCCTACTCCGATGCGTGGGTGGAGGACAGCCGCTTGGTGGTGCTGAACGCGCGCGACGCCGCCCGGCGCGGCGCCCGCGTCATGGTCCGCACCGCCCTGGCCTCCGCCCGGCGCGCCGCCGACGCTTGGTCCTGCACCCTCCGCGCCGCCGACGGGGCCGAGCGGGAGATCCGCGCCCGCGTCCTGGTCAACGCCGCCGGCCCCTGGGTGGAGCAGGCGCTCGGCCTCGCCGGCGTGCGCGCCGCCGGCCGTGTCCGGCTGGTCCGCGGCAGCCACGTCGTGCTGCCCGCGTTGTACGAGGGGGACCACGCCTTCATCCTCCAGAACGACGACAACCGCGTGGTCTTCGTCATCCCCTACGAAGGCGCTTACAGCCTCGTCGGCACCACGGATGTCCCGCACGAGGGCGACCCGGCCGAGGCCCGCTGCACCGACGAGGAGGCCGCCTATCTCTGCGCCGCGGTCGGCCGCCAGTTCCGCCGCGCGCCACGGCTGGAGGAGATCGTGTGGCGCTTCTCCGGCGTGCGCCCGCTGCACGACGACGGCGCCGGCGACCCCTCCGCGGTGTCCCGCGACTACTCCCTCGCGCTCGACACGGCGGAAGGGCAGGCGCCGGCGCTGTCCGTGTTCGGCGGGAAGATCACCACCTACCGCCGCCTCGCCGAAGAGGCGATGCAACGCCTCGGCACCGTCCTGGGCGGCGCGCGGACGCCCTGGACCGGGACGGCGCCGCTGCCCGGAGGCGATCTCGGCGGCCTTGCGCTCCCCGCCTTCGAGCGCGCGATGGCCGACCGCTATCCCTGGCTCGCACCGCCCGTGCTGCGGCGGCTGGCACGCTCCTACGGGTCGGAGTTGGACGCCGTGCTCGGCGACGCGAAGGCGCCGGAAGACCTGGGCGACGACCTCGGCCATGGCTTCACGGAGCGGGAGCTGGACTGGCTCCGGTCGCAGGAGTGGGCGCGGACCGCCGAGGACGTGCTTTGGCGCCGCACCCGTCTCGGCCTCCATCTCGACTCGTCGCAGCGTGCAGCGGTGGCCGAGCGGTTCGAGGCCGTGCGGCCGCCCTGCAAGGACGGCGTCGCCACAAGAGCACGCTTGCCTGACACCCGCAGGGCGGCCCATGCCGAAACGCGGCCAACCAAGGGCGGCTGAGAGGATCAAGACTTTCCGAAACGCCGGATCAGTTGAATTCTCCGTGATGGATGATCTAAAAGGTTGAGCACCGTGGCGAGCCGCCACGCCTCACCTCCCACCACCGAGGACGCCCGGCACACCCATGCACCATGGCGGAGAGAACACGGACGCGTCCTTCCGGCCCGTGCGGCGGCTGCGCCGGTTCTGGCGCCGCGCCGACCGGCGCGGGCGCGTCCTGGCCGCCAGCGCCGGCGCCGCCGGGTTGTCCGCGGGCGCCGCCGGCTTCTACGCCCTCCTCGCCGCCGCCTCCCCGGCTTCGGCGCCCATGGCATTCCACGACTATGCCAGCGCCGTGTCGGCCGGGAAGGTCGCGGAGGTGCTGGTCCGCCCGCAAGACGCCGAGATCCTGCTGCATGGCGGCGAGCGCCGGCAAGTCCGCGCGCCCCTCGAATGGCAACCCATGGCGCGCTTGGCCGAAGCCGGCGTCGCGGTGCGCTACGAGCCGGAAGCGCGGGACCGCCTGCCGACCATCTCTTCCCTGCTCGGCATCGCCACCATCCTCGCCTTCGGCCTCGCCTGGGCCTTCAAGATGCGGGACATGACCCGGTCCGGCCGCCGCTTCCAAGCGCCGTCCGCCAACAAGGGCTTCGGCGACGTCGCCGGCCAGGAAGAAGCGAAGGCCGAACTCGGCGACATCGTTTCCTTCCTCCGCGACCCCGCGCGCTTCACCGCGGTCGGCGCCGCGCCCTGCCGCGGCGTGCTGCTCTACGGCCCGCCGGGCAACGGCAAGACCCGCATGGCCGCGGCGCTGGCGGGCGAGGCCGGCGTGCCCTTCCTGCACGCCTCCGGCTCCGAGTTCACCGAGATGTTCGTGGGCCTCGGCGCCATGCGCGTCCGCCGCCTGTTCGACGACGCGCGCAAGGCCGCGCCCTGCATCCTCTTCCTCGACGAGATCGACGCCCTGGCCCAGGCGCGCGTCGCCGGCGGCACGGGCGGCGACCGCGAGCACGCGCAGACCGTGGCCCAGCTCCTCACCTGCATGGACGGGCTGGACGGCCGCGCCGGCGTGGTCGTCATCGCCGCCACCAACCTGGCCGAAACGCTCGACCCCGCCCTGCTCCGCCCCGGCCGCTTCGACCGCCGCGTGCAGGTGGGACGGCCGACCTTGGTGGAGCGCGAAGCGATCCTGGCGCTCCACGCCCGCGGCAAGCCTTTCGCGCCGGAAGTGGACTTGGCCGTGCTCGCCAGCCGCACCGGCGGCATGTCCGGCGCTGACCTCGCGCACGTGGTGAACGAGGCCGCCGTGCTGGCCGCGCGCGAGTCTCGCGCGCGCATCGAGTCCTCCGACTTGGATCAGGCCACCGACCGCGTGCTGCTCGGCCCGGCGCGCCGCAGCCTCATCCTGGCCGAAGCGGAGCGCCGCATCGTAGCCGTCCACGAAGCGGGCCACGCCCTGGTCGCGCTCCGCACGCCGGGCGCCGAGCCGCTGCACAAGGTGACGGTGATGCCGCGCGGCGCCGCGCTCGGCCTCGCCATGCAGCGCCCGGCCGAGGAGCGCTTCCTGCGCAACCGGCGCCAGTTGCTGGCGGAACTGGCCGTCGCCGCCGGCGGCCGCGCGGCCGAGGAGCTGGAATTCGGCGCCGACGCCGTCACCACCGGCGCCGCCGGCGACCTGCGCCACGTGTCGGAGGCGGCGCGTCGCATGGTGTTCGAACTGGGCATGGGCGCGGAGGGCGAGGACGTGGTCTTCCTCGCTTGGCCGCAGGACCCGCGCCTAGCCGACACCGTCTCTCCCGAAGGGCGGGCGCGGCTGGAGGCCGCGGTGGAGAAGCTGGCGCGGGGCGCCCTCGACGAGGCCCGCCGCGTGCTGCAAGCCCACCGCGCCGGGCTGCGCGCCCTGGCGGAAGCCCTGCTGCGCCAGGAAACCCTGGACGGGGCGGAGGCGGAAGCGGTCGTCCGCGAGGCCGTCACCGGGCCGGCGCTGGCCGCCGCAGACTAGGGCCACACCGGCGAACGCCTCCTGTCGGGAAGCAGCGCTCGCGCCGCAGCAACGAAAAAGCTACACTTCGCTCGCCGACACCCGGACTGCGCCCGCGGGCTCATCTACGAAGCTCGCACCGGCAAGAAAGTAAGATAGTACTAAAGTAAGGTGGTAAGGCGGCGGGAAAGTAAGGCAGCAAGGGCAATGCGCCCGCGTCCAAGGTGGGGCCCACCTCCCCCGCGCCGCCGTCGCGGCTGGAAACGGAACACCGCCCCGCACGAGCGCCAAGCATCCCGCCGCGCCCGCGGCGGTGTGTCGCGGGTGCGGAGGACGGCCCCCGAGCCGCGTCGTCAGTCGGCGGCCTTGCCGCCGCCGTTCACCGCGCCCTTGAGCCGGGCGCCGGCGGAAAACTTCACCGCCTTGCTCGCGGCGATGGTGATGGCTTCGCCGGTGCGGAGGTTGCGGCCGGCGCGCTCGCCGCGCTCCTGCACCTCGAAGTTGCCGAAGCCGGGCAACCGCACTTGTTCGCCGCGGCCGAGCGCGGCGGAAACGCTGTCGCAGAACGCGTCCACGGCCCGTCCCGCCTCGACCTTGCTGAGGCCCCCCTTGTCGGCCACCAGCGAGACGAATTCTTCTTTGGTCATCTGGCGAGGTCTCCCCTTCCAGTAAGCGCCCCGGGATACCCGCGGAGGGAATCAGCGGTCAACCGATCCGGAGGGTTTGCGAAAAACGGCATGCGGCAGTGTGGCGCGCCCCACCGGGAATGGCCTCCGGTTGGAGGCCCTCCCGCCCCGGGACGCGAAGCGGCCGGCCGTGCGTTTGGCGCACGGCCGCGCGCCTCAGATCGAGTCCTTCAGCTCCTTGGCGGGGCGGAAGGCGATCTTCTTGCTGGCCTTGATCTGGATCTGCTCGCCGGTGGCGGGGTTGCGCCCCAACCGGGCCGGCCGCGCGCGCACCTGGAAGATGCCCAGGCCGTTCATCCGGATCTTGATGCCCTTCTTCAAATGGCCCGCGAAGGTGTCCACCAGCTCGTTGAGCAGGCCTTCCATCTGCCGCTTGGGCATCTCATGGTTTTCCGCGAGGCCGGCGGCGAGCTGCTTCAAGCTCACCGTGCTGCCGGCGGCGAGCTTCACCGCCTTGGCCGCGGGCTTCTTCGCCGCCGCCGCCGCCCTGGCGGGCGCCTTGGCAGCGGATTTCGGGGCGGCCTTCGGCGCCGCTTTCACGGGCTTCTTTGCGGGCGCGGCCTTTGTCGTCTTAGCCATGCGAATCCTCTTCCGCTTGACGGAGCCGAGACAAAATCACGGATTTGCTGGGCCAACAACAATCTTTGCGCGTTTGGAGGCCGAGAAAGCGCGAAAAAAGCCTGAAAAATGGGGGTTAGGGCGCCGCGGCGGACGGCCACGGCGTGAGAGGCGCCCTTGACGGCGCGCGGCGTGCGGGTCTCGCTGCCGCCCAGCGCGCCGCGTCCGCGCGGCGGAGGAGGAGCGCCGCCCGCCATGATCCCAGAGCCGCAGCCCTTCACCTTGCGAGTGCCCGACACGGCCATCGAGGATCTGCGCGCGCGCTTGGCCCTGTCCCGCTTCCCGGACCAAGCGCCGGGCGAGCCGTGGGCCTACGGCGCCGACCTCGACGCGGTGCGCGACCTGGTCGCCCATTGGCGGGACGGCTTCGACTGGCGGGCCCAGGAGGCGCGACTCAACGCCTTTCCGCAGGCCACCGTCCACCTGCACGGCATCGACCTGCACTACCTGCACGTCCCCGGAAAAGGCCCCGATCCCTGCCCGCTGCTGCTGCTGCACGGCTGGCCGGGCTCGGTGTTCGAGTTCCTCGACATCATCCCCCGCCTCACCGACCCCGCGCGCTTCGGCGGCGACCCGGCGGACGCCTTCACCGTGGTCGCGCCTTCCCTCCCCGGCTACGGCCTGTCCTTCAAACCGGGGCAGAAGCGCTTCGGGGTGGAGGAGATCGCCGACTGCGTCGCCCACCTGATGCACGACGTGCTGGGCTTCTCGCGCTTCGCCGCGCAGGGCGGTGACTGGGGCGCGTCGGTCGCCTCGCGCCTCGGCGTGGTCCACGCGGAGAAGCTGCTCGGCATCCACATCAACCTGCTCGCGGTGAAGCGCGACCCGGCGATGATCTCCGACCCGACGCCGGACGAGGCGCGCTACCTGGAGGAGTTGAAGACCTTCCTGAAGGAAGAAACCGGCTACCAGTGGATACAAGGCACCCGCCCGCAAACCCTGGCCTACGGCCTCGCGGACAGCCCGGCCGGCCTCGCCGCGTGGATACTGGAGAAGTTCCGCGCCTGGTCGGACTGCGGCGGCGACCCGTGGACGGTGCTGGACCGCGACCGCGTGCTGGCCAACATCGCCTTCTACTGGTTCACCGGCTGCATCAACGCGTCCTTCTGGCCCTACTACGCGCGGACGCACGGGTCCTGGCCGATCCCGGACGGCCGCACGGTGGACGTCCCGACGGGCTACGCCGCCTTCCCGCGCGAGATCATCCGGCCGCCGCGAAGCCTTGCCGGACGCGCCTACACCGACATCCGGCGCTGGACCCCCATGGAGCGCGGCGGCCATTTCGCCGCCATGGAGCAGCCGGAGGCGCTGACGCACGAGGTGCGCGAGTTCTTCCGGCCCCTGCGCGGGGAGGCGGGCTGTTGAGGGCCGTCGGTTTCACCGCCAACCTGCCAGCGAGCGATCCCGCCGCGTTGCTCGACCTCGACCTGCCCGAGCCCGGCCTGCCGACCGGGCGCGACCTGCTGGTGCGGGTGCGCGCGGTGTCGGTGAACCCGCGCGACGCGAAGAGTCGCCTGAGCCTACCCGCCTCGCCCGAAAAGCCGGTGGTGGCCGGCTATGACGCGTCCGGCGTCGTGGAGGCCGCGGGACCGGACGCGGCGCTTTTCCGCCCCGGCGACGAGGTTTTCTACGCCGGCACCCTGGACCGGCCCGGTTCCAATGCCGAGTGGCAACTCGTGGACGAGCGCATAGTCGGCCGCAAACCGGCCTCTTTGGACCACAAGAGAGCCGCTTCGCTGCCGCTCACCGCCCTGACAGCTTGGGAGATGCTGTTCGACCGCCTCCAAATCCCGCGCGGGGGCGGCGAAGGCGAGGCGTTGCTGATGTTGGGCGGCGCCGGCGGCGTGCCTTCCGTCGCCATCCAACTCCTCCGCCGACTCACCGCGCTGACCGTGATCGCCACCGCGTCCCGGCCGGAAAGCGCGGCGTGGGTGCGCGACCTCGGCGCGCACCACGTGGTGGACCACTCGCAACCCCTCGCGGCGCAGGTGAAGGCGCTCGGCGCCGGGCCGGTGCGCTACGTCTTCTCCACCCACACGGACGCGCGCGCCTGGGCCGAGATCGCCAAGGTGATCGCGCCGCAAGGGCGCGTCGGCCTCATCGACGACCCGGAGCCGCTCGACCTGCGGCTGGTGAAGTTCAAGAGCGTGTCCGTCCACTGGGAGGCCATGTTCACCCGCCCGATGTTCCGCACCGCCGACATGGCCCGCCAGCACGAAATCCTGGACGAGGTCGCCGCCCTGGTGGACTCCGGCGCGCTGCGCGCCACCGCCGCGCAGGATTACGGCCCGATGAGCGCCGCCAGCCTGCGCCGCGCCCACGCGGCTGTGGAGGCCGGCGGCACGGTCGGCAAGATCGTGCTCGACGGGCTGCTCTGACGATGCTGCACGAAGCGGCGACGCAGGCGGCCTCCGACCTGCTGTTCGGTCATTGGCGCGAAGGCGGCGTCCTGGACGCCCTGCCGGATGCGCTCCGCCCCGAAACGCGGGCCGACGGCTACGCGGTGCAGGCCCGGTTGGAAAAGCGCAGTCCCCGCCCGCTCTTCGGCTGGAAGATCGCCGCCACCAGCTCCGCCGGCCAAGCCCACATCAACGTGGACGGTCCCCTCGCCGGCCGCCTGCTGGTCGAGATGGTCGCCGAGGGCGGCGCCGTCCTTCCCTTCGGCGCCAACCGGATGCGGGTAGCGGAAGCCGAGTTCGCCTTCCGCATGGGCCGCGACCTGCCGCCGCGCGCCGCGCCCTACGCGGTGGAGGAGGTGATGGCGGCCATTGCCACGCTGCACCCCGCGATCGAGGTGCCGGACTCGCGCTTCGCCGACTTCACCCGCGCCGGCGCGCCACAACTCATCGCCGACAACGCCTGCGCGCACCAATTCGTCCTCGGCCCGGCGACGGACGCCGATTGGCGCGGGATGGACCTGGCCGCGCATCCCGTGCGCGGGGCGGTGGACGGCGCCGTGTCGGAGGGGCGCGGCGCGAACGCCCTCGGCGACCCTCGCTTGGCGTTGGCGTGGCTGGCGAACGAGCTGTCCGGCCTCGGCATCACCCTCGCCGCCGGGCAGGTGGTGACGACGGGCACCTGCGTCGTGCCCATGCCGATCGCGCCGGGGGTGGAGGTGGTGGCCGATCTGGGTATCCTCGGGGCGACGAGGATGCGCTTCACGGGGTAGGAAACGACGATGGCCACCGACAGCTTCGATTACGTCATCGTGGGCGCCGGCGCCGCCGGCTCGGTGCTGGCCGCGCGACTCACGGAGGAACCCGGCACCACCGTTTGCGTGCTGGAGGCCGGGCCGCCCGACCGCAACCCGTGGATCCACATCCCCGCCGGCTTCATCAAGACGCTGGTGGACCCGTCCTGCACCTGGCAGTTCAAGACCGAGCCCACCGCCAACACCGGCGGCCGGCGCATCTCCACCACCCAAGGCCGCACCCTCGGCGGCTCCTCGTCCGTCAACGGCATGGTCTACAACCGCGGCCAGCCCGACGACCTCAACAACTGGGCGCAGCGCGGCAACCGCGGCTGGGGCTACGCCGACGTGCTGCCCTACTACCGGCGCACCGAGCGCCGCGTCGGCTTCGGCGGCGAGGGCCGCGGGCGCGAAGGCTCCATCCCCGTCACCGACATGGATTGGATACACCCGGTCTCGGAGGCCTTCATCGCCGGCTGCGTGGGCTTAGGCATCCCGCGCAACCCGGACTACAACAGCGGCGACCAGGCCGGCGTCGGCTACTTCCAACGCGCCATCCTGCGCGGGCGGCGAGTGAGCGCGGCGCGGGCTTTTCTCAAGCCCGCCCTTTCGCGCCCCAACGTCGAGGTCCGCACGGACGCCCGCGCCGCCGCCATCTTGTTCGAGGGCAAGCGCGCGGTCGGCGTGCGCTACCTCCGGCAGCGCGGCGGCCCGGCGCAGGAGGTGCGGGCGCGGCGCGAGGTGGTGCTGTGCAGCGGCACGGTGAACACGGCGCGGCTGCTCCAGGTCTCGGGCGTCGGCCCGGCGGCGCTGCTCGGCAAGCTCGGAGTGCCCGTGGTCCACGAACTGCGCGGTGTGGGCGAGAACTTCCGCGACCACTACGCGTCCCGCATCGTGATGCGCGCCAAGCCCGGCGTGCAGACCCTGAACCAGCTCTCGCGCGGCGTGCGGCTCGGCGCGCAGGTGGCGCGCTGGGGCGTCGGGCGTCCTAGCATACTGGCCACCGCCCCCTCCCACGTCCACGTCTTCTGGAAGTCCTTCGAGGGCCTGGACGCGCCGGACCTGCAATGCGTCTTCACGCCGGGGTCTTACGCCGAGGGCAAGGTGTACGTGTTGGACGACTACCCCGGCGTGACCGCGGGCGCTTGGCAGCACCGGCCGGAAAGCACTGGCTGGGTGCGCGCCCGCAGCGCCGACGTTTGGGACGACCCGGAGATCCAACCCAACTACCTGTCCGACCCGAACGACCGCCGCGTCCACCTGGGCGGGATGCGCCTCCTGCGGCGGATGCTCTCCACGCCCGAACTCGGGGCGTTCCTGGAGGCCGAGACCCTGCCCGGCCCGGCGGCGCAGAGCGACGACGAGCTGCTGGACTACGCATTCCGCAACGGCTCGACCACCTACCACCTGATCGGCACAGCGCGCATGGGGCCCGCCACGGACCCGACCGCGGTGGTGGACGACCGGCTGCTCGTGCATGGGATGGAGGGGCTTCGGGTGGTGGACGCTTCCATCATGCCGAGCATGCCCTCCGCCAACACCTACGCGACCACCTTGATGATCGCCGAGAAGGCGTCGGACATGATTCGCGGGCGCCCGGCCCAGGAGGCGGCCCAAGCCGCCTGACGGGGCCCGTCGCACCGCGTCGGTGCGGAAGGCCGGCGCCGGGCCGCGGCGCTGCTCGGTGGGGCCGCGAAGGACGCGTCAGGCTTCGTTGATGCTCGGCGGCGGCGGCATCGCCCGGTTCGCGAGGTGCGGAGCCAGGGCGAAGACGAACTTCGCCCGCGCCAGCTCCGCCGCTTCCGCGGCGCGACGGAGTTCCTCGTCGCCGAAGAACCAAACGTGCCGCAGCAGGCGTATCGCCTCCGCGGGGTCGGTGGCGGCGATCGCCTCATGCACGGCTCGAGCCAAGTGCCGGCGCTCAGCCTCGGCCGCAGGGCCTTCGCCGCTGAACTGCAGCCCGGCGACCTCCCCGTGCGCCCAGCGCCGCAGGGCCGGGTGCGAGGTGCCGTCGTTGAACCGCAGCGCGAGCACCTCGGGCAGCGCGACCGGCGTGTTGAAGCGGACCCGCGCCCCGCTGCCCGACATGTTCTCGACGATGCAGTCGAAGCCGGCACCGTCGAACACGACCTGGGCGCGCTTCAGGAAAGCCTTTCGGCTTTCCCGCCGCTTGTCGGCAGGGGCGTCCGGCGTTTCCGCCGCGGGCTCCTCGCCCAACGTCCTGTCCACGTGCGTTCTCCAGTTCCGCAAACCGCGAGCGACGCCCGTCTGCGGGCGGTTGCCGGCGGAAGGTTACGCGTCCAAAGGTTTACGTTCCCTTGCCGGTCCGACGTGCATCGCACCGGACACCCTCAGACTAGGCCCTCAAAACGGAATGTTTTTGTAACGATCCCGCGCCCGACGTGCCGGCTCCAACACTCGTCAAACCCGGTCGCCGCGCCGGGGGACGGCGTGGCAGGCGGTCACACGGACCGGTGCAGCCCCTGCCCCGCCAGCAACCCCGTCACCCCCGGCCCGAGGCCCATGGCCTGCCGCGCGAAGGCCCGCTTCAGCGCCGGGACACGGTCCACCGCCGCGATGCCGAGCCGCCGCGCGACGCGCACCGGCGCGAAGTCGTTGCCGAACAGCCGTTCCAGGGCGTGCATGCCCGAGAGCATCAGCAGCGTGTCTGGGCGCCGCCTCTCCTGGTAGCGCGCCAGCACGGCGGGCGCCCCCGGATCGCCGCCGCGGTTCCACGCCTCGATCGCGCCTTCGGCGAGGGCCGCGACGTCGCGGAAGCCGAGGTTGAGGCCCTGCCCGGCGATCGGATGCACGCCGTGCGCCGCGTCGCCCACCAGCGCAAGGCGCGTGTCCGTCCAGCGCGACACGTCCATGGCCGAGAGCGGGTACGACCAGCGCCGCCCGATCGGCCGCACGGCGCCCAGGTGGTCGCCCAAGCGCCGGCGCAGCTCGCGCCCGAACTGCGCGTCCGGCAGCGCCAGCATGGAGCGCGCGACGGCCGTGCGGTCGGTCCAGACATAGGCGGAGGCGTGCGGCAGCGCCGCCGTGCCGAAGCCGCCCGGACCGCTCAACGGCAGTTGCGCGAAAGGGCCGTTCGGCAGGAATTGCTCCAGCGCCACGTTGCGGTGCGGCCGCTCGTGCGCGAAGGCGCCGACCATGCCGATCTGGCGGTAGTCCAGCACCGCGGCCCGGATGCCTGCGGCGCGGCGAGTCGGGCTGTCCCGCCCTTCCGCGCCGACCACCAACCGGGCGCGGATGGTTTCGCCCGACCCGAGCCGCACGGTCGCGCCGTCCGCGCGCCGCTCCACCGCCGCCGCCTCGGCCGGCGCGAAGACGCGCAGGTTGGGCAGCAACGGCAGCCGCGCGTTGAGGGCCACGCGGAGGTTGCGCGCCTCCACCATGAAGCCGAAGGGCTCCCGCCCGACCTCCTCGGCCCGGAAGTGGAGCGAGAAAGGCGACGCCGGCTCCCCCGGCCGCCCATCGGCGACGCGGATGTCCAGGATCGGGCACGGCGGCTCGGGCAATCGCTCCCAAACGCCCGCCGCCTCCAGCAGCCGCTTGGAAGTGAGCGCGACCGCGTAGGCCCGGCCGTCGAAATCCGCCAACTCCATGGGCGGCAGCGGCTGGCGGTCCACGACCGCGGTGGGGAGGCCGGCGGCGGCGAGGGTGGCGGCTAAGGTAGCGCCCACCGGCCCGGCACCCAGGATGCAGGCGGCGACTTCGATGGTGTCGGTCATAGGCGCCTCATGCCACCAAGGGTTGGTCGGATCCATTTCGCCCGCAATGTGGCCCCATTCTGCGCATTTTGGAGGCAAGTCGTATCCGCGGCGCAGCAAAGCCTCGGACGCCTGCCGGTTCCGGCTCTGGCACGGATTTTGGAACCTTCCTCCCCGAGATGCGGACAGGGGGAGTACCCGGCCATGAAGCTGGTGATGGCGCTGATAAAGCCCTTCAAGCTCGACGAGGTGCGCGAAGCGCTCACCCCGCTCGGGGTGCAGGGGCTGACGGTGACGGAGGTGAAGGGCTTCGGCCGCCAGAAGGGGCAGACGGAGATCTACCGCGGCGCCGAGTACCAGGTGAGCTTCCTGCCGAAGATCAAGATCGAGGTGGTGGTGCCGGCAGCGCTGGTGGACGGCGTGGTGGAAGCCATCGCCAAGGCCGCCCGCACCGACAAGATCGGCGACGGCAAGGTGTTCGTGCTGGATGTGGAAAGCGCGCTCCGCATCCGCACCGGCGAAACCGACGAGGCGGCGCTCTAGCCCAAGACAACCAAGGGGAAGGACAGGAGAAGAATGAAGAGGATGCCCGCACGCGCGCCGCTCGCGGCCTTGATGGCGCTCGTCGCCGCGCCGGCCATGGCCCAGGACGGACCGAAGATCGACACCGGCGACACCGCCTGGATGCTGACCAGCACCGCCCTGGTGCTGCTGATGACCATCCCCGGCCTGGCGCTGTTCTACGCCGGCATGGTCCGCAAGAAGAACGTGCTCGCCACCATGATGCAATCCTTCACCATCACCGCGCTGGTGACGGTGGTCTGGATGGTCGCCGGCTACAGCCTGGCCTTCGGCGAAGGCAACGCCTGGATCGGCGATTTCTCGCGCGTGTTCTTGAACGGCTTGGCTGAGAACTGGGACAAGCCCTTCTCGCTCGGCAGCGGCGACGCGGCGGTGGCGACCACCATCCCCGAGACGGTCTTCCTGATGTTCCAGATGACCTTCGCCATCATCACCCCGGCGCTGATCACCGGCGCCTTCGCCGACCGGATGCGGTTCAGCGCCCTGGTGATGTTCAACGTCCTCTGGTCGCTGCTGGTCTACGCGCCGGTCGCGCACTGGGTTTGGCACCCGAACGGCTGGATCTTCGCGCTCGGCGCGCTGGACTTCGCCGGCGGCACGGTTGTCCACATCAACGCCGGCGTGGCGGGCCTCGTCTGCGCCGTGGTGCTCGGCAGGCGCGTGGGCTACGGCCACGACAACATGGCGCCCTTCGACCTGAGCCTGGCCGTGATCGGCGCGGCGCTGCTCTGGGTGGGCTGGTTCGGCTTCAACGCCGGTTCGGCGGTGGGCGCGGGCGCCCGCGCGGGCATGGCCATGCTGGTGACGCAGGTGGCGGCGGCCGGCGCGGCGCTCGCCTGGATGTTCGCGGAGTGGGCCACCAAGGGGAAGCCGAGCGTGCTCGGCGTGATCTCGGGCGCCGTGGCGGGCCTCGTCGCCGTCACGCCGGCGTCGGGCTTCGTGCTGCCGGGTTCGGCGCTGCTGATCGGCGTGGTCGCCGGCCTTTCGGGCTTCTGGGGCGCGACCGCGCTGAAGCACATGTGCGGCTACGACGACAGCCTCGACGCCTTCGGCGTCCACGGCATCTGCGGCGTCGTCGGCTCGCTCATGGTCGGCTTCCTCGCCTACGGGCCGCTCTCGGCCACGGCGGCGCTGCCCGAGGGCTCGGCGGGCAACCTGGAGCAGTTCATGAAGCAGGCCTACGCGACGGCGGCCGTCTTCGCCTTCTCCGCCATCGCCACCTTCGTCCTCTTGAAGGTGACGGACGTCGCCGTCGGCCTCCGCGTGCCGGAGGAGGAGGAGCGCGAGGGCCTCGACGTCACGCAGCACGGCGAGCGCATCGCCTGAGCACGGCCGCGGGGGGAAAGGCGCGAGCGGCGAGGCCGCCCCGCCGCTCCCTCCGCGGCACGGTCCGAAGCACCCCGCCCGCGAAGAAGATGGGCAACTCGGGCAGGCGACGTTCGCCCGCGAGGAGACGAGACATGCGTTGGGTTCTTCACAGCATCACGCATTGGCGGCCGGGCCGGTTGCCGCTCGCCGCCGGGCTCGCGCTGGCGCTCGCCGGCGAAGCCGCCGCGCAGGCCACCACCGGCCCCGCCACCGACGCCGGCGTCCCGGCGGGCAGCTCGGCGGAGCAGGCGGCCGCGACGCCCGGCACCGCCATCCCCGGCACCGGCGTCACCGTGACCGGCCTCGGCGCGGTCGCCAGCGACTACCTGTTCCGCGGCATCAGCCAGACGCGGAACAACTGGGC
>CADCTL010000086.1 GCA_902805625.1 uncultured Acetobacteraceae bacterium
GGGCGGGCGCTGGCACACCTTCGACGCGCGGCACAACTTCCCTCGCATCGGCCGCATCGTGATGGCGCGCGGGCGGGACGCGACGGACGTGGCGATCTCCACCACCTTCGGCCCCTGCACGCTCGCTGGCTTCCGAGTGGTGACGGATGAGGTGGGCGCGCAGGGACAGACGGCGGCGCGGCGCGGCGAAGCCGCGGACTTGGTGCAGGACCGGACGTCCGGCCCAGGGCCGGCCCAGCGCGACATGGCGGTTGGCTGAGCCGGTGGAGACGGCGCCGCCGGCTGTCACGACCCTCAACGAGGGCGGCGCCTCCCCCTTCGTCCTGCTGTGCGAGCACGCCTCCAACCACATCCCCGAGGCCTATAGCGGCCTGGGCCTGCCGCCGCGTGACCTCCAGCGGCACATCGCGTGGGACATCGGCGCGACCGACCTCGCGCGTGGATTGTCATGCCGGCTGGACGCGCCGCTGTTCCTGTCCGGCTATTCGCGCCTGCTGATCGACTGCAACCGGCCGCCCGGCGCGCCTACAAGCATCCCGACGCGGAGCGAGGACACCGACATCCCCGGCAACCGCGACCTCGACGCCGGCGAAAGGGCGCGGCGGGAGGCGGCTTACTTCGCGCCCTTCCACGCGGCGGTCGCGCGGCTGCTCGACCGGCGGGCGGCGGAAAGGCGGCGGACGGTCGTGGTCGGCGTGCATAGTTTCACGCCCATCTTCCTCGGCGTTCCGCGGCCCTGGCTGGCGGGCGTGCTCTACGCCGGCGCGGCGGGCTTCGGGCGGGCGCTGGTGAAACGCCTGGCCGCGGACCTCGGCGCCGACGCGGTGGGCGACAACGAGCCCTACCGGATCGAGCCGGAGGAGCACGATTACACCGTTCCGGTGCATGGCGACGCGCGCGGCCTGGACGCCGCGCTGCTGGAGGTGCGGCAAGACCTGATCGCAAGCGCGCCGGACGCGGAAGCGTGGGCGGCGCGGCTCGCCCCGGTGTTCGCCGACGTCGCCAGCGCCCCCGCGACCCGCCGGTAGGTCGCCTCCGTGGCGCGCGTGCCACGCTCCGGCCGCTCGCATGGCGTCATCTCGGATTCGTTAACACTTCCATTTCGGCGTCGGAGCTGTCGCGATTGAAAGAAGGTATACTATGCCGTTTGAAAGACCGGCGCTGGCGAGGCGGGTCTAGCGACGGAAGGGCCCGCTAGCCTTTCGCCGCGATGCGCCCCGCCGGTGTCGGGCGGCGCTCTGGGCTGCGCTCGTCGCGGCGGCCCCGCGTTCGCGGAGGAGGCACGAGCAGTCATGGCGCGCATCCGCATACGTCTGTCCTGGCATCGGCCTTGGGCACGGAAGAAGTCCGCCGCCAGGGCCGATGCGTCCTTCTTCGAGGACGGCGCCAACCGGCGCCCGCGTCCGGACAGCCCGGAGCTGAGCGTGTTCACCCCGGCGGAAGAGGCCGAAAGCCACCGGCGTTGGCGCCGCGCGCTGCTGAGCAAGACGTTTCGTGGCCCGGTGTCCGGCGCCGAGCGGCTCGGGTTCGGCCTTTCCGCCGCCGCCCTCGCGGCCATGATCGCCCGCGAGAAGCAAACGGGCGCCGACGAGGAGGTTCACGGCCGGGACGACGACACCGGGGATGTCGGCGAAGTCTTGGCGGCCCTGAAATCGGCCGCCCCCGCGACGGGTCCGACGGACAAAGCCCCGTTCACCCCGAAAGCCACCGGGCCGGCGCACGCCTTCCTGGACAGCGGGGGGGATAGCGCGTTCTCCAGTCCGCTTTCCAGTAGGGCCGACAGCGGCTTGGGCGTGCGCCGCGCCCCGCCGCGCGGCAGTGGAGCCCCGCTCGAAAGCCGGGTGGGCAGCGGCGCGGAACGCACGGACGCGGCGACGCTCCGCAAAGCCGACCTGGCCCCGGCCGATGCCGCCAGGGCAGCCCTCGTCGCCGAGGGCGCTTTCGCGGTCCGCGCGCCCATGGAAGCGGAAGCCGTCACCATGGCCATCGCCATGGGCGCGGACGCCCCGGACGCACGAGAAGACCAGGACCGGGCGGAGGTGAAGGCCGCGAACTCCGCCGGGGCCAAGGCCAACGGGGGCCGTGCGCCGGCCGAGGAGGTCGCGCAAGCGAAGGCGAAGGACGCGCCGCCCGCCGCCGAGGCCAGGGCCGACCAGCGCCAAGGCGCGACGGCCGAGGCGTCCGTCCGTGAAAAAACCGGCGGCGACGCGCCGCTCATCCTCGAAGCCAAAGCTTCCGGCGGAGGCCGGAGCGCGACGGATGCGCCCGGCCGAACCAAGGCGAGGGACACCGCCGAGGCGGTCTCGGAAAACGAGGCCGACCTGGAAGAGGACGCGGCCGAGGCGCCCGTCGAGGCGAAGGCGAAGGGCGTCGCACCCACCGCCGAGGCAGAGGCCGGACTGGGCCGCGGGTCGGCGAAAGGCCCCGCGCAAGCGAAGACGGTCGAGGTCGAGGTCGTCGAAACCAAAGCCGACACGGGCCGTGGCCAAGTCGATGCGCCCGGCCAAACGAAGGCGAAGGACGCGCCGCCCGTCCTCGAAATCAAGACCGACACGGCCCGCGTCCTGGCCGAAGCGCCCGAACAAACGATGGCGCGGGAATTGCCGGCCATCGTCGCGGCGGAGGCCGAGCGCGTCGGAACGCCGGTGTCGCCGGAAGCGGCCGGCAGAGCCAAGGCGAAGGACGCCGCAACCGCCGACCTCGCCGGCCAAGGACGGGGGCGGGCCGAAGCGCTGGAACAGGCGACGGCCACGGACATCCCGATCGCCGCGGCCAAGGCCGAACAAGACCAACGTCCGATCGGAGCGGCACCTCAGCAGCAGGTCAAGGCGAAGGACGTCGGCGCTGGCGCGGTGAAGACGGACGCGGACCAAGGCACGACCGACGCGTCCGGGAAGACCACGGACGTCGCGGCCACCGCAGCCAAAGCCGCCCCGAACCTCGAGCACGCAAAGGCGCCCGGGCAGGCGAAGGCGAACGACGTCCCGGTCGCCGCCGAGGTCAAACCCACCTCAAACCTTGAGCAGGCCCAAGCGCCCGGGCAGGTGAAAGCGACCGAAGCCCCGCTTGGCTCCGAGGCCAAGACGGGCACCGGCCGTGAGCAGGTCCAGGCGCCCGGACAGGCGAAGGCGACCGACGCCCCGGTCGTCGCCGAAACAAAAACCGACACTGGCCGCGAGCAGGCCCAGGCGCCTGGGCAGGCGAAGGCGATGGAGATCCCAGTCGTCGCCGAAGCCAAAACCGGCCTGGGTGGTGTCCTCTCCGAAACGCCTGCCAACCCAGCCGCAGCGAAGGACGCCTCGGTCATCGGGGCCAAGCCCGAGTTGGGCGGCGACCCGAAGGGAGCGACCCCGCAGGCCAAAGACATCGCCGGCGTTCCAACCAAGCCCGACCTGATTCATCGACCTGGCGAGGCGAGCGAGCAGGCCAAGGCGAATGGCGCCACGGTTGTTGCCGAAGCCAAGGCCGACATGGGCGATGTGCCCGCCTACCCGATTGGGCAAGCATTGGCGAAGGCCGTCCCAGTTGTCGTCACCGTTGAGGCCGACATTGGCCGCGACCAAGCTCAGCCGGCGTCCGGGCCGTCGAAAGACGCGCCGACCGCCATTGAAAACAAGGCCGGCACGAGCCCTGTCCAAATCGCCGCGCCTGAGCAGGCCAAGCCGAAGGACGTTCCAACCGCCGCTGTCGAAGCCAACACGGGCCGTGATCAGGCTCAGCCGGCGTCCGGGCCGTCGAAGGACGTGCCGGTCGTAGCTGAGGTCAAAGCCGACACAGGCCGTGACCAAACACAGGCGCTTGGCCCGGCGAAGGCGCAGGACGTCCCCGCTGCTGTCGAGGTCAAGTCTGAATCGGGCACCGAGAACCCGGTCGAACCCTCCGCCGGGCGAGCCCAGGCGAAGGATGTTCCGGTGGTGGCCGAGGTCAAGGCGGACCCGAGCGCCAGCCCCGTGGAAACGCCCGCACAGTCCAAGCCAAAAGACGTTCAAGTCGTCGCCGAAGCCGCGTCCGGCCTTGACCAACGCTCGGCCGAACCGCCCGGGCCAGCGAAGGACGTCCCGGTCGTCGTCGAGACAAAGGCGGAGCAGCCTTCCCCCTCTGCCGACGTGCCCGTCGGGCAAGCCAAACAAGCCGACCCGCCTGCGCAAGCGCATGGGCCCGCGCAGCACACGCCGGCGCCCGCGGAGCCCAGCGTCGCCGCCGTTGTTCCAGCCATCGCGGCCACCGACGTCGCCGGCGCGCCCTCCATCCACGCCCCCGACCTGTGGCCGAAAGGCGAGGCAGGGCCCAGCCACAGCTACATCGCACCGCCCGAGCAGACCGCGCCGCTCGTCCTGCACGCGACCGACCTCACGGGCGGGAACGGGAAACCGAGCGAAGCCGTCGCGCTTCCCGCGGCGACTGTTCCGTCCGGCGGCGATGTCACGATCTCCTTCGCGGTCGGCTCCGGCGAGGCGGGCGCTGTGGATGCACCTGGCCAAGCCACGCCGGAGAGCGCTTCAGGCCAGGGGAACGGTGGCTTGCCGGCGGTGACAATCGCCGATGCGAGTTCCGCTTCGCCTTCCCAGGCGGCGAACGCGGTCGGGACGGCAACGCAGGGCGCGGCCCAACCCGGGCAGGACCAAGCGGCGGCACCGAAGCCAGTTTCGGCGCTCGGTGATGCTGCCCTGGGTGTTGTGCCGGCCCAACCCACCGTGCTTGCGCGGACGCCCGCCGCGGATGAAGCGCAGATCGTGCAGCACGACGGCGGAACAACGGGCAACGGTTCCGCCTTGGGGCGCGTGGATCTGGACGCCTCGGTGCTGGAGCACGCTTGGCACCAGACCGCGACGAACGATTTGCCGCTCCTCTGAAGCAGAGTCGAGAAGGTCAGCGTCCCTTGAACACCGGCGTGCGCTTCTCGGCGAAGGCGCGCTGGGCCTCCTTCGTGTCCTCGGTGCCCGCGAGGGCGACGGTCTGCGATTGTTCGTAGCGGTAGCCTTCGTGCAGCGGCAGTTCCTCCGTGAGGGTGAAGGAACGCTTCGCGGCGCGTGTCGCCAGCGGCACCTTGCCCGCGATCTCCCGCGCGATGCCGAGCGCGGTGCCCATCAGCTCCGGGCCGGGCACGCAGGCGGACACAACGTTCATGCGGAGCAGTTCCGGCCCGGTGATGCGGCGCGCCGTGTAGATCATGAGCCGCGCGTCCGACTGCCCGAAGTGCCGCATCACATGCCGCACCCCGCCGGCCAAGCCGACGTCCACCTCGGTCATGGACAGGAAGGCGCCCTCGCTCGCCACCAGGATGTCGCAGCATAGGGCGAGGACGCAGCCCGCGCCGATGGCCGCGCCGTTCACCGCCGCGACGACGGGCTTCTCGCATTCGATGACGCAGTCGAAGGCCGCGCGCACCATGCGGTTGTGCCGCGGGTAGGCGCCCGGCTCCTCCGCCAGGCCAGGCCGCTCCCTCAAATCGGCGCCGGCGGAGAAGGCCCGGCCTTCGCCGGTCAGGACGACGGCGCGCACCTCAGGCGTGTCGTGCAGCGTGTCGAAGACGCGGACGATCTCCTCGCGGAAGCGCCGGTTCTGCGCGTTCACCGGGGGGCGGCGCATCGTCACCGTGGCCACGTGCTCCGCGACTTCGACCGAAAAGGCCTCGAGATCCGCCAATCCGTCCATGGTGCGCCCCACCTCCGTCCATTTCGTCGATTGTCATTCCGCCTTGATGCCGGCGGTGGTGATCACGGCCTTCCAGCGCTTCGATTCCGCGCGGATGGTTTCGGCCAACTCCTCCGGTGTGCCGCCCGCCGGTTCTTCGCCCAGCTCTTCCATGCGGCGCCGGAACGCCGGGTCGGCCAGGATGGCGTTCACCGCGGCGTTGAGGCGGGCGATGGCGGCGGGCGACGTGCCGGCCGGCGCCGCGATGTAGTTGAACGGCGCGGCGTCGAAGCCGGGCAGCGTGTCGGCGATGGCCGGCAGCTCGGGCGCGAGCGGGGAGCGCTGCGGCGTGCTGACGGCCAAGGCCCGGAGCGCCCCGTTCCTGGCGTGCGGCAGCAGGATGGAAAGGGTGTCGATCGCCATCTGCACGTTGCCGGACAGCAGTTCCGTGGTCGCCGGGCCGGTGCCGCGGTAGGGCACGTGCAGGAGTTCGACGCCCGCCATGTGCTTCAGCATCTCGCCCGCGAGATGGCTCGACGAACCGACGCCCGAGCTGGCGAAAGCGACGGAGCCGGGCCGCGCCTTGGCCAGCGTGATCAACTCCGGCACGGACCGCGCGGCGACCGAGGGATGCACGCAGAGCAGGTTCGGCGCGCGCTTGACGCCGACGACCGGCGCGAAGTCGCGCTCGGGGTCGTAGGGCACGCTCCGCATCAAGTGCGGGTTGATGATCTGCGGCCCCGGCGTGCCGTAGAGCAGCGTGAGGCCGTCCGGCGCGGCGCGCGCCACCACCTGAGCGCCGAGGGTCGCGCCGCCGCCGGGGCGGTTCTCGACCACCACCGGCTGGCCCAGCGCCGCCGCGAGGGGCTCCGCCAACATGCGTGCCGTCTGGTCGGCCGAGCCGCCGGCGGCGAAGGGCACGATCAAGCGGAGCGGTCGCGTCGGGGTCCAGGTGCCTTGAGCCTTCGCTGCGCGAAAACCGCGCTGGGCCGCGGCGAAGCTGGCCAAGCCGGCGAGCAGATGGCGCCGGTGCGTGGGTTGTGCGGGCATGATGCTAGTCCATCCGGATCTGGGCGGCGCGGACGACTGCGCCCCACTTCGCGGTTTCGTCGCGCAGGAAGGCCGCGAACTCCTCGGGCGTGTTCCCGACCAAGTTTCCGCCCTGCTCCAGCAGCGCGCGGCGGGTTCCCGCGTCCTCCAGCGCCGCGACGACGGCTTGCCGCAGCGTCCGTATCCGCTCGGGCGATGTTCCGGCGGGCGCGAGCAGCCCGTACCAAGTCCCGGACTCCACGCCGGGAAGGCCGGCCTCCGCCGCGGTGGGCACCTCGGGCAGGGCCGCCGAGCGCTCGGCGGCCGCTATGGACAGTGCTTTGACGGCGCCGCCGCGCGCGTGCGGCAGCAGCACCGGCAGGTCCGCCACCATCATCCAGCAGCGCAGCCACGGCGGCCCGTCGCGTCAGCATGAAGCTCCCCGCCTGTCCCGGTTTAGGCGCGATGGCAGGGCGGCGTCGCTCATGCCTCACTCCCCCGCGGCGGCGACCGCTGTCCGCAGCCGCGCGGGCGGCAGAGGGGTGAGCCCGCCCTCCGCCGCGGGCAGGGGCGAAAGCGGCTCCGCGATGCCCTCGGGCAGCGGAATCTCGTGCGCGTTGAGCGCCATGGAGACCATCGTGTAGTAGCCGACGACGGCCGTGAGTTCGACCACGCCCTTCGCCCCCCAGCGCGCCTCCGCGGCGCGGTAGGTGTCGAGCGGCACGTGGCCGGACTGCTGCAGCTGGCGGGCGAACTCGTAGACGAGGGCGTCGTCGGGCTCGTCGAACTCGGGCGCCTCGCCGGCACGGATGGCCTCGATCGCGGCGTCCGGCAAGCCCGCCGCGGCGGCGGCGCGGGCGTGGACCCACCACTCGATCTGGCTGGTCCAGCGCCGGCCGGTGACGATGATGGCGAGTTCGTTCAGCCGCTTCGGCAGCGAAGTGCCGAAGCGCAGGATCTCGCCCAGCGCGGACCAGCGCTCGGCGAGCGCCGGGTTGTGGATGACCGCGCGGAGCGGGCCGACGACCGTCCCGCGCGGGCCGGCGACGATCGCGTCGTGCACGCGGCGCTGCTCCGGCGTCATCTCCTCCGGCGAGGGCAACGGGATGCGGGCCATGTCGGGCTTCCCTCCTTCGGCTCCGGTCAGACCACGCCGCACGCGGCGAGGGCCTCGATCTCGGCCCGGCCGAGGCCGATCTCTCCCAGCACCTCGGCCGTGTGCTGGCCGAGCAGCGGCGGCGCGCGGTCGAAGGCGAGCGGCGCCTCGGCGAAGTTCATTGGACTCACCACCTGCGGCACCGCTCCGGCCGCCGGGTGCGGCAGGCTGCGCAGCATCCGGCCACGATCTGCGGGTCCTCGAACACCTGCGGGACGGCGTTGATCGGACCGCAGGGCACGCCGGCCGCGTCGAGCGCCGCGCTGCTCCGCACTCGCGCGGCGTTGGTGGCGAAGCGTTCGTCTTGCGCCCAGTCGGGCCGGCCTATCGCCTCGCAAAGCTCGGCGAACTGGCCGTCGTTGCCCACCGCCAGCACGATCTGCCCGTCGGCCCAGGGAAACACGTCCTACGGCTGGATGTGCGTGGCCCAGGGCGCCGCGATGATCCGGCTGAGGTCGAGCACCCGGACGTGGGACAACGGGCCGCTGCGTGCGGCGCCGACGCGGTCAGTCATCGACGGCCTCCGTGGCCTGCGCCGAGGGGCGAGCCCGGAAACCCTCGTGCCACGCCGCGAGGACCGGACGGCCATCGCGCCATTGCAGGTCGGGGAAGCGGAAGTCGAGGTAAGAGAGGCAACACCCGACGGCGATGTGGCCGATGCCGAAGCGCGCGTTGGAGAGGTTCGGCGCGTCGCGCTCCAAGCGGTCGAGCGTGGTCCGGGTCTTCGCGGCGAAGCTGTCGAGGAGTTCCGGCAAGCGCGCGACTTCGGGCTTGTCGCGCTCGTTCCGCCAAAGAATGAGAGCGTCCAGCAGCCCGTTGCCGACGGCGTGGCGGGTCAAGGCCGTCCAGCGCTCCGGTCCAGAGGGCGGGAACAGCTTGCCGCCGCCGGCGAGCGCGTCGAGGTACTCGCAGATCACAAGCGAATCGAACAAGGCGGTGCCGTCGGCGAGCACGAGCGTCGGGATCTTGCTGAGCGGGTTGTCGGGTAGCAGATCCGCGTTCGGCTGGGTCATGCGAACCACCGTGCGGACCGGGTCGATGCGGTCCGCCAGACCGAGCTCGTGCGCCGCCACCATCACCTTCCGCACAAAGGGCGAGCGCGGCGACCAGTGCAGCTTCATGCGGGCGACAGGCTGGGGCGGCTGTTCCGCCATGGCGACCTCCCCCGGTTGCAAGCCGATGGCGCTTGGGCATATCAGCTAGGATTATGAACTTTGTGCTCGCGGCTCGCGCCCCTGTCCAGCCCCCGCCGCCCTACTTCAGCTTGACTTCCAGGCGCACGACGTCGCCGCGGTAGATGCCGTCCGCCACCAGGACCAGCACGCCGCGCGCATCGACCGCGGCTCGGTGCACGTAGGCGACCGGCGCGTTCAGCGGCAGGTTCAGCGCGGCGGCGCTTTCCACATCCGCGGCGCCGATCGTCAGCGTCTGCCGCGCGTCGGCGATCCGCACGCCCGGTATGCCGGCCACGAGCTTCAGCGCCGTTTTGCTGCGCAGGTCCGACTCCGTGACCTTGGGCGAGAGCCGCTCATCCAGATAGACGTCCGCCAACAGGAAGGGCTGTCCGCCGCGCCAGTGCCGGCGGCGCAGGTGGCGGTAGCGCGGCGCCGGTTTGCCGATGCTCGCCGGGACGCCGGCACCGTCGCGGTTCGGCTCGTCGGACAGGATCTCGATCTCGGCGCCCTCGCGCGAGCGAAGCAGGCCGGACCAATCGGTCTCCACCTCGCACCAGAGGCGCTCGCGCGGAGCTTGGCGCACGAAGGTACCCTTGGCGCGGAAGCGCTCGATGAGGCCATCTTTCCCGAGTTGGTCGGGCGCCTGGCGGATGGTGGAGCGCGCAACACCGCATTCGGCGGCGAGCTCGTCCACCGTCGGGATCTGCTGCCCGGTTTTCCAAGCCCCCTGCTCGATCCTGCGCCGGAAAAGGGTGGCGAGCTGGATGTAGCGCGAAACGGCGCTGCGACTCAGATCAGGCGCCCCGGCGCCGGCCGACCCGACTGGCATCCTGCTGGTGCCGTCCACGCACAACCCTTTCTCGGCGTCCCACACGGCGCATGCGCCATGGTCCGCGGCCACGAGAGCGCGGAACACCCCGCTTCCAAGCTAAAGCCGGTAAAGAAATAGGACCAGGCCATTCGCCTTTAAATAGACGGAAGTGGGCGGCGCCAAGCAGCCCCTCAACGCGGCGCAGCGCGGCGTGCAGGCTGTGAGATCGAACTTTCTCGGCCAGCTAAGTAGGGTTCGCGTTGCCTGCCGTGGATACGCCGCCAACGAGCACGTCACGCCACATCCCAAGCTAAAAGCTGGTAGCCTGACCTAGTGACGGAAGGGCCAGCGGAAGCCCCCCTCGCCGGAGCACAGGACAAGGACTCCCGTGCTGCGGGACCAACAAGGAAACGTCCGATGAACGAGCGCAGCGCTTCCAAGCTGCTCCGCAGCGCCGTCCTGGGTCTCGCCCTTTCGGCGGCGACCATCGGTGCGGCCGATGCCGTCCAAAGTCGCATGGCGGAGCGCGGGTCCGTGCGGATCGAGTTCCTGGCCCAGGGCGACGGCCCGACCGTGGTGCTGCTGCCTTCTCTGGCGCGCGGCGCCGAGGACTTCGACCGCGTGGCCCCGCTCGTGGCCGCCGCGGGCTTCCGCGTGGTCCGGCCGGAGCCGCGCGGCATAGGGCGCTCGCAAGGTCCGATGGAGGGCCTCACGCTCTACGATCTGGCGGAGGACGTCGCGGCGGCCGTCGAAGCGGATGCGGACGGGAACCCGCGCCCCGTCGTCGTCGCCGGCCACGCTTTCGGCAACTGGGTCGCGCGCGCACTCTCCGCCAAGCGGCCGGAGATGGTCCGCGCCGTCGCGCTGCTCGCGGCTTCGGTCGGCACCGACATCGACCCCGGCATCCGCTCCTCCATCGACGGCAGCTTCGACCCCGCCCTCACCGAGGAGGAGCGCCTGGGCCACCTGCGGCGCGGCTACTTCGCGCCCGGAAACGACGCCCGGGTCTGGCTCGGCGGCTGGCACCCGGACGTCGCGCGCATGCAGCGTGCCGCCACAGCGGCTACGCGCGACCGCACGTGGCAGCGCGTCGCGGACCGCGTGCCGGTGCTCTACGTCGCCGCCGGGGAGGACACGATCGCCCCGCCGCCGACGCTTGAGCGGCTGCGGCGGGAACTCGGCGAACGGGTGTCGCTGGCGAGCGTCCCGCGCGCCGGACACGCCTTGCTGCCCGAGCAGCCCGAGGCGACCGCCGACGCGCTGGTCCGATTCTTGAAGGCCCTGCCGTAAGCGATGCGGCGCCGCGGTCGAAGAGAAGAGCCATTGGACACCTCCCAGCCATCGGCCGCCGTCCGGTGCTCGCCGCGCTCGGCGCCCTGTGTACGGCCGCCGGGCCGGCGACGCGGCGGCCTCGCCCGAAATCCGCGAGGGCTTGAGCCGGATCGAGATCGCGCCGCTGATGTTGGGGCCCGACGCAGTCCGGGGCCGCATCCGGCGGGAACGCGAGTTCTGGGGCCCCATTTGTCGCGGCTTCGGGCTTCAATCCGGACGAGTGACGCACGGCGACCGACCCGACCCGCGTGGCCTGCCGAGGAAAGCATCCATGGACGCGCACCAACCGCCCGACCGCTTCGACCCTTGGCCCGCGGGCATCGAGCCCGACGTGCCAGTCCCCGGCTACAACAACACCTGGACGCACACGCCCTCGCAGCCGCTGCATCGACGGCCAGTGGGCCGGACGGAGGCGACCGGCCCGCTCGAACTCCAGCGCAAGCTGCCCTGCGGCGACGTCAACCTCGCCGAAGCCGGACCGGGCCGGTTCGCCATCGGGCAGCTCATGCACTTGGCCGGCCGCATCCTCGACGAGGACGGCCGGCCCGTCCGCGGCGCCGTGGTCGAGTTGTGGCAGGCGAACGCGGCCGGGCGCTACTACCACTCCATCGACCAGCGCGACGCGCCGCTGGACCCGAACTTCGTCGGCAATGGCCGCATCCGGACCGACGAGGAGGGGCGCTACGCGTTCTTCACCATCAAGCCCGGCGCCTACCCCGTGCCGGTCAAGGAGACGTGGTGGCGCCCGCCCCACCTGCATTTCTCGGTGCTCGGGCCGTCCTCGCTCTCGCGCCTCGTGACCCAGATGTACTTCCCGGGCGAGCCGCTCAACACGCTCGACCGCATCCTGAACTCGATGCCGGACACCGCGGCGCGGGAGCGTCTGGTCGCGCGCCACCTGCCGCCGGCCGAGGTCGGCGACCGGTGGCTGGGCTTCACCCACGACATCGTCCTGCGCGGCCGGCACGCGACGCCGCCGACGCCCTAAAAAAGAGACAGCGCCATGCGATCCAACGCGCCGCTGCCGCCGACCTCGCAGCAGACCATCGGCCCTTTCTTCCCGCGGACGCTCTTC
Source organism: uncultured Acetobacteraceae bacterium (assembly GCA_902805625.1). GTDB lineage: Bacteria > Pseudomonadota > Alphaproteobacteria > Acetobacterales > Acetobacteraceae > Craurococcus. The sequence goes on from CADCTL010000086.1 coordinate 12,213, forward strand.
AGCGAGGGCGACAACGACCTCACCCGCGTGGGGCCGGACACGGCTCCGACCGCGCGCGGCGAGGCGATCCTGCTGCGCGGCACGGTCACGCGCGAAGGGGGCTTCCCCTGCCTGAACACGATCCTGGAGGCGTGGCAGGCGGACTCCGGCGGGCGCTTCAACCACCCGCTCGACCCCGAACGGCACCTGGCCGACCCGGACTTCCTCGGCTGGGGCCGCGCCTGGACGGATGAGGAGGGTTTCTACGAGTTCCGCACCGTGCTCCCCGGCGGCTACGCCGACGCCACGGGCCGGCGCGCGCCGCACGTCAATCTGACCGCCATGGGCGCGGGGCTGATGCGGCGCGTGCTGACCACCGTGTTCTTCCCTGACCACCCGGACGAGAACGCCGCCGATCCAGTCCTGGCGCTGCTGCCAGAGCACTTGCGCAAGCGCTTGGTGGCGCGGCCCGACGGCGGGGCGGAAGGCCTGCGGGTGTTCCGCTTCGACATGCGCCTGCGCGGCGGTCCCGACGAAGAGACGCCGTTCTTCGAGGACTGACGCGAAGCTGGGAAGCACGGCGGACCGGCTCGCCCCGAGTGTCCGCCCACGCGGGGCACCCAGGGGCAGCAACCATCGGATCACCGCGGATCAGGCCATGGTGGAGAAGGGCATCCCGCGTTCACTCACCGTCTCACGCCGAGGTTGGCGCACGCGCCGTGCGCATCGACGACCTCCTCGCCACCGCGGTGGCGGCGTGCGTCAGGGCCGCTCCTGAGGCCGTGAAGGCCGGCTCGGCGCTCGTGGGCGCATGCGGCGGCCGGCAGGGTATGGTCGCGTCGCAGCGCTTCCCGGACCGCTTCGACGGGGTCGTCGCCGGTGCGCCGGGCTTCAACCTGCGCCGTGCGGCGGTGGCCGAGGCCAGGGACGAACAAGCGCTCGCGCCACTCGCCACGCCGCTCGACGCCAACGGCCAGCCCGCCTGCGCCGCGGGGAGCATGATAGTTGCGGTTCCGGCGCTCCGGCTCGAGAGCGAGGAAAGCGCGGTGGAAGTCGCGGAGGGTGCGGATCGCAGGCATGGCAGGCGGCGGCGATCCGTCTTACCCTGCTCGGCGCAAGCGGTGCCCGACACCGCGCGGGGAGGAAAAATGGACACAACTCGTCGTACCCTGCTTCAGGCGGGGGCGGGCGCCGGGTTCGGCGGGCTGCCCTGGCGCAGCTCCAAGGCCCAGGCGGCCAACACCGTCCGCGTCGCCTTGTTGTGCGACTTCTCCGGCACTTACCGCGACGTCACCGGCCCCACCGAGTTGGCCTGCGTCCGCCAAGCGGCGGCCGAGTTCAGCAACCGTGGCTTCAACGTCGAGGTGGTCTTCGCCGACAACCAGAACCGGCCCGATGTGGGCTCCAACGTCACCCGCCAGTGGCTCGACCGCGAGGGCGTGGACGCGGTGGTGGACGGCGGCGCCTCTTCGGTGGCGCTGGCGGTGAACGACATCGTGCGGGAGAAGAACAAGGTCTTCCTCAACAGTTCTTCCGCCACCTCGGATCTCACCGGGTCCAAATGCACGCCCAACACGGTGCATTGGACTTACGACACCTGGATGCTGGCGAAGTCCACCGGCGGCGCAACGGTGAAGGCGGGCGGCGACAGCTGGTACTTCATCACCGCGGACTACGCCTTCGGCCACGCGCTCGAGCGCGACACCGGCAACTTCGTCAAGGGCGCCGGCGGCACCGTCATCGGCGCCGCGCGCACGCCCTTCCCCGGCACCTCCGACTTCTCCTCCTTCATCGTGCAGGCGATGGCCGCGCGGCCGAAGGTGATCGGCTTGGCCAACGCCGGCTCGGACACGGTCAACTGCGTCAAGCAGGCGGCGGAATTCGGCTTGGCCAGGCGCGGCATCAAGCTCGCCTCGCTGCTGATGTTCCTGCCGGACGTCCACGCGCTCGGCCTGGCCACCGCGCAGGGGCTGATCTGCACCGAAACCTTCTACTGGGACCTCAACGAGCGGACCCGCGCCTTCTCGGCACGCGTGCGCCCGCACATCGGGGCCGGCAACGCGCTCTGCATGAACCACGCCGGCGGCTATGCCTCCGTGGTGCATTACCTCAAGGCGGTGGCCGACATGGGCGTGGCGGCTGCCAAGGCGAGCGGCGCCGAAACCGTGGCGCGGATGAAGGCGATGCCCTGCGACGACGACTGCTTCGGCCCTGGCAGCATCCGCCCGGACGGGCGCAAGCTGCACCCGGCCTACCTGTTCGAGGTGAAGAAGCCCGAGGAGAGCCGCGGCCCCTTCGACTACTACAAGCTGCTGCAGACCACGGGCGGCGGCGAGGCGTTCCGGCCGCTGGCCGAGGGCGGCTGCGCCCTGGTGCGGGCCTGAGACGAGCGAAGCGAGGAGCGTTCTGGCACAGTCCGCTGGCGGTGGCAGCCTTCGAAGCGTGCCGCTGTGCGCAAAGGCTACGGTGCCGGCTAACTGCACTGTTGTCCGCCGGTTGAGCGAGCGACTCGCCATCGTCGCACCACCGCCCGCGCCGCTCGCCAACGTGCCGCACCTGCCGACCTCGGCCTGCGGGCGGAGACCGGGGACGTGGGCCGCGTCAGCAGTAGTAACAACGTCCGCCTGGACCGGTCGTCCGGATGGACGAGCCGGTGCGTATCCACATTGACCGCACCGGCCCCCATACACTTGGCACAACCGCCCCGAATCGGACCGGCCTAAACCTCGGCGGCCTTTTCCAGCTTGGTTCTCCGCTCGCCGCTCCGGCTGGCCAAGGCGCGGGCCACGACGTAGAACACCGGCGTGAACAGCAGCCCGAACAGCGTGACGCCGAGCATGCCGTAGAACACCGCCGCGCCCAGGCTCTGCCGCATCTCGGCGCCGGCGCCGGTGGCCACGGTGAGCGGCAGCACGCCCAGGACGAAGGCGAGGCTCGTCATCAGGATGGGCCGCAGCCGGGTGCGCGCGGCGTCGGCCGCCGCCTCCCACCGGGTCGCGCCCGCCTCCTCCGCCGCGCGGGCGAACTCGACGATGAGGATGGCGTTCTTGGCCGCCAGCCCGACTAGCACCACCAAGCCGACCTGCACCAGCACGTTGTTGTCGAGCCCGGTGTGGGCCACGCCGAGCAGCGCCGCGAGCACCGACATCGGCGCGATCAGCACCACGGCCAGCGGCAGCAGCCAGCTCTCGTACATCGCCGCCAGCACCAGGAACACGAACACCACCGCCAGGCCGAAGGCGACCGGCGCGGTGTTGCCGGCGATGCTCTCCTGCAGGGCGAGCTCCGTCCACTCGTAGCCGAAGCCCTCCGGCAGCGCGGTTTCCAGCGCCTTCTCCACCGCGGCAATCGCCTGGCCGGTCGAAACGCCGGGCAGCGCCGTCCCCTGCACCTCGGCGGCCGGATACAGGTTGTAGCGCGGCACGCGGAACGGCCCGGAGGTCTCGTGGAAGGTGGCGATGCTGCCGAGCGGCACCATGCCGCCGCCCTCCGCCCGGGTCCGCAGCCGGGCGATGTCCTCCACCGCCAGCCGGTGCTGCATATCGGCCTGGGCCGTCACTCGCCAAGTGCGGCCGAGCAGGTTGAAGTCGTTGACGAAGGCGGAGCCCATGTAGATGCCCATCGCCTCGTGGACGCGGGAGACCGGCACGCCCAGCATCTCGGCGCGGGTCCGGTCCACGTCGGCGCGGATCTGCGGCGTCGCCGTGTTGTAGAGGCTGAAGGCGAAGCCGATGCCGGGCGCCCCGTTCACGGCCGCCAGCGCCGCCTGCGTCGCGCGCTCCAGCTCCCGCGGGCCGCGGCCGGCGCGGTCCTGCACCATCAGCTTGAAGCCGCCGCCGGTGCCGATGCCCGGGACGGGCGGCGGCGGGATCACGAGCACCTGCGCGTCGTCGTCGCCCATCAGCCGCCGTTGCAGGTCGCCGAGGATGCCGTTGGCGGTGAGGCCTTCCCGCGTGCGCTCCTCGAAGGGCTTGAGGCCGGCGAAGACGACGCCGGTGTTGGGCGCGTTGGTGAAGGTGGCGCCGTCGAAGCCCACGAAGGCCACGGCGTCCTTCACCCCCGGCGTCGCCATGATCGCCTCCGAGGCGCGGCGCACCACCGCGTCCGTCCGGCTCAGGCTGGCGCCGGGCGGGAGCTGGAAGGCGACGATGAAGTAGCCGCGGTCGAGCGGCGGGATGAGCCCCGTCGGCGTCGTCAGCACGCTGCGGCCCGTGAGCGCCAGCAGGCCGGCGTAGACGACGAGCAGGATCACCGGCAGCCGCACCAGCCGCCGCGTCAGCCCGCCGTAGCCGAGCGAGAGTCGGTCGAACAGCGCGTTGAAGCCGCGGAAGAACAGCCCGAACGGCGCCAGCAGCCAGTGCCCGCGCCGCGCGCCGGCGGCGTGGCCGTGCGGCTTGAGCAGCAGCGCGGCCAGCGCGGGCGAGAGCGTCAGCGACACCAGGGCGGAGAAGACCGTGGCCACCGAAATCGTCACCGCGAACTGCCGGTAGAAGGCGCCTGAGATGCCGGTGATGAACGTCGTCGGCACGAACACCGCCACCAGCACCAGGGCGATGGCGATCAGCGCGAAGCCCACCTCGTCCATGGTGCGGCGCGCCGCCTCCAGGGGCGACATGCCCTCCGCCATGTGCCGCTCGGCGTTCTCCACCACCACGATGGCGTCGTCCACCACGATGCCGATCGCCAGGATGAAGCCGAACATGGTGAGCGCGTTCAGCGTGAAGCCGAGCGCCAGCAGCACGGCGAAGGTGCCGACGATGGAGACCGGGATGGCGAGCAGCGGGATCACCGCCGCGCGCCAGTTCTGGAGGAACAGGATCACCACCAGCACCACCAGCAGCACCGCCTCGGCGAAGGTGTGGAGCACCGCCTCCATGCTCTCGGCGATGAAGCGCGTCGGGTCGTAGACCACGCTCCAGCCGATGCCGGAAGGGAAGGAGGCCGCGGCGCCTTCCATGGTGGCGCGCACCGCCGCCGCCGTCTCCAGCGCGTTGCTGCCGGGGCGCTGGAAGATGACGATGGCGGTGGCGACCTGGTTGTTCAACAGCGCGTTCACCGTGTAGTCGGCGGCGCCGATCTCCGTCCGCGCCACGTCGCGCAGCCGCACCGGCGCGCCGTTCGCGCCCGTGGCGACCACCTGCTCGTCGAACTGCTCGGGCGAGACCAGGCGGCCCAGCGCCTGCACGCTCACCTCGAAAGCGCCGGCCTCGGCCGCGCGGGGCGCTTGGCCGATGGCGCCGGCCGCCACCTGCGCGTTGGCGCGGCGGAGCGCGTCCACCACCTCGCCCGGCGAGAGGCCGCGCGCCGCCACCCGGTCGGGGTCCAGCCACACGCGCATGGCGTAGTCGCGGGCGCCGAAGACCTGGGCGTCGCCCACGCCGTCGAGGCGCGCCAGCCGGTCCTTGATGGCGAGGGTGGCGTAGTTGGAGACGTACTCCGGGCCTCGGCTGCCGTCCGGCGAGGTCATGTGCACGACCATCAGCAGGTCGGGCGAGGCCTTCTTCACCGTGATGCCGAGCCGGCGCACCTCCTCGGGCAGCCGCGGCTCGGCGATCGAGACGCGGTTCTGCACGAGCACCTGCGCCTGGTCCACGTCCGTGCCCTGGCGGAACACGACGCTGATCGTGAGCTTGCCGTCGCCGGTGGACTGGGAGGACAGGTAGAGCATCCCGTCCACGCCGTTCACCTCCTGCTCGACCGGGCTCGCCACGGTCGCGGCGATCGTCTCGGCGGAGGCGCCCGGGTAGAGCGCCACCACCTGCACGGTGGGCGGCGCGATTTCCGGGTACTCCGCGATCGGCAGCCGCAACGCGGCGATGGCGCCGACGAGGGTGATGGTTATGGAGACCACCGCGGCGAAGACCGGGCGGTCGATGAAGAAGCGGGCGAGGCGCACGGAACGCACTCCTCGGGAAGCGCACCGGCGCCCCCGAACAAGGGAAGAGGGAGTAGTGGCGCACGCCCGCGAGGGGGCGTGCGCTTCCGGTCAGCGGGCGGCGGTGGCGAGCGGGCCGGGGCCGATGCGGCCCTGCTCCGCCGTCACCCGGGCGCCCGGACGGGCGCGGTGGAGGCCGCCGATGACCACCTGGTCCTCCGGCGCGAGGCCGGAACGCACCGAGCGCAGCCCGTCCACCAGCGGGCCGAGTTGCACCGGGCGCGGCGCCACCGTGCCGTCCGGCGCGACCGTCAGCACCGCGCGGCCGGACTGGTCGGCGACCACGGCGGCGTCGGGCACCATAAGCGCCGTGACGTCGCCGGCGGAGAGGCGGAGGCGCGCGAAGCTGCCGGGCGTCAGGAACATGTGGGGATTGGGCACCACGGCGCGGTTGCGGATGGTGCCGCTGCGCCCGTCGAAGGCGCTGTCCACGAAATCAAGCCGCCCTTCATGGCCGAACTCCGCCTCGTCGAGCAGGCGGAGCTGCACCGGGGCGCCGGCCGCGCCCTCGGCGCTGCCGCCGCGGGCCGCGCGGGCGAAGCGGAGGTGCTGCGCCTCGCTGGCGTCGAACACGGCGTAGACCGGGTCGAGCGTGAGGAGCGTCGTCAGGAGGGTCTGGCCTTGGGCGACGAGGTTGCCCGCGTCCACGCGGCGGTCGCTGACCCGGCCCGGACGCGGGGCGCGCACCTCGGAAAACTCCAGGTCCAATTCCGCCTGCCTGACCGCGGCCCGGGCGGCGAGGAGGCCTGCCTGCGCCTCGCGGAGCGCGCTCCGGCGGGTGTCCATCTCGGACTCCGGGGCGAACCGCTGCTGGACGAGCGGCGTGTAGCGCTGCACCTGCTGCTCGGCCAGAAACAGCCGAGCCTCGGCGCGGCCCACTTCGGCCTGGGCGCTCTCCACCGCGATGCGGAAGGGCCGCTGGTCGAGGGTGAACAGAAGGTCGCCGGTTCGGACGATGGCGCCGTCCTGAAAATGCACCTGCGCCACCTGCCCGGACACGCGGGGTCGGACCTCCACGCGGGCGGAGGGCTCGATGCGCGCGGTGTGCTCCTCCCACTGCGGCACCAGCCGGGGCAGCGGGACGGCCACCGTCACGGAGGGCGCGGGGGCCGGGGCGCCACTTTGGGAAGCGGCAGGTCCTGCCACCGCCGCGCCGGCCAGGAGCGCGAGCGCCGCGGCGCCCAGTGTTGCTTGGTTCGCCGGCCGCGGGCCGAGGGAAGCTTGAATGCGATTTAGCCAATCGAACCAAACGCTTTCGCTATTCGGGCCCGGTCGGGTCTTGCGCTGGTAGGGGAGCATCGCCAATCTCCGAGGCCGGATGATACCGACCGGTTCGTCCCTTACGTTAAGTGACCGGTCAGTAACGTCAAGGGGCAGTTCGATGGCAACGCGACCGCCGCCCAGGGAAGACAGGAAGGAGCCCGCCATGGCCAGCGCCGCGGCCGACCGGCCGAAGGCGGCCGAACGCATCCAGACCGCGGCGAAGGGCCTGTTCTACCGGCAAGGCATCCGCGCCACCGGCGTCGAGGAGGTCTGCCGCGCCGCGGAGGCCACCAAGATGAGTCTCTACCGCGCCTACCCGAGCAAGGACGCCCTCGTCGCCGCCGTCCTGTGCGAGGACGCTGCGGCCTACGACGCTTGGTTCGAGGCGGCGACCGCGCATGCGCCGACGCCCGGGGCGAAGCTGCGCGCGGCGGTCGAGGCGTTCGCGACGAAGCTGGAAAGCCCGGAGTACCACGGCTGCCCGCTCCTCCTGGCGCAGGCGGAGTTCCCCGATCCGGCGCACCCGACGCACCGCTTGGTGGCGGAGCACAAGACCCGGATGCGCGAGGCCCTCGCGGGCTTGGCGAGGGAAGCCGGCGCCGCGCGGCCCGAACTGCTGGGCGACGCCCTGGCCATCCTCATCGACGGCGCTTGGTCCACCGTGCCCTACATGGGCGGCGCCAGGGCGGCCGAGGTGCTCCGCCGGACCGCCGCGACGATCTTCCGGGACGCCTTGCCGTAGCGCCGCCGCCGCATGGCGGGCGGCGCCGGACCGGGTCGTGGTGGAGAGCACACGCGGCCGCCATTCCCCGGAACGCCCCGGCGCACGAGAAAAGCCTTTGCAGGGCGTCGATCCTGCGGGGTTCTGGGTTTCCCGAACTGGCCGGAGCGGTAGGCCTCGAATCTCTGGCCCTGCATTCCGAACACATCGGCATCGCAGGTTTCACGAGCACTTAGCGCGTTGTCATCCGGTTTTCGGTGCCGTGTGGCGCACGGCGTTCCAAGGGTTCTCGACGCGGTCGTGCCCATTCGCGCATCTCAGCACCGTTGCTGGAGATGCTGACGCTGTCGCCGCACCAAGCCGATGTTCGCATCGCAGACTTCGGTTTCAGCCTCCTTTTTGGTGCGAAGCGCTCGGATGGTGCCGGATAGGGGAAGTCACGCGTACAGGACGCGGGACTTCGCCAGGGTACCTTGAGTCGCGTCCTTCGATGTGGTCGGATCATCGCGGGACGGAACGACAAGGAACGGAAGTGAAGCTCGATACGAGGCTGTCTGAGCGGCACGCAGCGAGCGGTGAGTTCGGCGCCATGTTCCTCGCTCAGGCGCGGTCCACGGCCGGCGTGCAGGTCGTGGCCGTCGCTGCCGTCAAACCGCAGCGCCCCCGCTAGCACTGATGACGGCGTCCTGTCCGAAGCAGCACTCCGCTCCCGCCTCATTCGACGGCGCCCTCATTCGACGGCGCGCGGAAGTCGGGCGAGGCCCACCTCACGGGCGGTGCGGAGGCGGCGTTCGAATTCCGAAGGGTTGAAGCATTGTCAGGCGACGAGCGACTCCGAGACGGGTACCTGCCCCCGC
>CADCTL010000087.1 GCA_902805625.1 uncultured Acetobacteraceae bacterium
CGATGATGCTGCAACGAAGACTGGTTCTCGGTTCCGCGCTGGCCCTGGCCGGCACCGCCGGCGCCCGCGCGCAAGGGCAGGGCGGCCCCATCCGCATCGGCTGCGCCGGCCCGATGACCGGCCAGCAAGCGTCCTTCGGCGCCCAGATGCGCGCCGGCGCCGAGCAGGCGGTGGCGGACCTCAACGGCCGCGGCGGCGTCATGGGCCGCCAGCTCGCGCTGGAGATCGGCGACGACGCCTGCGACCCGCGGCAGGCGGTCAGCGTGGCCAACCAGCTCGCCGGCCGCGGCGTGCGCTTCGTCGCCGGGCACTTCTGCTCCGGCTCCTCCATCCCGGCTTCCAAGGCCTACGCGGAGGAGGGCGTGCTCCAGGTCAGCCCCGCCTCCACCAACCCGCGCTTCACGGACGAGGGCGGCTGGAACACCTTCCGCACCTGCGGCCGCGACGACCAGCAGGGCCAAGTCGCCGGCGCCCACATCGCGCGCGAGTACCGCGGCAAGAAGGTGGCGATCCTGCACGACAACTCGGCTTACGGCAAAGGCCTCGCGGACGAGACCAAGAAGTCGCTCAACGCCGGCGGCGCGCAGGAGACGCTCTACGCCGCCTACACGCCCGGCGAGCGGGACTACAACGCCATCGTGTCCCGCATGAAGGGCGCGGGCGTCGAGGTCATCTACATCGGCGGCTACCACACCGAGGCCGGCCTGATCCTGCGCCAAGCCAAGGAGCAGGGGATGAACGTCACCCTGATCGGCGGCGACGCGCTGGTGACGAACGAGTTCTGGCAGATCTCGGGCGCGGCGGGCGAGGGCACGCTGATGACCTTCTCCTCCGACCCCCGCCGCCGCCCGCAGGCGGCCGAGGTGGTGCAGCGCTTCCGGGCCAAGAACGTCGATCCGGAGGGCTACGTCCTCTACACCTACGCCGCCATCCAGATCTGGGCGCAGGCCGCCGCGAAGATCAACAACCTCGACCCGCGCCGCATCGCCGAGGCCATGAAAGGCCAGGGGCCGTGGCAGACGGTGCTCGGCGAGATCTCCTTCGACCGCAAGGGCGACGTCACCGTGCCCGATTACGTCTTCTACGTGTGGAAGAACGGCAGCTACAGCCAGATGTAGGGCTTGCGAATCACGGCTGGAAAAGCCATGTTCTAGGCCTTCGCAACATAACTGAAAGGAGGTGATCCTGTGTCTCATTGTTTGAAGGCGGTTGCCGCGGTCGCGGCCTGGATCATCGCCCCGGCCACTGCAGGGGCGGCTTCCTAGTCGCACACGGCTTAAACGCCGTCACTCAATGGGAAGGCCCCGGCGGGAAACCGCCGGGGCCTTCCGCAATTCAGGAGCCTGCGCGCGGAGGCGTCCACCGGCCTCCGCTCCGCTATGCCTCCAATCCGACCGGGTGGTAATCGCGCCCGAAATAGATCAAGCCGCCCTCCTGCGGGCTCCCCTGCCGGATGGCTTCGATCTCGGCGAAGACCACGATGTGCGTGCCCTTCTCGATCATCTCCGACACGCGGCAGTCGAAGGCCACCATCGCGTCCTCCAGCACCGGCGCGCCCGTGGCCAACTCGGTCCAGGTGCCGGCGTGGAAGCGCTCCTCCATGGAACACTTGGTCGAGCCCGCGAACACGCGCGACACCTCCGCCTGGCCCGCCGCCAGGGTGTTCACGCAGAACACGCCGTTCCCCTTCAACGCCGGCGCGGCCGTGGCGCCGCGGTTCATGCACAGCAGGAGCGTCGGCGGGTCGTCCGTCACGCTGCACACCGCGCTGGCGGTGAAGCCGCCACGGCCGGCGGGGCCGCCGGTGGTGATCACGTTCACCGCCGCGCCCAGCCGCGCCATGGCGTCGCGGAAATCCTGCCGGTTCACGGCCATCGGCGGTTCGCCCCATCCAACCCGCCGCCGATATAAGCACGCGATGCCCAGCCTGACAGCCGGCCGACCCCGGCGCGCCTACCGCGCCACGGCCGAGAGCGGCGCCGCCACCTGCTCCAAGGGAACGCCCTCCGCCGCGAAGCCGATCCGCCACTCCGTCACCGCCGCCACGAGCATCAGCGCGGCAGCCGCCAGATAGCCCCACATGAGCGACACGCGGTCGCCGGTCTCGATCAGCGCGCCGAAGATGGTCGGGCCGGACACGCCGCCCACCAGCGTGCCGATGGCGAAGAACAGCGCGATGGCCATGGCGCGCATCTCCAGCGGGAAGCTCTCGCCCACCGTCAGGTAGGCGGCCGAGGCGGCGGCGGAAGCGAAGAAGAAGATCACCGTCCACGCCATGGTCTGCTGCCACGCGGTCAGCCAGCCGTCCGCGAAGGCGTACCCCGTGATCGCCATCAGCACCCCGGAGATCGCGTAGGTGGCGGTGATCATCGGCCTGCGCCCGATGCTGTCGAAGAAGGGGCCGAGGATCAGCGGCCCCGCCAGGTTGCCGAGCGCGAAGGGCAGCATGTACCAGCCGACGCTCGGCGCCGGGATGTCGTAGAACTTGGTCAGCACCAGCGAATAGGTGAAGCCGAGCGCGTTGTAGCAGAAGGCTTGGCAGGACATCAGCGTCAGGCCGAGCACCGTGCGCTGCCGGTGGGTGCCGATCATGGTCTGCCACACCTCCCGGATCTGCGTGTGGCCGCGCCGGTGGAAGCGCACCGGCCCGTACTCCAAGGGCGGGAGCGTGCCGCCGTGCTGCGCCGCCACCTCGCGCTCGATGCCGCCGACGATCTCCTGCGCCTCGTCGTTCCGGCCCTTGAGCATCAGCCAGCGCGGGCTCTCCGGCAGGAAGCGGCGCAGGAACAGCACGACGAAGCACAGCGCACCGCCCACCACGAAGGCCACGCGCCAGCCCCATTCGGAGTTCATCACGGCCGGGTTGAGCACCACCAGCGAGATGATGGAGCCCAGCGCCGCCCCGCCCCAGAAGGTGCCGTTCACAGCCAGGTCGGTGGTGCCGCGCTTGCGCGCCGGGATCAGCTCCTGGATCGCGGAGTTCACCGCCGCGTACTCGCCGCCGATGCCCGCGCCGGTGAGCATCCGGAACGCCGCGAAGGACCAGAAATCCCAGCAGAAGCCGGTGGCGATGCTGGCCAGCATGTAGACGGTGAGCGTGATGAAGAACAGCTTCGACCGCCCGATCCGGTCGGCCATCCAGCCGAAGCCGACCGCGCCCACCACGGCGCCGATCAGATAGGCCGAGGCGGCGAGCCCGATCTGCGTTTCGCTGAGGCCGAGGCTCTCGTGGATCGCCGGGGCGAGGCTGCCGACCAGCGTCACCTCCAGCCCGTCCAGCACCCAGGTGATGCCCAGCGCGATCACCACCCGCCAGTGGAAGCCGCTCCAGGGCAGCCGGTCCAAGCGCGCGGGCACGTCGGTTTCGAACTGGCCGCCGTCTGCGGCGGCCGCTGCCGTGTTGCTCATGCGGATGGATCTCCCCTTCGGCGGGACAACGCCCCGCCAGCGGAAGGTTTTCCGCCCGGACGGAAGCGCGGTGGCGAGCCGCCGCGCGCGGGGCTAGACGTCGCCGCACGAACCGCCGACGAGGAGGGGACGCCATGCCCGAAACCAAGATCGCCGCGCGCGACGGCAGCGGCGAGTTCGCCGCCTACGTCGCCAAACCCAAGAGCACGCCTTCCGGCGGCCCCGCGGGCGCTGTGGTGATGATCCAGGAGATCTTCGGCGTGAACGGCGCCATGCGCCAGCTCTCCGACTGGGTGGCGGAGATGGGCTTCGTCGCCGTCGCGCCCGACCTGTTCTGGCGCCAGCAGCCCGGCGTGGACCTCGACCCCGACAAGGGCCAGGGCGAGTGGGACAAGGCCTTCGCCCTGATGAACGGCATGGACCAGGGCAAGGCGGTGGAAGACCTCCAGGCCGCGGTCACGGCCGCGCGCGGCATGGAGGGCGCCAACGGCAAGGTCGCCACCATGGGCTTCTGCCTCGGCGGCCGGCTCGCCTACATGATGGCGGCGCGCTCGGACGCCGACTGCAACGTCAGCTACTACGGCGTCGGCCTGGACGGGCTGCTCGGCGAGGCCGGCGGCATCAAGGCGCCGTTGATGCTGCACATCGCCGGCAAGGACAAATTCGTCCCGCCCGAGGCGCAGGCGAAGATCGTGGAAGGCCTGCGCGGCCACCCGAAAGCGGAAACCCACGTCTACCCGTGGGCCGACCACGCCTTTTCCCGCCGCGGCGGCCATTCCTACGACGCCCGCGCCGCCACCATCGCCGACGGCCGCTCGGCGGAGCTGCTCACGCGGGTGTTGGGCTAGGGCGTACTCTGCCTCGCCGCCGCGCTGGACTGGCTGAATAGCGGCAGGGCAGGGTTTCGGTGGCGGTGCTTGGCCCGGTCCCAAGGAGGCACGCATGGGCGCCGAACAGCTTCTGCTCATCGCACGCGAGACGATCGCGCAGGTGACGTGGTGCTTCGCGATCAGCGCCGCGGAGGGGGGCGAGATCAACGCCCGCCTCGTGCAGATCGGCAAGCTCGCCGAGGACTGGAGCGTCCAGTTCATGACGGACCGGCGCTGCCGGAAGGTGGCGGAGATCGAGCGTTCGGGCCGCCTCACCCTCGCCTACCAGCACAACCCCGACCGGGCCTACGTCACCTTGATCGGCGGGGCGGTCACGATCGGCGATGCCGAGTCCAAGCGCGCCGTCTGGCGGCCGGAAACCTACCGCTTCCACCCCGGCGGCCCGGAGGACCCGAACAACGTCCTCGTCCGGTTCACCACGGACCGCATCGAGATGTACAGCGGGGCGCGCGACGTCGCGCCGGAGCCGAGGGGTTTCAGCGCGGCGGTGCTGGTGCGGACGGCTTCCGGGTGGCGACAAGAGGCCAGCTTCCGGTCGGACGGCCAGCAACGGTGAATCGCGGGGCCTGACAGGTCTTGGCCGCGCCGCACCACAAGGCGTCGTGCTGCGCCCGGCCCTTCCACCGGCCGGGCGCCACCGCTATCTGTGCGGAGTCAGACGGAAACCAAGACCACCAGGGAGAATGACGTCCATGCCCGGCCCAACCCGCCGCGCCGCCCTCGCCATGGGGGCCGCCGTCCTGGCCGCGCCTCGCCTCGCCCGCGCGCAACAGGGCACGCAACTGGCGATCGCCACCGGCACCACGGGCGGTGTGTACTACCCGCTCGGCGGCGGCCTCGCGAACATCCTCTCCCGCGCCATCCCCGGCCTTTCGGCCACGGTGGAGGTCACGGGCGGCTCCGTAGCCAACAACCAACTCCTCGGCGCCGGCCGCGTCGGCATGATCTTCTCGCAGGTGGACGCCTGCGTGGATGCGGTGCGCGGGGCGGAGCGGTTCCGCGGCCGGCCGGTCAACGTCCGCGCGCTCGCGGTCATCTACACCAACCGGATGCAGGTCGTGACCACCGCCGCCGCCGGCATCGCCTCCATGGCCGACCTGAAAGGCAAACGCGTGTCCACCGGCGCGCCGGGCTCGGCCACCGAGGGGATGGCCTTCCGCTTGATCGAAGGCGCCGGCCTCGACCGCGACAAGGACTTCCGCGCCCGCGAGCGACTGTCGCCGGCGGAGAGCACCAACGCCATCAAGGACGGCAAGCTCGACGCCTACTTCTTCGTGTCCGGCGTGCCGACCAGCGCCATCACCGACCTCGGCGCCAGCCCCGGCATCACGCTGCGCCTGGTGGACCACGCCGAGTTCACGGACAAGATCGTCGAGAAGTACGGGCCGGTCTACTTCCCGGAGGTGATCCCGGCCGGCACCTACCCCGGCCAGACCACCGACAACAAGCAGATGTCGGTCGCCAACATCCTCGCCGTGTTGGACACCATGCCGAACGAGCAGGCGACGCGCATCCTCGAGGCCACCTGGCGCGCCCGCGAAGACTTGGTCCAGGTCCACGCCGAAGCGCGCGGCTTCACGCTCGACCGGCAGAAGACGGCCGCCGCCGGCGTCCCCTGGCACCCAGCCGCGGAAGCGTTCTGGAAGACCCAGGGCGCGCAGCTTGCCTGAGGCGGCGGCCGTGAGCGGGCGCGGCACCGTCGGCACCGGCCTCCCGCCCGAGGTCGCGCCCGGCGCCCTCGACGAGGACACCGTCGCCCGCGTCGAGAAGCTGATCGAGGAAGAGGAGGGCGCGCAGAACCGCTTCACCGGCCTCCTCGGCTGGGTCGGCACCGGCTTGGCGCTGGCGATGGCGCTGTTCCACCTCTGGGCGGCGTGGGACATCGTCCCCACCACCACGCTCCGCTTCGTCCACGTCGGCTTCGCCATGGCGCTGGGCTTCCTGCTGTTCCCGGCCGCGCGCCGCTGGCGGCACCGGCTGATGCCCTGGGACATGCTGCTGATCGCCGCGGCACTCGGCGTCACCTGGTATCTGCTGTTCGGCGGCGACATGCTCGGCGACGAGCCGCTGATCGATCGCTACGTCTTCCCGGAATGGCAAGATCTGCTGGTGGGGTGGGTGCTGGTCCTGCTCGTGCTGGAGGTGACGCGCCGCGCCACCGGCTGGGTCATGCCGGTCGTGGCGCTGCTGTTCCTCGCCTACGGCTTCTTCGGCAATCTCCTCCCCGCGCCGTGGCAGCACCAGGGCTACAACAGCGAACGGCTGATCCCGCACCTGACCATCACGCTGGACGGCATCTTCGGCACCGCCGTGGACGTCTCGGCCAGCCTCATCATCTTGTTCACCATCTACGGCGCGCTCCTCCAGGCGAGCGGCGCCGGCAAGTTCTTCGTGGACTTCTCCTTCGCGCTCACCGGAGGGCGCGCCACCAGCGCCGGGCGCACGGTGGTCCTCTCCTCCTTCCTGCTCGGCGGGCCGTCCGGCTCCGGCGTCGCCACCACCGTCACCCTCGGCACCGTGGCGTGGCCGATGATGCGCCGCGTCGGCTACCGGCCGGACGACGCGGGCGGCCTGCTCGCCGCCGGCGGCCTCGGCGCCATCATCTCGCCGCCCGTGCTCGGCGCCGCGGCCTTCCTGATCGCCGAGTACCTGAAGATCGGCTACCTCGAAGTGCTCCGCATGGCGGCGGTGCCGACCGTGCTCTACTACGCCTCGCTCCTGTTCATGGTGGAGCTCGACCAGCGCCGCATCGGCGCCAAGGCGGGCGGCGCGGCGCCGGAAGTCGTGCAGATGGAAGGCGCCGGCGCGCTCGCGAAGCGCTACTGGTTCCATTTCTCCTCGCTGCTGGCGATCGTGGTGTTCATGGTGCTGGGCTACTCGCCCACCACCTCCGTGCTGTACGCCATGGGCGTCGCCGTGCTGCTGTCCTTCCTGCGGCCGGAAAGCGCCCTCTGGCCCCGCAAGCTGCTGGACGCGCTGGCCTCCGGCGCCGTGCAGGCGGTGGGCATCGCCGCCACCTGCGCCTGCGCCGGAATCATCGTGGGCGTCATCACGCTCACCGGCCTCGGGCTGAAGTTCAGCGACATCGCCATCCAGGCCGCCGGCGGCAACTTGGTCGTCACCGCGCTCTACACCGCCCTGATCGTCTGGGTGGTCGGCCTCGCCGTGCCGGTGACGGCCTCCTACATCATCTGCGCGGTGGTGGCCGCGCCGGCGTTGATAAAGCTCGGCGTGCCGGACTACGCGGCGCACATGTTCGTCTTCTACTACGCCGTGCTGTCGGAGGTCTCTCCGCCCACAGCCCTCAGCCCCTTCGCCGCCGCCGCCATCACCGGCGCCGGGCCGTACCGCACCACCCTCAAAGCATGGAAGTACACCCTGCCGGCCTTCGTGCTGCCCTTCGTCTTCGTCACCGACCCCGAAGGCGTGGCGCTGCTCCTGGCCTTCAAGCCGGGCATGGGCTGGGTAGACGTGGCGTGGCAGATCGCGCTCGCCGCGGGCGGGCTGGCGCTCTTGGCCGCCGCGTTCCAGGGCCACGGGCGGGGGCCGATGCCCGGGTGGGAGCGCGCCGGCTTCGTCCTGGCCGGCCTGCTCATGGTGTTCCCGGCGCTGATCCAAGCCGCCTTCGGCGACGCGGTGCCGGCCCCGCACCTGATCGGGCTCGGGCTGGGCGCGCTGCTCCTCCTGCTGCACTGGCGCCGCGGCGCGGGGGAGGCGAGGGTGGCGGCCTGAAGTCCCGTCGCGTGCACCCGCCGGGCAGGAGGTGCTCGCTCGCGCGAAACAAAAAGGCTACTCTCGGCCTGTCCACTCCCCGACCGCGCCTTTTGTCCGAAGGCGATCGGGGTGGGAAAGTAAGGTGGTAAGAAGGTAAGGAAGTAAGGCGGCGCCGGGGAAGCCCGCCGCGCCTGCAACCGGGCCGGATCGCTCGCGGCGTCGGAACCGCGGCGCTATTCCCCACCCATGCGCGTTTGGCCCTTGCTGCTCGTGCCGCTGTGCGGTTGCGGCGACACGCCCCTCCGCTCCGCCTGGGCGGACCTGTCGCGCCGGCTGCCGGCCGGCGATCCGATCCCCGCCGAGGCGGCCGAGAGCGGAGCCGACAACGGCCCCGCCCTCCGCATCCGCGTCGGAGGACGCACCGCCCAAGCCGCGCTGGTGTCCGAACAGGGCGAGCGGCGGCTGTGGCGCGCCGGGGCCGGCGTCGTGGTCGCCACGGACGGCGGGCGCGTGGTGGCCACCTCCGGCCTGCGCGAGGTGCTGGTTTCCACCCGCTTGGACGGGCCGGACCCGCTCGCCAGCCCCGCGGACCTGCTGGACCGCCCCGCCGAGGCCCGCCGCCTCGTGGACCTGATGCGCTCCGACCGCCAGCCGCAGGGCATGCGCTTCGGCGTGTCCGTGCGCTGCCGCCTCCGCGCGTCGCCGCTCGCCGGGACGGACGCGGCGGCGGCGGTGCTGCTGGTGGAGGAGCGGTGCCGCGCCGGCGCCGAGGGCGCCCACACCAACCGCTTCTGGGCCGACGCCGCGACCGGCGCCGTGCTGCGCGCCGAGCAGTGGGTCGGCCCCGGCCTGCCGCCGATGCTGGTGGAGTTTTCGGACGCCGGAGGCTGACCGCCGATCCCCGTCAGCCGTACCACCAAGTGCCGGTCGCCTCGAAATTGGCCAACACCACCGCCGCGACCGCGTCCCAGTCCACGGGGCCGGGCTCCCCTGTCCACTGGGCGCGGATTTCGCCCCCCGGGAAGGTCGTGGTGTGGATGTTGGAGTACAGCGGCACCTCCGATCCGGCGTACGCCAAGTCCAGCGCTCTGGCGAAGCGCTCGATCGAAGCGTTGGCGGGATCGGTGGTTTCCCAAACGCCGCTGACCGTCCAGGAGCCGTCGTCGTTCAGCACGATGCTGAGGTCGTCGGCGTCCTGCGCGGGGCCGATCTGCCCGAACACGATCGGGCCGTTGACCCCCCGGTCCGCGTTGTGGACGTGCATGATCGTCACGTCGTCGGCCGTGGTTTCCGTTTGGGGTTCCATGCCGAGGACGGGCCCGAAGTCCACGCCGCTGACCGTGTACTCGTAGGTCGCGGCGCGCGCCGCGCCGTCCCAGGAAACGGTGCCGGCGCCGCTCGCCGCGGTGCCGTTCGGCGGGACCTCCTGGTCCCCCGTGAAGAGCAAGGTGAAGCCGTCCGCCATTGGTCCGTCCTCCCGCGTGGTGGTCGGTCCCGCCGCCGAACGCACCGGCGCGGTTCCAACCCCGCCATCACGCCCCTTTCCTCGGTTCGTGTCCAGCGTCTCGCCGACGAAGCCTACCGCCCGTCGTCCGACCGCCAACCGAGCCCCGCCCGCCGCACCCGCCGCGCCACGAACAGCAGCCAAAGGAGCTGCACCAGCAGCGCCGGCACCACCACCAGCGGCTTCGCCCAGGACGACAAGTGCAGGAACAGCGCCGCCAGCCCGGCGTGGAACGCCGCGAAGCCCCAATGCGTCGCCGCCACCGCCCGCGCGCCCACCCCCGCCCGGTGCGCCATCTGGTAGAGGTGCGTGCGGTGGGCCTCGCCCAGGCGCTCGCCCATCGCCGCGCGGCGGAGCAGGGTGAAGCCGGCGTCGAACAGCAGGCCGAAGAGCAGCAGCGGCAGGATCAGGAAACTCACCTGCGCCGCGTCCAGCCGCGCCGCCGCCACCCCCAGCACCGCCAGGACGAAGCCCGCGAACTGGCTACCCACGTCGCCCATGAAGATGCGCGCGGGGTGCAGGTTGAAGGGCAGGAAGCCCGCGAAGCCGGCGAGGAGGAACAGCGCCGCGGCGTAAATGAACCACGCCTCCTGGGAAGCCGCGACCGCGGCCAGCGCCGCGCAGGCGACCAGCACCGTCCCGCCCACCAAGCCGTCGAGCCCGTCCATGAAGTTCACCGCGTTGGTGCAGCCGAGGATCCAGAAGAGCGTCAGCGCCGGCCCCGCCCAGCCCAGGTCCACCACGCCGCTCCAAGGCAGGGCGAGGCGCGTCAGCACCAGCCCGCTGCCGAGCGCCACCAGCGCCGCCGCGAACTGCGCGAAGAACCGCAGCCGCGCCGACAGGTCGCGCGCGTCGTCCAGAAGCGCGACGGCGGCGATGGCGACCGCGGCCCCGATCACGCCGAGGAACTGCCGGTCCGCGATGCGCGCGAACTCCGCCCCCTGGTACAGCGCCAGCATCCCGGCCACGAAGGCCAGCACCACGCCCACGCCGCCGCCGCGCGGCGTGGGGCGCGCGTGCGCGCTGCGGCTGTTCGGGTGGTCGAGGATCGGCCAGGCGATCATGGCCCGCACGGCCGCGGCCGAGAGCAGCGCGAGCGCGAAGGCGAAACCGAGGTGCTGGAGGAAGGCGGGGAAGGTCATCGGGCCGCGGGTGTGTGGCCGAAGCCCAGCCCCGCGGCAAGGCGGAACGTTCCTGAAGCGCCGCTACCGCAGCAGCACGGGCAGCATGGCGTCCAGCCGCAGCCGTCCGTCCGCCGTGGCGCGCAACCGCCCGCCGGACGGCCATTCGAGGTAGCCCTCCTCCTCGCAGGCGGCGAGCATCGCCGGGTCAACGCCGTCAGCGAATGGCATGCCGCAGCGCGCCTCCAAGCGGGCCGTGTCCACGCCCTCGGCCAGCCGCAGACCCATCAGCAGCGCTTCGCGCATCCGGTCCTGGGGCGCGAGCGCCTCCTCGGCGGTCACGGCGTGCCCGTCGCGCTCCACCCGCGCGAGCCACTCCTCCGGCGCGCGGTGCCGCCGCGCCGCCAGCAGCGCGCCATCCGCGGAAAGCCGCTGGTGCGCGCCGGGCCCGACGCCGAGGTAGTCGCCGTAGCGCCAATATTGCAGGTTGTGCCGGCTCTCCGCCCCCGGCCGCGCGTAGTTGGAGACCTCGTAGGGCAGCAGCCCGAACCGCTCCGCCTCCTCGGCGGTCGCGGTGTAGAGGCGCGCCGCGTCATCATCCGCCGGAAGAACAAAAGCGCCGCGCGCGTGCTCGGTGGCGAAGCGCGTGCCCGGCTCGATGGTGAGCTGGTAAAGCGAGAGGTGGTCGGCGGCCAGCGCCAGCGCCCGGCGCAGCTCGGTGCGCCACGCCGCCTCCGACTGGCCGGGGCGGGCGTAGATCAGGTCGAACGACAGGCGCGGGAACAGCGCGCGCGCCACCTCCAGCGCCGCCTCCGCTTCCGCCGCATCGTGCCGGCGTCCGAGGAAGCGGAGCGCCTCCTCGTCGAGGGACTGCACGCCGAGCGACAGGCGGTTCACCCCGGCCCCGCGGAACGCCGCCAGCCGACCGCGCTCCACACTGGTCGGGTTGGCTTCCAAGGTCACTTCCAGGTCGTCCGGCGCGTCGAACAGCGCCCGCGCTTCGGCGACCAGCGCCGCCGCGGTCTCCGGCGCCATCAGGCTCGGCGTGCCGCCGCCGAAGAAGACGGAGGCGAGCGGCCGGCGGCCGGCGCGCGCCGCCTCGCGCCGCAACTCGCGCAGCAGCGCTTCGCGCCAACGGCCGTGGTCCACCCGGTCCCGCACGTGGCTGTTGAAGTCGCAGTACGGGCACTTGGACGCGCAGAAAGGCCAGTGGACGTAAAGGGCGATGGACTCCATGGCCCGACATATGGGCGCGGCCGCGCGCCCGATCATGACTCGTCGATGCGGGGTGCGAAGCCGGCCCGATCGGAAGGGAGAACGAACGCGGACCCGCCGCCCCGGCAAACGCCTTTTTGAACCCGGGTAAGTTTTGACGTCGGAAATAAGGCTGCACACTGCCCCGAGCGGGGCCGCGAGCGTCGCGCTGGCCGACCGACTCTCGTCCCCCCAACTCTCACCGACGAAGGCCGATCATGAAACGGGTTCTCAAGACCGGCCTCCTGGGCCCGCTCCTGCTCGGCGCCGCCTGCGGCTCGGTGACGTCGAGCGGCATCGACCGGATCGGACCCGACACCCATTCGACGGCGGTCCGCGCCGGCCAGGCCGGCGGTGGCTCGACCGGAGTCGAGGGTATCGCGTCGGACGAAGCCGGCGGCCACTGCCGCCGCGCCGGGAGGCACAATCTCGTCCTCACGTCCGGAATCGCCCAGACGGCGTTTCACGCGACCTTCCGGTGCCTCGGTCCAGGCGATCCGGAGTTGCGTCGCCCCTTCGTGCGACCCGCACTCCGCCGCATCATCGAACAGCAGCAGTGACCGCCGGCCGACGCCGCGGCGCGGCTTTCATCCTCGCCGCGGTGTCGCCCGCGGCTCGATGCGGCTTTCGCCACAGCCGGCGTTAGGAATCGCCGGGCGCGGCACACCTGCGTCCCGCGCCAACCGAGTCCGCACCGAAGGCGCCCGGCAGGCGGCCAGGCGCGGGTCGCACGCGTCGTCACCGGTCGAGCCGGGCGTGCCTGACGGTTGTATCGCGACGGCGTTACACCCGTTGGGGATGCGTTTGGCACAAGAAGAACCGTGTTCCGCAACCTGCCGGAGAACCACCCTTGAGCGGCAGCTCTGTCGAACGCGTGCGCGCCGCGTTGCTGGCGGCCGGCCACGCCGACACCATCCAGGCCTTCCCGGAGGGCACGCGCAGCGCCGCCGAGGCCGCCGCCGCCGTGGGCTGCGCGGTGGCGCAGATCGCCAAGTCCGTCGTGTTCCGCGGGGTGCCCGAACCCTCCGACCCGGCGCGGGACCGCGTGGTGCTGGTGGTGGCGAGCGGCGCCAACCGGGTGAACCCCGCCAAGGCCGCGTGCGCCAGCGGCGTTTCGCTGCGCCGCGCCGACGCGACCTGGGTGCGGGACGCGACGGGCTTCGCCATCGGCGGCGTTTCTCCGGTCGGCCACCGGCTGCCGCCCGTGGTGCTGGTGGACCGCGACCTGGCCGCCTTCGACCGCGTTTGGGCGGCGGCCGGATCGCCGACCCATGTCTTCGCCACCACGCCCGACGACCTCCTGCGGATCAGCGGCGGCGCCTGGGCGGTGGTGCGGGAGGGCTGACGGCCGCCGCGCCGCGGGCGTAAGAGAAGGCGGCCCGACACAGGGAAGGAGAACACCATGCCCAAAACCGCCAAGCAGATGGTCGCCGAAGCCGAGGCCACCGTGCCGCGCATGTCCGGCGCGGACGCCAAGGCGATGCGCGGCCAGCCCGGCGTCGTCTTCGTGGACCTGCGCGAGGCGGCGGAGATCGCCGCGTCCGGAAAGGTGCCGGGCGCGCTCGCCATCCCGCGCGGCCTGCTGGAATTCCGCGCCGACCCGGAAGGCGCCTCGAAGGACGCGGCGCTCACCGGCGCGAAGACCGTCGTCACCTACTGCGCCTCGGGCGGCCGCGCCGCGCTCGCCGGCAAGACCTTGCAAGAGATGGGCTACACCGACGTCCGCAGCCTCGGCCGCTTCCAGGACTGGGTGGAAGCGGGCGGCGAAGCCGAGAAGAACTGACCGCTATTGGGGCTGCCTACTGGGGCTGTATGCCGGCCTTCCGCGCCGCTTCGCCCCACTTCTGCATCTCCGCTTCGCAGAAGCGCCGCGCTTCCTCCGGCGCGCTCGTCGCCACCTCGGCGCCGAGCGTGCGGTGGCGCTCCACTATCTCGGGGCGGCGCAGCGCGGCCACGCAATCCGCGTTGAGCTTCGCCAACAGCGGCGCGGGCAGGTTCGCGGGCCCGATCACCATGCCCCAGGTCGAGGCCTCGAAGTCCGGCATGAAGCTCTCGGCCATTGTGGGCGTGTCAGGCAATTGCGGCGCCCTCTGCGCGCCCGTGGTCGCCAGCGCCTTGAGCGCGCCGGACTGGAGGTGCGGCATCGCCGCCGGCACGGTGTCGAACATGATGTCAACGCGCCCGGCCATCAGGTCCGGGTGCGCCTGCGTGCTGCCGCGGTACGGCACGTAGGTCATCTCCAGCCCCGCGCGCTGCGCGAACAGCACCGGCGCCAGCCGCACCACGCCGCTGGTGCCGGCGAAGGTCACGCCGGGGTTGCGCTTGGCGTGCGCCACAAGCTCCGCCGGCGTGGAAGCCGCGAAGCCGCGCGCGGCGCAGAGCACCAGCGGCGTGGAGGTGGTCTGCGTGACGAAGGAGAAGTCGCGCATCGTGTCGAAGGGCAGCTTGTAGAAGGCGGCGTTCACCGGGTGCCCGACCGAGACGAGGCTGAGCACGTGCCCGTCCGGAGGACTCTTCGCCACCGCCTCCGTGCCGATCACGCCGTCGGCGCCGGCGCGGTTCTCCACCGGCACGGGCTGGCCCCAAGCGGCGGCGAGCGGCTCGGCGATCAAGCGCGCGGTGATGTCGGACACGCCGCCGGGGCTGTAGGGCACGACGATCCGCACCGGGCGGTTCGGGAAGGCCGCCCCTTGGGCACGGGCGGCGCGGCCGGCGCTCAGCAGGAAGGGTGCGGCGAGCGCCGCACGGCGGTTGACGGTCATGGCGTCCTCTCCCCAGGCATCGTTGCGGCGGAGAGTGCCCGCGACCGACGCCGGAAGGAAGTGCGGGCACCGAACGGCTTCTCGCGCGTTTGCGGCCCCGTCTCAGTGGAGGAAACGCCATGACCGACTCGACCAATCCCACCATCGGCCGTCGCGCCGCCCTCGGCGCGTTGGCCGCCGCCGGCGCCGGCCTCGCCGCGCCCGGCATCCTGCGCGCCCAAGGCCAGTACCCGACGCGGCCGGTCACGGTGGTGGTGGGCTTCCCGCCCGGCGGGCAGACCGACTTCGCCGCGCGCATCCTGACCCCCGGCCTGTCGAGCGCGCTCGGCCAGCCGATAGTGATCGACAACAAGGGCGGCGCCGGCGGCAACCTCGGCACGGACGCGGTGCTGCGCGCCCGGCCGGACGGCTACACGCTGCTCGCCGGCAACGCCAACCCGCTCACCATCAACCCGCACACCTTCCAGGGCATGACCATCGACCCGCTGAAGCTGACGCCGATCGGGATGATGCTGCAATCCTCGCTGATCCTCTGCGTGCATCCCTCCGTGCAAGCGAAGACGGTGCCGGAGTTCGTGGCGTGGGCGAAGGCCCAGGGCCGGGGCGGGCCGGATTACGGCTCGGCCAGCGCCGGCAGCCTGTCGCACGTCGCCATGGAGATGTTCCGGAACCGCGCCGGCAACCCGCCGATGGAGCACGTGCCTTACCGCGGCAGCGGCCCGGCCATGCAGGACTTCATCGCCGGCCGCTTCTCCGCGATGTTCGACGGCGCCTCCGTGGTCGCGCCGTTCATCAAGGCGAACCAGCTCCGCGGCTTCCTCTCGACGGGCGAGAAGCGCATCCCGTCCTTCCCGGACATCCCCACGGCGGCCGAAGCGGGCTTGCCCGACTTCGTCTTCACCGCCTGGATCGGGCTGTTCGGCCCGCCCGGCCTGCCGCCGGAGATCGTGCAGCGGCTGAACGCGGCGCTGAACCAAGCGGCCCAGGACGAGACCACCCGCAAGCGCATCACCGACCAGGGCGACGAGCCGGGCGGCGGCTCGGCGGAGGACCTCGGCGCGATCGTGAAGCGCGACCACGCGCGCTGGGGCGAGGTGGTGAAGGCGAACAACATCCGCGCGGACAGCTAAACGTCCAAGTCCACCCAGAGCGCCGCGTGGTCGGAGGCCGCGTGGCGCTTCTCGCCGCCCCGCCTGGGGTCGATCTCGGGATAGGCATCCCACTTAGGCGGCCGCACGCCGGGCCACATGCCCCGGCGGAACACGCCCGACGCGCCGGCGCGCTCCCGCAGCGCCGGCGACAGCAGGATGTGGTCGATCTTGTTGGAGGCGGCGGCGCCGCCGAAGGTGCCGGGGTGCCCACCGTCCTCGTGCCCGTCCAGCGCGGCGATGTCCACGAGGTCGGTGCCGTCCAGCAAGGGGGACAGCGGGTGGTCCGGGCCGTCGGGCGGCGTGTCGTTCAGGTCGCCCACCACCGCCACCATGTCGGTGCCCGCGTCGCGCAGCCGGCCGTAGATGCGCGCCGCCTCCGCCGCTTGGCGCCGCCGCTTGGCGTTCGAGGCGGCTTGGCTCCCGCCGGCCTTGCTCTTGAAGTGGTTCACCAGCACGACGAGCCGGCCGCCGTCCGGCGTGTCCAGGTGGTACTCCGGGCAGTCGCGGCTGAAGACCAGCCCTTCGGCGTCCACCGCGTCCACGTGCGAGCGCATGGCCGCGATCGGGAAATCCCCGCGGGCCATCAACGCGCAGTCGATGCCGCGCGGGTCGTTGCCGTCGATCAGCATCACCTGCGCGTAGGGCGCGCCGCCCACCAGCGGCAGGATGGTGTCGGAGAAGCCCTTCAGCGCCGGGCGGTTCTCCGCCTCCACCACGCCGACCACGTCGGCGCCGACGTCGCGCAGCACCTGCGCCGTCATCCGCATGGCGGTGTCGTCCACCGGCTCGCGTTCCAGCTCCAGCCAGCCGTTCCAGTCGCCCCGGCCGCGGGCCACGATGTCGAGCACGCCGCTCCGCCGCCGCACCAGGAAGTCGCCGCGGTTCTGCCGCAGCCGCACGAACTCGGCGTCGTCCGTCCTCGCCAAGCCCAGCGTTTCCAGCAGCTCCCGCATCCGTTCGAGGTCGGTGTCGCGGTAGGCGGGCTTGGCGATCAGCGCGTTGAACCGAGCGTAGGCCTCCAACGCGCGCCGGGCCTCGGCGCCGTCCTCCGCGTCGAAGGCCTTGGCGCGGGAGAACAGGTTCTCGACGTTGAAGCTCGCCAGGCGCACGGCACCGCCTCCGGCTCGACCCGGAACATCTTCCGCCGCGCCGCGCGGCGCCCGCAAGCGCGGAACGGTGTCAATCCGGTGACGGCAGGCAGTGCCGGGCCAGCAAGGCGAAGGCCCGCGCCCGGTGGTTGGAGGCGTGCTTGGTTTCCGGCGCCATCTCGCCGAAGGTCTGGCCGTGGCCGTCGTCCGGCACGAACATCGGGTCGTAGCCGAAGCCCCGGTCCCCGCGCGGCGGCCACACCCATCGGCCGCGCGCCTCGCCCTCGAAGCCTTCCGTGCGGCCGTCCGGCCAAGCGAGGACCAGCGCGCAGGTGAACCACGCGCCGCGGTCGGCGGCGCCCCGCGCGCGCTCCTCGACCTTGCGCATCCCCGCCATGTAGTCGCGGCCGCCGTCCGGCAACGTCGCCCAGTCGGCGGTCCGGACGCCGGGATCGCCGCCCAGCGCCGCGACCGAAAAGCCGCTGTCGTCGGCGAGCGACGGCAGCCCGGTGGCGCGCGCAGCGGCCAGCGCCTTGATGGCGGCGTTGCCGAGGAAGGTGTCGGCGGTTTCCTCCGGCTCGGGCAGGCCCAGCGCCCCGGCCGAGACGACCTCCAGGCCGAACGGCGCCAGCATCGCCGCCACCTCCCGCAGCTTGCCGGCGTTGTGGCTGGCGAGCACCAGCCGGCCGCGCTCCAAGCGGCGGTGCGTCACTCCAGCCCGACCGCTTGGCGTTGGCGGGCGAAGAGTTGGTCGGTGCCGGCGCGCGCCAGCCGCAGAAGCTCCATCAACTGCGCTTCGGAGAACGGCTCGCCCTCCGCCGTGCCCTGCACCTCGACCAAGCCCCCGGCGCCGGTGAGGACGAAGTTCGCGTCCGTTTGCGCCTTGCTGTCCTCGGCGTAATCGAGGTCGAGCACCGCTTGGCCGTTCCACAGCCCGCAGCTCACCGCCGCCACTTGGCCGCGGAGCGGCATGGCGGACATGATGTTCATGCGCATGCAGTGGCGGAAGGCGAGGTGCAGCGCCACCCAGGCGCCGGTGACGGAAGCGCAGCGGGTGCCGCCGTCGGCCGAGAGCACGTCGCAGTCGAGCGTCACCGTCATCTCGCCCATCGCCGCCCGGTCCGTCACGGCGCGGAGCGAGCGGCCGATCAGCCGCTGGATCTCCTGCGTGCGGCCGGATTGCTTGCCGCGCGCCGCCTCGCGGTCGCCGCGGGTGTGGGTGGCGCGGGGCAGCATCCCGTACTCGGCCGTGACCCAGCCCTCGCCCTTGCCGCGCAGGAACGGCGGCACGCGGCCCTCGACGCTGGCGGTGCAGAGCACCTCCGTTTGGCCCATGCGGATCAGGCAGGAGCCTTCGGCGTGGCGGGAAAAGCCGGGTTCCAGCGAGACTTGGCGGAGCGCGTCGGCCGCGCGGCCGGAGGGGCGTCCGGCCGGGGGCGCGGAATCGGACATCGGCTGCTACACTCCTGCGAAGGCGCGGAGGTATAGGGCGAGGGGGTCCGGCGTCCAGCAACCGCGGCGCTTGATCCGCCGCCGGCCGTTTCCTAGGTCCTTTCCCGAATGTCACGAGGGGGTCCGCCCAGCATGTCGCCGCCGCCGAAGCTGCCTCCGGGCCTCGCCCCGGCCTCCTTCGCCGGCTTGGACACCCGCAGCGCGTCCATCCTGCGCGAGTTGGTGGAGGTCTACGTCCAGACCGGTGAGCCGGTCGGCTCCCGCACCCTGTCGCGGCGGTTGCCGCTCGGGCTCTCGCCCGCCTCCATCCGCAACGCCATGTCCGACCTGGAGGAGGCGGGCTTCCTCTACGCCCCCCACACCAGCGCCGGCCGGCTACCGACCGACCGGGGCCTGCGCCTGTTCGTGGATGGGCTGCTGGAGTTCGGCGACCTCGCCGAGGAGGAGCGCGACGCCATCGCCGCCCGCTGCGCCGCCAGCGGCCGGTCCATGCACGACACCCTGGCCGAGGCGGGGCAGATGCTTTCCGGCCTCGCGGGCGCGGCGGGCCTGGTCGTGGCGCCGAAAACGGAGGGGCGCATCCGCCACATCGAGTTCGTTGCGCTCGGCCCCGGCCGCGCCCTGGTGGTGCTGGTGATGGCGGACGGGCAGGTGGAGAACCGCGTGGTGGAGGTGCCGCCCGGCTTGCCGCCCGGCGCGCTCCAGCAGGCGGGCAACTACCTCAACGCGCGCCTGGCCGGCGCCACCCTGGAAGAAACGCGGGCGCGGGTGGCGGAGGAGATCGCCGCCAACCGCACGGCGCTGGACTCGCTGACGCAGGACGTGGTGGAGGCCGGCGTCGCCACCTGGGCCGGCGGGGGCGGCGCCGGGTCGCTGATCCTGCGCGGGCAGGCGAAGCTGTTGCAGAACCTCGACCAGGCCGCGCGCGTGCAGGAGATCCAGGCGCTGTTCGAGCGGCTGGAGGCGCAGGAAACGGTGCTGCGCCTGCTCGAGCTGGCGCAGCGCGGCGAGGGCGTGCAGATCTTCATCGGCACCGAGAGCGGCCTGTTCGACAGCGCCGGCCTCGCCATGGTGGTGGCGCCCTTCCGCAGCCGCGAAGCGGGCGACCAGCGCCTGCTCGGCGCCATCGGCGTGATCGGGCCGACGCGCATCAACTACGGCAAGGTCATCCCGGTGGTGGACTACACGGCGCGGGTGATCGGGCGGATGCTGGGGTGACGGCTCACCGCCGCGCCGCCGTGTAGCCGCGCAACTCCTCGTAGCGGCGGAGCTGTTCCGGCGTCAGCGCCTCCCGCGCGTGGAGATGGTAGCGGAGATGCGCCGCGCGGAGCGAAGCCCGCGCCGCGCCCGCCGTGCCGCTCGCCTCCGTCACCGCGGCCGGCGTCGCCTGCGCCGTGGCGAAGAGCCGGTCGAGGGCGCCTTCGGCGGCGATCACCTCCTCGCCGAGCGGCCGCACCTCGGCCCGCATGGCGTCGATCAACGCCCGCATGCGCCCCCGCTGCTCGGGCGAAAGGCGGAGCGGATCGGCCAGCTCCAGCACGTGCATCGGGCCGGGATACCGGTTCAATTCGGCCGGCAGGGCCAGGCCCATGCCGCGGCCGGCGCGCAGGTCCGCGATCTCCTCCGGCGACAGCGCCTTGATCTCGCGCGCCTGCATCCCGGCGTAGGGCTGTGCGCCGCCGCTTTGGGCCGGCGCGTGCCGGTGCTGCACGGGTTGAACCGCGGGGTGCGCACCCCCTTCGCCGTGGTGCGCCGCCGCCGCGCCGGCGAGGAGCGCGAGCGAGGCCGCCAGCGGCCAGACGTTCAGGGCCATGGGCACCATCCCTCCATCGCATCCGGCGCAACATGGCGGGTCCCGCGCCGGCTGCCTATGCTGCCCGGGTCCGGAACGGCAGGAGGGGAGCATGGCGGCAAGCGGCGGCACGGGGCGCCGGGTTCTCCTGCTCGGCGCCGCGGCGCTCGGAACGGCGAAGCCCGCGGCCGCGCAGGCGCAGGCCTGGCCGCAGCGGCCGGTGCGCGTCCTCATCCCCTACGCCCCGGGCGGCGGCGCCGACACGGTGGGGCGCATCCTGTTCGGCAAGTTGGGCGAGATCCTGGGCGCCACCTTCGTCATCGAGAACCGGGGCGGCGGCGCGGGCACCATCGGCGCGGCCGCGGCGGCCCAGGCGGCGCCGGACGGCCACACCCTGTTGCACGACGCGACGGCGCTCTCGGTCAATCCCGCGCTGTTCGAGCGCCTGCCTTACGACACGGCGCGCGCGTTCCGCCCGGTGTTCCTCGCGGGCCGGGTGCCGAACCTGCTCCTGGTCCACCCGGACGTGCCGGCGCGGAGCGCGGCGGACGTGGTCGCGCTGGCGCGGGCGGCGCCGGGCGGGCTCGACGTGGCCTCATCGGGCAACGGCACGGTGCAGCACATGGCGCTGGAGATGTTCGCGCGCGCG
>CADCTL010000088.1 GCA_902805625.1 uncultured Acetobacteraceae bacterium
GACGGTTCCGGCAGCCGCCATCCAGCGTCTCATACGAACTCCGGGTGATCAGCTCGGCTGGACCGGCTCTGGCCACCAATGGAAGGCGGTGTGCGGCCTGATCGCGGCTGCGTCGAGGCGGCGGCAACGCTCGGCCACGACGGCGTCGAGGTCGGCGAGCGTTGCGAAGTGCCGGTTGGCGACCGGCTCGTCCACCAGCGGCCAGAGGCGTTCGGCGGGCTGGAGCTCCGGGCTGTACGGCGGCAAGAACACCAGCGTGATCCCGTCGGGCACGGCCAAGCCCTCGGGGCCGTGCCAGCCGGCGTTGTCCAGCACGAGGACGATGTGCCGCTCGCGCCCGGCGCCGACCTGCCGCGCGAAGCTGGCGAGCAAGGCTTCGAAGAAGGGCTTGCTCAGCCCGGTCGAGAGGTACCAGACCGCCTCGCCCGTGGTCGGCTGGACGAAAGCGGTGACGTGCAGCCACTCGTAGCGGTGGTGGCCGAGCGCGACGGGCCGCTCGCCGACGGGCGCCCAAACGCGACGCCGAACCGGTTTCAGGCCGAGGCGGTGCTCGTCCTCGGCCCAGACCTCGACGCGCCGGCCCGGGTGCGCGGCCCCGGCTTGCTCGACAGCCGCGCGGAGCCCCCTTTGAACCCGGCCCGCTCCTCGGCCGTCGCCGCCCGCGGGTGGCGGGGGCGCGGCATCTGCGGCGACCACCGCATCCGTTGCAGCGCCTCCCAGCCTCGCTGCGGGTGCACCCGTTCCACGCCGAGTTGGCCGGCCATCCAGGCGGCGACCTTGGGGCCGGTCCAGCGCCCGCCGTCCTCGGGCGGCGCGCGCAGCCGCTCCGACAGCGCGGCCAGCAAAGCCGGGGTCAGCACGCTGGCCACGCGCCCGTTGCGCCGCCGCTGGTCGCCCAGCGCCTCGGGGCCGCGCGCGTTGTAGCGCGCGGCCAACTCCTCCACCCAGCGCGGCGCGAAGGCCAGCACGCCGGCCACGTCCAGCACATCGCGCCCCTGCGCCAGCAGCCAGATCGCCTGGGTGTGCCGCGCCTCGGTCGCGTCCTGCGCCCCGCGGTAGCGCGCCCCAAGCTCCTCGACGGACAGATGCTCGACGATCCGCGCCATGGCCCCGCTCCTCCGCCAGGACCTCAGCCTAGCCCCGTCCGGCCGTGGCGATCACCCGGATTTCGTATGACGCGGCCGCGCCCGTTCCGGCGGTGCCGCCCTGCTGAGTGGCGACGGTCGCGCCCGTTCCGGCGGTGCCGCCCTGCTGGGTGGTGCCGCGCGTGAGAGGCGAAGCCACGCCTTCGGTCGACTCTGAAATGTCCACCGCCACGTCGCCGCGGTCGGTCGCGTTGCGTTGCAAGCCGCCGGTCCAGAAGTCTCGCCCCGCCGGTTCAGCCTCCCGCTCGAGGCCGTTGCGGTAAAGGAGGTTGACGAAATCCGTGGTGGTGAGGTTGCCAAGGCTCTGGAACTCGGCCGACGCCACAAAAACGTCGGCCACCGTGTCGAGCGTGACCCCCCTGTTCAGCGCGTTGGTCCAGAACGCCAACCCCGCGCTGTCCGGCGCCCGGTCGAACACCGTGTCGTACAGCCGCGTAAGCTGTTGTTGGCTCGTTGTGCCACTCATGTCGCTGCCCCTCCCTGGTTGCCGCCGCGGCGGCTACAGAGCATCACGTACCTACAGCAGTTGCGTCGAGCCCGCGTCGGCAACGGTCTCGGAAAGGGCGATGCGCGCGGCCGCGCGCATCGCCCTTGCGGGACGGGCGGCGTCCAGGATCACCACAGGAGAGCCATCCATACCCGCGCCGCATCGAAGGCCGCGCGGTGTGGAACGCCGTTGGCCGCCATCGCCGTAGAGGTCCGGCGCGAGGCGGAAGCGAGGCGGCAGATCGGGCATCCGGCCCCGACCGGTGGGCCGCCCTTGCGGCGGCCCGCGCCGGGCGCTTCGCTGTGTGCGACGGGCGCCGACAAGGCGCCGACGCCGCCGGTCACGCGCCGAACCGCCCGCCGGGAGCCCAAGACAACGATGCTGCGACGTGATCTGCTGAAGGGCGCCGGGGCCGCGACCGCGGCACTCGCCCGCCCTGCCCTGGCCCAGCCCGCGCGGGTGCTGCGCTTCGTGCCGCAGGCCGACCTCACCGTGATCGACCCGGTGGTGACCACCGCCTACGTCACGCGGTACCACGCGCTGATGGTGTGGGACCAGCTCTACGGCCTCGACGGCCAGCTCCGGCCGCAGCCGCAGATGGTGGAAGGCCACACCGTCGAGGACGACGGCAAGCACTGGACCTTCCGCCTGCGCGAAGGACTGCTCTTCCACGACGGCGAGCCGGTGCGCGGCCGCGATTGCGTCGCATCCATCCGCCGCTGGGCGGCGCGCGACGGCCTCGGCCAGGTGCTGATGGCCCGCACGGCCGAGATGGCGGCGCCCGACGACCGCACCTTCACCATCCGCCTCCAGCGGCCCTTCGGCCCCATGCTGGAAGCGCTGGCGAAGATCGGCCCGCCGGCGCTCGTCGTCATGCCGGAGCGCTTCGCCGCGACCGACCCGGCGCAGCAAATCAAGGAGGTGGTCGGCTCTGGCCCGTTCCGCTTCGTGCCCGGCGAGCGTGTGGTCGGCGCCCGCGCGGTGTGGGAGCGCAACCCCGCCTACCGCCCGCGCGAGACCGGCGAGGCGAGCTGGGCGGCCGGCCCGAAGCGCGTGGGGTTCGACCGGGTCGAGTGGCGCATCATGCCCGACCCCGCCACCGCCGCCGCCGCCCTGCAATCGGGCGAGGCCGACTGGTGGGAGAACCCGCCCAACGACCTGCTACCGGTCCTGCGCCGCAGCCGCGACGTGCGCCTGAAGCGCGGCCAACTGGGCATTTTCGGCACCGGCGTCTTCAACTGCCTCCACCCGCCCTTCGACAAGCCGGCGGTGCGCCGCGCGGTGCTGGGCGCCATGTCGCAGGCCGACTTCATGACCGCCGTGGCGGGGGCCGAGCGCGAGCTGTGGCGCGAGGGCATCGGCGTCTTCACGCCGGGCACGCCGCTCGCCAACGACGCGGGGCTGGACGCGGTCACCGCGCCGCGCGACCTGGAGCGCTCCCGCCGCGAGCTGCGCGAGGCCGGCTACAACGGCGAACGGGTGGTGCTGCTGGCGCCGAGCGACCAGTCGGCGCTGGTCGCGCTGGGCGAGGTCGGCCACGACCTCCTGCGCCGGCTCGGCATGAACGTGGACTACCGCGTGTCCGACTGGGGCACGCTGGTGCAGCGCCGGGCCAGCCGCGAGCCGGTCGAGCGCGGCGGCTGGAGCATGTTCCACACCACCTGGAACGGGCTGGACGGCATCAACCCCGGCGTCATGCAGTTCCTGCGCGCGAGCGGGCAGAGCGCGTGGTTCGGCTGGCCCGACGTCCCGCGCCTGGAGGAGCTGCGCCTGTCCTGGTTCGACGCGCCCGACCTCGCGGCGCAGAAGCGCGTCGCCATGGACATCCAGCGCGAGGCGTTGGAGGCCGCGCCCTTCCTGCCGACCGGTCAGTATTTCAGCTCCACCGCCTACCGGCGCACCATCACCGAGCCGGTGTCGGAGGTGATGGCCTTTTGGGGCGCGCGGCCGGCGTAGCGGCGCGCGGAGAACAGAAGCCGCGTTCGCTCGTTAGGGAAGGGTGCAACAAGCCCTCGCCTCCCCTCCCCCGCCCGCCCCTTCCATGGAGACCGCCGTCCGGGACGCCTTCCGGACGGCGCTCGCCGGCTTCCGGCGCGACGGCCCCGTGCTGGTCATGGGCCACAACGACGCCGACGGCCTTTCCGCCGCCGCGGTCTTCGTCCGCGCGCTGCGGGCCGCCGGGTGGGACGCCCGGCCCCGCATCCTCGGCCGGGGCGAGAACCCGTGGTCGGCGGAGATGGCGGCGGAACTCGCCGGCGCGCGCCTGGGCGGCATCGTCGTGACCGACCTCGGCGTGCGGCCGGGCGCCATCAAGGCGGGCACGCCGACGGTGGTGGTGGACCACCACGTGCCCACCGGGACGCCGGAGGACGCGACCGTCATCACGGGGCATGGCTTCGACCCCATCCCGACCTCCAGCCTGCTCGCCTACTGGTGCGCGGCCGGGATCGCCGAGGCCGAACCCTTGCTCTGGCTGGCGGCGCTCGGCCTGATCGGCGACATGGCGGAGAAGGCCGGCTTCCCGGAGATGGAGACGGCGCGCCGCGCCTACGGCGTGACCGCGCTGCGCGACGCGGTGACGCTGCTCAACGCGCCCCGCCGCGCCGCGTCCGGCGACGCCGGCCCGGCGCTCGCGCTGCTGCTGAAGGCGGACGGCCCGAAGGAGATCACCTCCGGCCAGCACCCCGAGACTGCCGCGCTCCGCGCCGCGCGCGAGGAGGTCAAGGCCGAGCTGGAGGCGGCGAAGAAGATCGGCCCGAAGGTGCGGAACGGCGTGGCGCTGATCCGCTTCCACTCGCCCTGCCAGATCCACCCGCTGGTGGCGCAGGCTTGGCGCGGGCGGCTGAAGGACAACATCGTCATGGCGGCGAACACCGGCTACCGGCCGGGCTGGGTGCATTTCGCCGTGCGGTCGGCCCGCGACATCGACCTGATCGGGTTCCTCGCCGAGCACGCCCCGCCGGGCGCGGACGAGAACTACGGCAGCGGCCACGCGCAGGCCACCGGCGGCGCGCTCCGCCCCGGCGACTGGAACCACTTCATCACCGGCCTCGGTTTCGGGCCGGACCAGCAGGTGCAAGCATGACCACGGCGCGACCCCTCCGGCTCGGCTTCCCCGTCAAGGTGATGGCCAACCCGGAGCTGAAGAGCAACGACACCCGGCGCTGGCAGAAGAACCCGCACCTGAAGACCTCGCTCGAGTACATCGACGCGATCCTGGACCACTTGGCCAAGCACAAGATCGACATGTACCGCATGTCCTCGGACTTGGCACCCTACGCCACGCACCCGGACATGCCGCAGTTCCACGGCATGGTGGCGGAGAGCGACGCCGAGCTGCGCGCGATCGGCGCCAAGGCGAAGAAGCTCGACATCCGCCTCTCCTTCCACCCGTCGCAGTACGTGCTGCTGAACAGCCCCGACCCGGCGCTGACGAAGAAGAGCATCTGGGACCTCGCCTCGCAGGCCGAGATGCTGGACCGGATGGAGCTGGGGCCGGAGGCGGTGCTGGTGACGCACGTCGGCGGCACCTACGGCGACACGGTGGCGAGCCGCGCGCGCTGGGCCGCCGTATGGCCGACCTTGCCGGAGCACGTCCGCCGCCGGCTCGTGCTGGAGAACGACGACCTCCGCTTCTCCGCCGCCGATGTGCTGTGGGTGCATGGCGAAACCGGCGTGCGGCTGATCTTCGATTATCAGCACCACTGGTGCCTCAACCCGGAGCGGCTGGACATGGTGGACACGGTCCGCCGTTTCCTTGCGAGCTGGCCGGGAGGTGTGCGACCGAAGCTGCACTACTCTTCGCCCCGCACCGAGTTCCGCTCGCTCCAGCGCGTGGACAAGAAGACCAAGCGCAAGAAGACGGTCCAGGCGCCGCCGATCTGGACCGGCCACGCCGACTTCACCAACCCCTTCGAGTTCGCGCGCTTCATGCGCGACTGCGAGGGGCTGGAGTTCGACGTGATGCTGGAAGGCAAGGCCAAGGACATCAGCCTGCTCAAGCTGCGCCCCGACCTGCTGCGCTACGCGCCCGACGTCGCCGCCCGCTTCGGCGTCACGGCCGCCGGGGCGGCCGAGCTGGAGGCCCAAGAGGCGACGCTGGAAACCGAAGCGGCCAGCGACGCCGAGGTGGACGAGGCCGCCTGACGCTCCCGCTGCATCATGGAACGTAAGCCCATGGCCAATCCGATGACGAAGAAGAACCCGCTGCTGAGCATGTGGTTGAGCGCGGCCAACGCCTGGGCCGGCGCGGCGCGCGGCCTGATGGCGGCCGAGGCGCGGCGGGCGCAAAAGAAGGCGGTTGCCAAGGCCGTCGGGCAGCCGCCGGCCCGCAAGAAGCGCCGAAAGTCCTAGGCGCCGGCGCGGTCCGAGGCCGCCGCGACGAGCGCCAGGACACGCTCAGGGTCTCCGACCTCCTCCGCCAGCAACAGGGCGAGGCGCGCCAGGAAGCGGCGGTCCGCCCCCTCGCCGGCCGAGTCCAGGCCCAGGCTGACGGCCTCGAACACGCGCTCCAGCCCTTCCCGGCCGAGCGCGCCGGAGCGGCCGTCGGTGGCGGGCGTCGGCGCTGCCGGCGGGCGCGCTTCCACGGCGCGTCGGCCCAGCGCGGTGCCGAGCGTGTCCGCGACGGCGGCGGCATCGGCGTCCCGGAACCGCGCCGCGACGTGCTCGTCCGGGCGGACCAAGTAGAGTGGGAAGGCGTGCGCTGCGAACCGCTCAGCCAGCGCGCCGTGGGCATCCACCACGCGGCGCGCCGTCACCGGGATCGCCGCGAGGCCGCGCTCCGAGCCGACGAGCACCGCTTGGATCGGCAGGCCGGCGAGCGCCAGCGCGCGGAGGAAGCCGGCCACCCGCTCCGGGCCGAGAGCGTCCACGAAGACCAGCAGCGCGAAGCCCAGCGGCGGCAGCGCGTCGTGCAGGTGGCCGGGCGTCCCGCCGCCGGCCGGCGCGTTCGGCAGCGGCGCGCCGGGCCGCACGCCGACGTTCTCCGCGATGCTGTCGGGCAGGACAACGGGCGAGTCGGCGTACACGTGGGCGGAGGACTGGCGCGGGTCCACCAGCGCGCTCGCCCAAGGGTGCTCGGCGGCGAGCGTCAGCGCGGCGTCGCGCAGCAACCGGAAGCCGGCGCCGGGCGGCGACATGAACCAGGTGCTCTTGGCCGCCTGCGCGATGTTCTCCCGCGCGGCGCCGAGCCGCTCGTGCGAGTAGCTGTCGAGCAGCGCTTCCGGCGCCTCGCCGCGCGCCACCATGGCCAGCTTCCAGCCGAGGTTGTGCGCGTCGTCGATCCCGGAGTTCAGCCCCCGCACGCCGAAGATGGGCACCAGGTGCGCGGCGTCGCCGGCGAACAGCACCCGGCCGTACCGGTAGCCGTCGAGCGTCAAGCAGTGGGCGCGATAGAGCGCCTTCCACACCATGCGCCACGGCGCGCGCACCCCCATCATGCCGAGCTGCGCCCGCAGCCGCGCCGTGACGGCCTCGTCCCGCAGCGCGGCCTCGGCGTCCTCTTCGTCGCGGAGCTGGTAGTCGATGCGCCAGATGTTGTCCGGCTGCACGTGCAGGATCACGGTGGAGCCCGGGTTGGACGGCGGGTCGAACCACACGTGCCGCTCCACCGGCCAGTCAGCGCCCTCCACCTCGATGTCGGCGATGAGGTAGCGGCCTTCGTAGGAGGTGCCTCGCAGCGACAGGCCCATCAGTTCGCGCATCGCCGAGCGGCCGCCGTCGGCCGCCACGACCCAATCCGCGCGCAACTCGCGGCTCCCGTTCGGCCCGGCCACCGTGAGGGCCACGCCGCCGTCGTTCTGTTCCGCGCCGGTGACGCTGTGGCCCCAGCGGACCTCGCCGCCCGCCGCTTCGAGTGTCCCGAGCAGGAACCGCTCCGTGTGGAACTGCTGGATGTTGACAAAGGGGGCGTGGCGATCCCCAGGCGCGTGCGGCATCTCCAGCCGGAACACGAGCCGGTCGCGGTGGAAGGTGCGCCCGCGGGACCAGGGCAAGGCCTTGGCTGCGAAGGCGGGGCCGGCGCCTATCCGGTCGAGGATCTCTTGGCTGCGGCGCGAGACGCAGATGGCGCGGCTGCTCCAGGCGACCTCGGCCTTGGCCTCCAGCACCACCGGCCGCAGCCCGTGCCGCGCCAGCTCGATCGCGGCGACCAGCCCGACCGGCCCGGCGCCCACCACCGCGACCGCGGCGCGCTCCGCCGTCATCCGGCGGCGGAGTCAGGCATTGGCGCCCTCCGGCCCGCGCAGGCCGCCGTAGGTCGCCCAGCCGCTGGCGGCGAGCCACCCACAATCCACGGGCAGGTTCACGCCGGTGATCGCCGAAGCGCGGTCGCCCGCCAGGAACACCACCGCCTGCGCGACCTCGTCCATGCCCACCGTCCTGCCCAGCGGTGCGCTGCCAGAGATGAGCGAGAGGTCGCGCCGGCCGGCGTCGATCTCGGCCTGCAAGGCCGGCGTCTGGACGAAGCCGGGCGAGACGGCGTTGACGCGCACCCCGGCCGGGCCCCACTCGGCGGCGAGGTTCGCGGTCATCGCCGCGACGGCCGCCTTCGCGGGGCCGTAGGCGTGGAGGGGCGTGGCGCGGAGGCTGACGATGGAGGCGATGTTCACGATGCTGCCGCGGCGCCGCCCGACCATGCGCCCGCCGAACAGCGCGCAGCCGAGCCAGACGCCGCGCTGGTCCACCCGCACCACGTCGTCCCACAGCTTCATGTCGAGCGCGGACGGGCGGAGCGGGGCCTGGATGATGCCGGCGTTGTTCACCAGCACCGAAACCGGGCCCATTTCCGCCTCGATCCGCGCCGCGCAGGCGGACAAGGCGGCCTCGTCGGACACGTCGGCCGAGTACGGGCGCCCGCCGACCTCCGCGGCGACGGCGTCCGCCCGGTCGCCCAAGTCGAGCACCGCGACCGCCATGCCCTCCGCGGCGAGCGCCCGGCAGCACGCCGCGCCGATCCCGCTCGCCCCGCCCGTGACGACAGCGACGCCTCCCATCGCGGTGCCCCCGACCTGAACCGTTCCGGAGCGTAAGCGCCGCGGATCGAGGGCGGCAAGGCCGGGCCGTGGCGGCGCCTCCGCCCGTTGCGCCGCCACGGCCCGTTTGCTCCACTGCACTCCGCCTTTCAGGAGCGCGCGATGGTCGCCACGGTCGAGGTCGGCGAGGCCGGCTACCGCTTCATCCCCGCGGTGTTCCAATACTCCGCCGGCGTGGCCGCGCTGCCGGGCCACCGGATCGAGCGCGCGCGCTTCGCCGAACCGGTGCCGCTCGCCGAGGGCTGGCGGCGAGTAGCCGCGCACCTCGACTCGCTCGGCCGCCCGCGCGCGGCCTTCTGCGCCTGCGAGCTGCGCTCGCCCGAGCCCTTCACCGAAGCCGGGTTCGCCGCCTTCAACCGGGACTACGCCGCCGTGCTGGCGGAGTGGGGGCTGCTCCGGGACGGGCGCAACCCCGTCGCGCGCAGCAACGTCTGCCCGGAACTGGACCCGCCGTCGGAGCCCGCCTTCCACGCCTTCTGCTACACGGTGCCCGAGGCCGGCGCCGCGGCGTCGCCATCCTTCGTCGTGGCCGGCAGCGGCGAAGCGCCGGAAGGCCGGTCGGACTACGGCGGCCACGCCGTGGCGCCAGGCAACACCTCGGCCGCCGGGATGCTCGCAAAGGCCGTGTGGGTGCTCGGCGAGATGGAGCGGCGCATGGCCGCGCTCGGCGCGGGCTGGGACGCGACCACGGCGGCGCAGGCCTACACCGTCCACGACATCCACCCCTTCCTGGCGGAGGAGGTGGTGTCGCGCGGCGCCGCGCGGCACGGGCTGACCTGGCAGTTCTGCCGGCCGCCCGTGCGGGGCCTCGACTTCGAGATGGACTGCCGCGGCGTTCCGCTGGAGCGCGTGCTGCCGGGCTGATCCCGCTCAGCCCGGCGGCTGCGCGGCCGGGACTGCCCCCGCGGCGGCGCTCCTCGCCCGCGCCGCCGGCCGCTGCCGGCGCTCCAGCAGCCCGGCGATGCCGCGCGGCAGGAACAGCATGAACAGCACGAGCAGGATGCCGTAGGAGAAGGCCGCGGCGCCGGTGAATTCCGTGCCGAAGCCGATGCGGAGCGACTCCTCCAGGCCGATGGTGATGAGCGCCCCGATGGTGGGCCCTATGGGGCTGTACATGCCGCCGGCGATGGCGCCGAAGACGATCTGCAAGGAGATGCCCAGGCCCGCGAGGGACTCCGGGTTCAGGTACATGCGGTACTGCGCCGTCAGCGCGCCGGCGAGCCCGGCGAGCGCGGCCGAGATCAGCGTGACCTTCAGCTTTTCCCGCGTCACCTGGATGCCAATGGAGGAGGCCGCGTCCTCGTCCTCCGCGATGGCCACCAGCGCCTTGGACGACATGGAGCGATCGAGCAGGCGCCAAGCGAGCAGCCCGACCGCCCACGCCGCTAGCGCGACCCACCAGAAGCCGGCTTTGCTGAACTGCATGGCGGCGAAGGCGGCGTCCGGCGGCGCCTGGTTCGGCGTCATGCCGAGCGAGCCGCCGGTGTACTCGCGCAGCGCGGTAACGAGGATGCGGACGATCTCGCCCGCCGCCAGCGTGACCAGCGCGAAGTAGTGCCCCACCACGCGCAGCCGGAAGCACGGGTAGCCGAGCAGCGCGCCAGCCCCTGCCGCGGCCACCACGCCGATCGGCACGCCTATCCAGGGCGATAAGCCGAAGAAGTTCCACAGCAGCGCCATGGTGTAGGCGCTCACGCCGAGGAAGGCGCCGTGGCCGAAGGAGACCAGGCCGAAGCGCCCCATCATCGCCCAGCCCGTGCCGGCGAGCGCCGTCAGCAGCGCGGTGATGAGCAGGTGCATGACGTAGTCCGGCGGGGACAGCAGCGGCACCGCGGCCAGCGCCGCCACCGCCGCCGCGAGTGGCAGGAGGCCGCTCACCGCGCGAACAGCCCCTGCGGCCGCAGGAAGATGACCAGGATGAAGAACAGGAAGGCGACCACGTAGGACATCTCCGTGTTCCACCAGAAGCCGCCCGTGGACACGATCAGGCCCATGAGGAAGGCGGCGAGGAAGCCGCCCAGCATGTTCCCTAAGCCACCCATGACGCAGATCATGAAGGTGATCGGCCCGAAGGAGAGGCCCACGAAGGGATGCACGTCGAGCTGCACCACCAGCAGGCAGGCGGCGAGGCCCGCCAGCCCGCCGCCGACCGCGGAGGCGATGAGGTAGATGCGCTTCGGGTCCACGCCCATCAGCGGCATCACCTCCCGGTCGCGGGCGATGGCGCGGATGGCGGTGCCGACGTAGGTGAATTTCAGGAACGCCCAGAGCGCCGCCGCGCCCAGCAGCGCCGCGACGAAGGCCGCGAGCTTGGTGCCGGACACGAACACCTCGCCCAACTCCATCGGCGGCATCTCCACGCCGAGGCTGCGGAAGTCGGTGGAAAACACGAGCGTCGCGGCGCCTTGCAGCACGAACAGCACGCCGCCGGTGGCGAGCACCTGGTTGATCGGCGGCGCGGCCAGCAGCGGCCGGACCACGAGCAGGTGCAGCAGCAGGCCGAGCGCGGCGAGGATCGGCAGGCAGGTGACGAAGGCGAGCGCCAGCGGCCAGCCCATCTGCACGTGGAGGAACCACACGGCGTACATGCCCACCATGACCAGCTCCGCGTAGCAGAGCCAGACCACGTCCACGACGCCGAACACCAGGTTCAGCCCCAGCACGGGCAGGGCGAACACGCCGCCGAGCAGCACGCCGTTCAGCAGCGCTTCCAGCAGGAAAGGGTCCATGCGCTCAATGCCCCCCGAGGTAGCTGCGGCGGATGGCGGGGTCGGCGGCGAGGTCGGCGGCGGCGCCCTCCGCCGAGACGCGGCCGGTCTCCAGCACGTAGGCGCGGTCCACCACGCGCAGCACCTGCGCCACGTTCTGCTCCACGATCAGCACCGTCAGCCCCTCCTGCCGGATGCGGGCGACGAGGTCGAAGACCGCCTTGACGACGAGCGGCGCGAGGCCGGCCGAGGGCTCGTCCAGGAGCAGGATGCGCGGGCCGGACATGAGGGCGCGGCCGATGGCGCACATCTGCTGCTCGCCGCCGGACAGGGTGCCCGCCAATTGGTGCCGCCGCTCCTTCATCCGGGGGAACATGGCGTAGACCCGGTCGCGTCGCTCCGCGAAATGTGCCCGCGCGGCCTTGGCGTAGGCACCGACGCGCAGGTTCTCCTCCACCGTGAGGTGCGGGAAGAGGCGCCGGTTCTCCGGCACGTGTGCGATGCCTAAGCCCGGCAACTCGTGCGCGGGCATGGCCGCGAGGTCCTGCCCGCCGAAGCGGAGCGTGCCGGCGCGCGGGCGGATCAGGCCGGAGATGACGCGCAGCAGGGTGGTCTTGCCCGCGCCGTTCGGCCCGACCACGCCCACCGCCTCGCCCGGCTCCACGCGCAGGCCGACGCCGAACAGGGCCTGGAAGTCGCCGTAGCCGGCGTGGACGCCGGACAGGTCCAGCGTGCCCGCCGCGCCGCTCATGCCGCGCGCGACTCCGGCGGGCCGAGGTACACTTCAGCCACCCGCTCGTCCCGCTGGGCCTGCTGCGGCGTGCCCTCAAAGATGACGGCGCCGTGGTCCAGCACCACCACGCGGTCCACCACGGACAGCAGCACGCCCATGATGTGCTCCACCCAGACCACGGTGATGCCGCGCTCGTCGCGGATGCGCTTCAGCATGAGGGCGGCTTGGCGCATCTCCGCCGCGTCCAGGCCGCCGAGGGATTCGTCGGCCAGCAGCAGGCGCGGCTTGGTGGCGAGCGCCCTGGCGAGTTCCAGCTTCTTCAACCCGGCGGCGCCGAGGCCCGCGGTGGCGGCGTGCGGGTCTTCCGGCAACTGCGCCAGGCGCAGCGCGTCGCGCGCCCGCGTCTCGGCCTCCTCGCGGCCGAGCGTTTCGCCGGCGCCGTAATGGGCCGCGAGCACGGTGTTCTCCAGCAGCGACAGGCCGCGGAAGGGGCGCGGGATCTGGAAGGTGCGGCCGATGCCGCGCCGGCAGGCCTGGTCGGCGGTCAGGCCGCCGATCTCCTCGCCCCCGAGCAGCACGGAGCCGGCCGTCGGCTTCAACATGCCCGCGATGCAGTTGAAGGTGGTGCTCTTGCCGGAGCCGTTGGGGCCGAGCAGGCCGAGGATTTCGCCCTCGGCCACCGCGAAGGAGACCTTATCGACGGCGGTGAAGCCGCCGAAGCGTTTGGTGAGCGCCTCGACCTTCAGCAGCGGCGGCGCCGGGCCGCTCACGAACGCAGCGCGAAGGAGTGCGTCGGCGGCAGCGGCAGCACCGGCGGGCCGCCGGCGATGGCGGTGGGCCAGATCACCTTCGCCTTGGCGTCCTCGAACTGCATCACCACGGCGATGCTGCGCTCGTTCTGCCCCGCCATGGGGTGGCCGGGCGGGTGGAACTTCACGCCGTAGCCCTGGATGGTGCCGCCCACGGGTATGTCCACGGCGAGCGCCGCCTCGCGCAGCGCGTCCGCCGCCATGCCGCCGGTCTTGCGCACGGCCGGCGCCAGCACGTCGTTGAGGAAGATCCAGGTGTTGTTGAAGCCCATGGAGGCGTGCGGCGGCAGGTCGCGCAGGCGGTGCTTCGCCTGGAAGCGCTCGACGAAGGCCTTGGCCAGGTCGGAAACGCCGGGGCCGAGCTTGGTCCAGTCGAGCATCTGCGTGCCCGCCGGATCGACGTTGCAGAAGTGGTTCACGTCCGCGCCGAAGGTCTCGGACAGGCGGTCGATCTGCGACCAGCCGGCGCCGTGGCCTATCATCATGCGGAAGCGCAGCCCGCCCGACTTGGCTTGGCGCAGGAACAGCGTGATGTCCGGGTTGTAGCCCACTTGGAGGACCACGTCCGGCCGCTCGCGGCGGAGCTTCGTCACCAGCGTCGAGAGGTCGGGGGCGCTGGCGGAGTAGGCTTCCTTGAGCACGATCGGCATGTTGCGGCTTTTCGCGTTGGCCTCGATGGCCGAGGCGACGCCGGTGCCGTACGGCCCGTCCTCGTAGATCACCGCGAGCTTCACCCGCTCCGGCGGCATGCCGAGCTTGGCCTGCGCGTGCTCGTGGATCATGGAAACCGAGCCCTCGCCGTACTGCTCGGAATGCACCGTCGGGCGGAAGACGTAGCGGAAGTTCTTGTCCTTCACGACGGCGGTGGCGATGGCGCTGGTGATCCACATGATCTTGCGCGCCTGCTCGAAGCGCTGCGCCAGCGGCACCGCGTGGGCGGAGGAGTAGATGCCGGTCACGACCTCCACCCGCTCCTGTCCCAGCAGGCGCTCCGCCTCGTTGATCGCCGTTTCCGTGCGGCTCTGGCTGTCGGCCGTCACCGCCTGGATCTGGCGGCCGTCCACGCCGCCGCGCTCGTTGAACATCTCGATGGCGACTTCGGCGCCCCAGAACAGGGGCTGGCTGCCCGCGCCGGCGAAGGGTCCGGAGAGGTCGGTCATCACCCCGACCCGCAGCGGATCCACCCGTGCCCCTTGGGCGCGCGCCTGGGCCGGAACGGTCGCTGCCAGGCCGGCGGCGGCGCCCGCGCGCACGAGGTCGCGCCGGGTGGTGGTCCCGTTGATCCGCATCCGCTTCCCTCCGTCGGCCCGTTCTCGGCGGCCTTTGTTTCGCCAGCAAAGAGCGCGGCGGCACCGGCCGTCAAGCGACCCGCCGCCGCGCCCTCCACACGCGGGGCGGGTTGCGCTACCCGGTCCCCATGGCTCTCCAGCCCTCGTCCCGCCCGGCGCCGCGCGGCGTCGCCCGCGGCGGCCGCGCCATCTACGGCGCGCCGCTCGGCATCCTGATGCTGGAGGCGCGCTTCCCGCGCATCCCGGGCGACATGGGCAACGCCGGCACCTGGCCCTTCCCGGTGCTCTACAAGGTGGTGCGCGGGGCGAGCCCGGAGCGCGTGGTGCTGGAGGGCGCGCGGGGCCTGCTGCCTGATTTCCTCGACGCCGCCGCCGAGCTGGTGCGCCTCGGCGCGGAGGCCATCACCACCAACTGCGGTTTCCTGTCGCTGTTCCAGGCCGAGATCGCGGCCCATGTGGGCGTGCCCGTGGCGACCTCGTCGCTCATGCAGGTGCCATGGGTGCAAGCGACCTTGCCGCCCGGCAAGCGCGTCGGGCTGCTGACCGTCTCCGCTTCGTCCCTCACGCCGGCGCACCTCGCCGCGGCCGGCGCTCCGGCCGACATCCCGGTGGTCGGGACGGAGAACGGACGGGAATTCTTCCGCGTGCTGATCCGCGCCGAGAAGGACGACATGGACGTGGACGCGGCCGAGCGGGACATTTTGGACGCCGGGCGCGAGCTGGTGGCCCGGCACCCCGAGGTGGGCGCGATCGTGCTCGAATGCACCAACATGCCGCCTTACGCAGCGGCCCTGCGCGAGGTGGTGGGGCTGCCGGTCTTCGACATCTACTCCATGGTCACCTGGTTCCACGCGGGGCTCAGGCCGCGGGCCTTCGGCGGCTGAGTGTTGCGGTGCAGCGCGGGCCGTGCCCATCATCGCGCTAACCGGACAAACCAGCCACGGAGGCGATCCATGCTCCCAGCCGTCCCGCGCCGCCTAGCCTTGGGCGGCGCTCTGGCGCTGCCCTTCGTCCGCACCGCCCGCGCGCAGCAAACCTTCGAGTTCGTGGCGGGCTCGCTCGGCGGCGGCTGGTACACCATGGCGGCGGGCATCGCGGCGCTGGTGAAA
Source organism: uncultured Acetobacteraceae bacterium (assembly GCA_902805625.1). Classification (GTDB taxonomy): domain Bacteria; phylum Pseudomonadota; class Alphaproteobacteria; order Acetobacterales; family Acetobacteraceae; genus Craurococcus. The sequence goes on from CADCTL010000088.1 coordinate 15,312, forward strand.
GACGAGAACCCGGAGATCCAGATCCGCGTGGTGCCCGGCGGCGGGCTGGCGAACCCGACGCGCGTCAACAACAACCAGTCGCAGATGGGCTGGGGCATCGACGCCTTCACCGCCGCGGCGGCGCGGGGCGAGGAGCCCTACTCCGCCAAGCACGAGAAGCTGCGGAGCCTCGGCACCGGCTACTCGCCGACCGAGCACAACCTGCTGCGCGCGGCCGACAAGCAGCCGGACGACCTGCGCGGCATCCTGACGCAGCGGGGCCTGCGCCTCGGCACGCCGCAGCGCTCCTCCACCGACGAGATGACGATGCAGCGCATCCTGCGCTTCCTCGGCACCTCGCCGGACAAGATCAGGGGCGACGGCGGGCGCTACCTCAACGGGTCCTACAACGACATCGCGGCGGCCTTCGGGGACGGGCAGGTGGACTACATCTACGTCGCGCTCGCCAAGCCCGCCGCGATCCTGACGGAGATCGGGCAGGGCCGCCGCGCCGCGCGCCTCGTGGCCTTCCCGGACGACGTGCGGAAGCACCTGATCGACACCTACGCCTACAACGAAGGCGTGCTGCCGGCCTCGGCCTACCCGACCCTCCAGTCCGCGGACCTGAAGGTCACCACCATGGACAGCGTGATCCTGGTCCACGAGGCGGTGCCGGACGAGGTCGCGTACCGCATGGCGCGCTCCCTGATCCGCGCCAAGGGCGCGCGGCTGACGCAGATCCACGGCTCCATGGCGGCCTACGACCCGGCGGCGGCGTGGAAGTACAACGGCGTGCCGCTGCACCCCGGCGCCGCGCGCGCCTACCGCGAGGCCGGCGCGATGCCGGCCGCCTGACGCCGGCGGCGCCGGGTTGCGGACCCTCCGCGGACCGCTCGGACCCGTCCTGACGGGGTGGCTGGCGCTGGCGAGCGCCGTCCACCTCTACTTCGCCGGCTTCGGCTTCCCCGAGCCGATCGCCATGCGCGGCTTCCACCTGCTGGCCTTCGTGCCGCCGATCTTCCTGCTGTGGCCGGCGCGCGCCGCCTCGCCCCAGGACCGGCCGACCGCCGTGGACTGGCTGTGGTTCGCCGCCGCCGCCGCGCCGCATATCTGGGTTTGGTGGAACGCGGGCGCGGTGTCGGACCGCATGGAGTACGTGGACCCGTTCTCGCCCACGATGATGGCTTTGGCGGTGCTGGCGATCGTCACCTTGCTGGAGGCCACGCGGCGGGCGGTGGAGCCGGGGCTGGCGTGGATGGTGGTGGTCAGCATCGCCTACATGCAGTTCGGGCACCTGCTGCCGGGCGTGCTGAACACGCGGGTGTTCACGCCTGCGGAAATCCTCGAAGCCTCCTGGCTCGTGCCCACGGCGGGCGGCGTGTACGGGCCGCTCACCGGCATCGTGGCGACAACCATCGCCGCGTTCATCGTGTTCGGCTCCTTCATGGCGGGGTCGGGCACGGGGCGCTTGTTCTCCAACCTGGGCGCGGCGGCGGCGGGGCGCTTCGCGGGCGGGCCGGCGAAGGTCGCGGTGGTCACCTCGGGCCTGTTCGGGACGATGAGCGGGTCGTCCGTGTCCAACGTCATCACCACGGGCGCCATGACGATCCCGCTGATGAAGCGCATCGGCTACAAGCCCGCCGTCGCGGGCGGGATCGAATCCGCGGCGTCCGTCGGGGGCGCCCTCATGCCGCCGGTGATGGGCGCGGCGGCCTTCGTCATGGCCGAGATCACCAACATCGCCTACGGCGAAATCGTGGTGGCCGCCGCCATCGGCGCCGTCCTCTACTACTTCGCCATCCTCACGGCCGTGCATTTCGAGGCCAAGCGCCGCGGCATGGAAGCCATGGCCGCCGCCGACATCCCGCCCTGGCGCGAGGTGCTGGCCGACGCGCACCTGCTGCTGCCGATGGCGCTGCTCGTTTACCTGATGATGGAGCGCTGGTCGGGCAACTACGCCGCGTTCTGCGCGACGCTCGCCATGGTCGCCGTGTCCATGCTCCGCCGCCGCACGCGCATGTCGCCGCGGGCGATCTTGGACAGTCTGGTTTCGGCCGGGCTGACCATGGCGCCGCTGGCGGTCGCCATCGCGGGGGCGGGGATCGTCGTGTCGGCGCTGACGGCCACCGGCATGGTCGTGGCCTTCGGCGGCATCATCAAGGACCTCGCGGGCGGGTCGCTGCCGCTGCTCCTGCTGCTGCTGGCGCTGGCCGTGCTGGTGTTGGGCATGGGGCTGCCGACCACGCCCTCCTACATCATCGCCGCCGCCATCGGCGCGCCGCAGCTCCTCGCCATGGGCGTGGACCTGCTGCCCGCGCACCTGTTCATCTTCTACTTCGCGGTGCTGGCTGACGCGACGCCGCCCGTGGCCGCCGCCGCCTTCGCCGCCGCGTCCATCGCCGGGGCGCCGCCCACGCTGACCTCGCTGCACGCCACGCGCTTCGGCATCGCGGGCTTCACCGTGGGGTTCGCCTTTGTCTACGACCCCGGCATCATGCTCCGCGGCGGGCTGGCGGAGATCCTGCTGGCGACCGCGGTGCAGGTCGCGGCGCTGGTCGCCATCACCGCGGCCTACGCGGGCTATCTGACGGCCCCGGTCGGTCCCCTCGCGCGGTTGCTGCTCGGCGCGGCGGGGTTAGTGGCGGCCTTCCTCCACCTGCTTTCAGCGCCCGCGCGGTTGGCCGTGGCGCTGGGCGCGGTGGCGATCATCTGGGGCGTGAACCGCGCCGGGGCGCGGCAGGGGCGGGTGGCTTGAGAGGGGCGGCGACCGCCGCCTTACTTTCCGCCTGCCTTACCACCTTACCATAGTACTATCTTACTTTCCCGATGCCCGGCATCGGGGCGGTGCCAGGCGCAACTCGGGCGTTGATGGGGGGATTGTAGCCGCTCCCGCTGTGGCGCCGCGAATGTTTTCGGCTGTGCACACCGCCGGCGACCGTTAGGCTCCCGGCAAGGCCCGCCGCCAAGGGCGGGCCACCAAGCACCGGAGGAAACATGCAAGCCACACGCCGCGCGGCGCTCGCGCTCGCCCTGTTGGCCGCGGCGCCGTTCGCCGCGGAGGCACAAGTGTCCGACGACGTGGTGCGCGTCGGCGTGCTCACCGACCTCAGCGGTCCCTACGCCGACTTCGCCGGACCGGGCTCGGTCGTCGCCGCGCGCATGGCGGTGGAGGACCACGGCGGGCGGGCGCTCGGCAAGGCGATCGAGGTGGTCGGCGGAGACCACCAGAACAAGCCCGACGTCGGCGGCGCGCTGGCCCGGCGCTGGGTGGACACCGACCGCGTGGACATGGTCATCGACATGCCCAACTCGTCGGTCGCCCTCGCGGTGCAGCAGGTGGGCCGCGAGCGCAACCGGATCATCATCAACGCTTCCGCTTCCACCACCGAGCTGACGGGGCGGCAGTGCTCGCCGGTGGGCTTCCATTGGGTCTCCGACAGCTACGCCCTTTCGAACGGCACCACGCGCGCGGTGCTCGGGCAGGGCGGGCGGAGCTGGTACTTCCTGACCGTGGACTACGAGGGCGGCTACGCGCTGGAGCGCGGTTCGGAGGCGGCGGTCAACGCGCAGGGCGGGCGCGTGCTGGGCCGGGCGCGGCACCCGCTGAACACGGCGGACTTCTCCTCCTTCCTGTTGCAGGCGCAGTCCTCGCGGGCGCAGGTGGTGGCGCTGGCCAACGCGGGCACGGACACCATCAACGCCATCAAGCAGGCGGGCGAGTTCGGCCTGACCCGCGGCGGGCAGCGGCTGGTCGGCATGTTCGTCAACATCACCGACGTGAAGGCGCTGGGCCTCGCCACGGCGCAGGGCGTGGTGGCGACCGAGGCCTGGTACTGGGACCGCGACGACGAGAGCCGCGCCTTCGCCCGCCGCTTCGCCGAGCGCCACCGCGGCGCCATGCCGACGCAGTACCAAGCCGGCATCTACTCCGCCGTGCGCCACTACCTCAAGGCGATCGAAGCCGCCGGCACGGACGAGGCGATGGCGGTCGCGGCGCGGATGCGCGCCACGCCGGTGGACGACATGTTCGCCCGCGGCGGCCGGGTGCGGGAGGACGGGCGCCACGTCCACGACATGCACTTGGTGGAGGCGAAGAAGCCTGAGGAATCGCGCGGCCCCTGGGACCTCTACCGCATCCTCGCCACGGTCCCGGGGGAGCAGGCCTTCCGCCCGCTGGCCGAGGGCGGTTGCCCGCTGGTGCGGCAGTGAGCGGCGCCCCGCTCGGCTTCGTCGGCCTCGGCGCCATGGGCGCGCCGATGGTGCGGCGCCTGCTCGCGGCCGGGAACCGCGTGCTGGCCCACGACACCAACCCCGCCGCGCTTTCCGTCGCGGTGTCGCGCGGCGCGGAGGCGCGCGGAAGCGCCGCGGCGGTCGCGGCGGAGGCGGAAACCGTGCTGGTCAGCCTGCCCACACCCTCGGCGGTGAGGGCCGTGGCGCTCGGCCCCGGCGGGCTGGTCGAAGGGCGGGCGATGCGCGTCTACGTGGACCTTTCCACAACGGGCGCGCGCGTGGCGCGGGAGGTGGCGGAGGGCCTCGCGCCGCGGGGCGTCCTCGCGCTGGACGCGCCGGTGAGCGGCGGCGTGGCGGGGGCGGAGGCGGGCACGCTCTCCGTGATGGCGGCCGGCGACCCGGCGGCGTTCGAGCGTGTGCGCCCCATCCTGGAAGCGCTCGGCTCCAACACGGTGTTCGTGGGCGAGGCGGTCGGGCAGGGGCAGACGCTGAAGCTCGTCAACAACCTGCTCGCCGCCACGACCTGGGCCGCTGGCTGCGAGGCGATGGCCATGGGCGTGAAGGCCGGGCTGGACCCGGAGCTGATGGTCCGCGTGCTCAACGCCTCCTCCGGCCGCTCCTTCCCGACCGAGCGCTTCGCCGCCGGACCCGTGCTGAGCCGCCGCTTCGACTTCGGCTTCCGCATGGAGCTGATGGCGAAGGACATGCGCTTGGCGCTGGAGGAGGCGGAGGCGCTGGGCTTGGTGATGCCCACCTGCGGCGCCGCGCGGACGCTCTACGGCCTCGCGTTGGCGCAAGGCGCGCCGGGCGCGGACGTGACGGAGCTGGTGCGCGTCACCGAAGGCTGGGCCGGGGTGGAGGTGGCGGCGAGGGGCCGGAACGAGGCCTGAGGGCGCGGCGGCGGTCCGCTTCAAGGCTCGCCGATGCCGGCCGCGCGGACCACGGCGGACCAGCGCTCCACCTCGGACCGCACGAGGTCGCGCAGCGCGTCCGGGCCCGCTTGATCCGGGCGCGGCGGGACGGAGCCCAGCTCCTCGATGCGGCGCCGCACCGCGGGGTCTTCCAGCGCGGCCGACAGGGCGCCGGACAGCTTCTCTACGACCGGCCGCGGCGTGCCCTTCGGCGCGAACACGACGATCATGGTGATGGGGCGCGCCGGGAAGTCTTGCGCGCGCGCCGCGGTCGGGTGGACGAGCAGCAGCGCCGCGGCGGCGCCGAGCAGACG